>JACFMZ010000027.1 GCA_019455105.1 Bacteroidota bacterium | reverse complement strand
ATTTGAAACGCAAAAATGCCGTCAGGGAAAATACTGTGGGAGGAATTGTAACATATAATCTTCTGGAAGGTTCACAGGCAGGCGTTACTGTTAATCGTGTTCAGTATAATCATTGGTTAATTCCGACACTGTACAATTTTGGAAATACTAAAGAAAAAATTATCAGCTCGGCATGGACGGTTCTCAATTTTTCTACGATCAGTATTTTCTCTGAATTTGCTTCAAACGATGCCGAACGATTCAGCACTATTTCGGGAATAACCTATCAACCGGTAAGAGAATTTGCTGTTGCGCTTTCCCGCCGTTCGTATTCTCAGGGATATACCAGTCCGTTTTCCCGTCCGTTCGGCGTGAGAAGTGATATCAGCGACGGTGAACGAGGAGCTTATCTTGGAATTGAACTGCGTCCCGTGAGAGGGTTATATTTTTCTGCGTATTATGATTCATACGAATTGCCGGATCGCTTGGCGTTCGGCAGTACTGGAAGAGAGATGTTTGTTCATTCTCTTCTCTCATCATTCCGCTCTTGGACGTTGTATTTTCATTTGAGAAATAAAATCAGAAACCAGCTTTCCATTTATGAGTTTGACGATGTGCGAAATCAAAACAATTATCGTTTTCAGTTCGCGTATAAAATCTCTCCTGCCTTTACGCTTACTCAGCGTTTAGAAATTGTTACAGTGGATTATTCTCCTTCGCGCTATCATGAAAAAGGATATTTAATTTTTTCCGAAGCTGCATACAGAAAAACAAATTCACCATTTACCGGAAAATTCAGGTTTGTTATTTATGATACCGAGTCATATGACTCGCGGATTTATCAATATGAATCTGACGTGCAGGGAAATTTTTCCAATCCGCCGCTGTATGGGAAAGGAATGCGTTGGTATTTTCTTGCCGGCTATAAAATGTTTGAAGTCTTTCAATTTTCCATTAAATACAGCGAAACGCTCCGTTTTAATGTGCTTTCAATGGGAAGCGGAAACGATGTGATAAACGGAAATCTTGATAACCAGCTTGCCGTACAGCTTGATGTTCGATTGTAAAAAATTTTTGTTGCTCATATTTCTGCAATAAAAATATTTTTCTTTTTCAGAAACGAAATTTCTCTTCTTATTGTTAAACATTCCGTAGAAATTCTCTTAAAACTTCTCACGTATTTTTTGTAAATTGTTTGAATGAAAAGCGAAAATAAAAATAAAACCGTCGTGCTCGGAATGTCCGGCGGAGTAGATTCATCGGCGTGTGCGGCGTTATTGGTGGAACAAGGATATAACGTTATCGGTATTACCATTAAAATGTTTAACTACGACGATGTAGGCGGAACGGTAGAAGGGGATAAAAGCTGCTGTTCGTTAGACGGCATTAACGACGCGAGAATGATTGCAATGAAGCTCGGTTTTCCGCATTACGTGATGGATTTTTCCGAAGTGTTCGGGAAAAATGTTATTGATAATTTTATTGATGAATACATGCACGGCAGAACGCCGAATCCCTGCGTTATCTGCAACCGCAAAATTAAATGGGAAGAGCTGCTGCGGAAAGGAAAGCAGCTCGGCGCCGATTACGTTGCCATGGGACATTATGCAAAATTACGGCTCGATGAAACAACAAAGCGGTATGTTATTTCCCGCGGTAAAGATACGCGCAAAGATCAATCGTACATGCTCTGGAATGTAACGCAGGAATCGCTGGCGCATACATTATTTCCGCTGGCGGATTATACAAAAGAAGAAGCACGCGAAGTAGCACGAAAGTATGGTCTGAAGACTGCGGCGAAGGGAGAAAGTTTTGAACTCTGCTTTATTGTGGATAATAATTACGAAAGATTTTTAAAACACAAACTTCCGCAGTTAGAGCAAACGGTAAAGGGAGGCGACATTGAATTGAACGGAAAAAAAGTCGGCGAGCATGATGGATTTCCGTTCTACACTATCGGACAGAGAAAAGGTCTCGGCATTGCGCATCCCGATCCGTTGTATGTAACGGAGATTGATTATAAAAATAATAAAGTGAAAGTCGGTTATAAAAATGATTTGTTGCATAAGGGATTGATTGCATCAAAGCTTAATCTTCTGAAGTATCCCGATCTTTTTGAAGGGAAGAACTTAACCGTAAAAATCCGATATAAAGATAGCGATGAACCGGCATTTGTAAAGCAGCTTGATGGAACAGGAGATGGTGAAGGAAAAATATCAATCCTATTTAATGAACCGAAACGCTCCATCACTCCCGGACAATCTGTTGTACTCTATGAAGGTAACGATCTTATCGGCGGCGCAGTGATTGACGAATATTTTGATTAAGTAATTGGTGGTGAGAGGAGCACAAAAACAGTCAGGGTGAGCAAAGCACAGGCTAAATTAGTAAAGTCATCCTTCGACGAATGCCGATAAACAACATCGGCATTTGCTCAGGATGACTATTGTTTCTGCGCCGTGTCGAGCCACTATATTTCTTTGCATACCATCAATGAGTATAAGAGAATCTTTTTACTTTGCCTGCACTTTTATTTCCGCAAAAATATGATGAGCTTCAGAAACATCTTTCGCATTCAGCAGCCGCCGATAGATATTTTCATTCGTCATATTGGTCCCGATCATTCTCAGAATATTCAAATATTCCTTCTCATTGCTTCCGGTAGAAACGAGAAAGACAAATCGCACTTTCTCTTCTGAAGAGGCATCGTAGACAATTTCATTTTTTAATCTCGCAAAAATTACTACCACTGCATCACCATTCACGCCGACTCTCCCGTGAGGAACGGCTATACCGTGTCCGATGGTTGTCGGCATCTGCTGTTCGCGGGATAACACAGAGCGGAGAAAATCAATTTTGCTCTTAATGACTTTTGCTTTCAATCCTTGGGAAATCATTTGTTCAAATAATTTCTCTTTTGAATCGGCGTCAACATCCAATAAAATTAAATTATCGGTTATATAATCTGAAAGACGCTCGTGTTTTATTTTTTCATCGGAGAGCGAAACGGCGTAGGCAATGGCTTCTTCCATATTCGGGAGAAAATTTCCGATACCGATTTTCTGCGTAATACCGAGATTGTATAAAGTCTTTCTCACCTGCGGTCTGATTCCGACAACAAGAAAACGCTTTTTATCTTTGTAAAGGCGATGAACAATATTTTCTACCGCCATTGCGCCGGTGGTATCAATAATCGGAACGTTTTGTAAATCGAGGATGACAATTTTCACTTCAAAATTCTTTTCCAACGAATCAACAAAGCTCCGTGCGGCGCCGAAAAAGAGGGGACCTTCAACATCAAAAATTGCAATGTTATGTTTTGCCAGTAACCGCTGCGTCCATTCTTTGGAGTGCAAATGATGAGTTTCATCAAGATTGACCTGCGCCATTCCGAGATTGCTCATGCGATGAACAAAAAGAAATGCCGCCATTACCATACCGACTTCTACCGCTGTAATAAGATCAACAAATACCGTAATGGCAATGGTTGTCAGCATAACGACAGAATCAGGAATCGGCGTTTTAGGAAGAAGACGAAGCGGCTCGGTTTCAAACATGCCGACGGCTGTCATCATCAGCACTCCGGCAAGCGCAGCAAGCGGAATATTTGCGGCAAGTCCGCCGAGAAATATCATTACAATAATCAGAACGACGCCGTGAATAATTCCGGATAATTGTGTTTTAGCACCGGCGCGGATATTGACCATTGTGCGCACAACGGCGCCGGTTCCGGCAACGCCGCCGAAAAACGGCGCAACATAATTTGCAATTCCCTGCCCGATTAATTCTTTATTGCTGTTGTGACGGCTGTTCGTTGCGTTGTCCGAAACAACGGAAGCGAGCAGCGTTTCAATAGCGCCGAGCAGTGAAATGGTAAATCCCGCCGGAACAACTTTCTGCCAGGTTTCCAGCGAAATATACGGAAGGTGCGGCATTTGAAACGATGAAGGGATTGTTCCGATTGTTGCAATGGCATCTTGTACCGTAAAATAATTATTCGATTGAAACGAAAAAGTTGTTCGTAGAATTTCCGTTGAAGAAAAGAAATAGGCAGAGAGCGAACCGATAATTAAACCGATTAATGCTTTCGGAAGATTTTTGTTAAACTTCGGAATTACATAAATTATTCCCATGGTAATTAATGCAATAATCGGAGCGGTGTTAAAAGTTTTAAACTGCTGGGTGAAAATAAGAATTGCAATACCGTTCGTAAAGCCGACAATGACAGGGTAAGGAACAAGGTGAACATATTTTCCGAGTTTCATTAATCCGAATCCGATTTGAAAAAGTCCTGCCAGAATACAAGCGGCGAGCAGTGCTTCAACGCCGCCGTAATGGATATAGACTTCGGTTAAGACGACCGTCATTCCTCCGGTCGGGCCCGTAATTTGAAGCGGCGTACCGCCGAAGAACGAAGCCAGAATTCCGGTAAAGATAGCTCCGTATAATCCGGCAACTGCTCCCTGAGGATTTCCGTTAAAAGAGAGAAGACCAAAACCGAGGGCAAGAGGAAGAGCGACAATTGCGGAAGTTAAACCGCCGATGAAATCAAATTTAAGATACCGAAAATTGGGTTTAAGAATTTTAGAAAATTCAAATTCTTGAAAATAATTTCTGAAAATAGTTTGTTGAGTTTTAAACATCGCTGAATTGAAAATAATTTTTGTTAAAAAGATTTTGTAATATACAAAAAATAGAAATCATTTTTTCGTGCAATTATGATTATTTCGTTCTACATTAAATCAAATTAATTTTTTATTCTACGTTCCGGAGAAAGAATGAATAAACTTCAAACACTGCGGCAAAAAAAAGAAGAAGCGCAGCTTGGCGGCGGAAAAGATAAAATTGAAGCGCAGCATAAAAAAGGAAAACTCTCCGCGCGCGAACGCATTGAACGGCTGATTGATAACGGAACATTCGAAGAAATCGGCATGCTGGTAACTCACCGTTCGAATGATTTCGGTTTGGAAAATCAGAAGATACCGGGCGACGGTGTAGTTACGGGATTCGGAAAAATTAATGGCAGAGATGTTGTTATTTTCAGTCAGGATTTTTCCGTGCTGGGCGGCTCGCTTTCCGAAGCCCACGCCGAAAAAATCTGCAAGATTATGGATATGGCAATGAAAGCCGGCGTGCCGATTATCGGACTGAATGATTCCGGCGGTGCGAGAATTCAAGAAGGCGTTGTTTCGCTCGGCGGCTATGCCGATATTTTTCTTCGTAATACGCTCGCTTCGGGAGTTGTTCCGCAAATCTCCGCCATCCTTGGTCCGTGTGCAGGAGGCGCCGTCTATTCTCCCGCAATTACCGATTTTATTTTTATGGTGAAAAAAACGAGTTACATGTTTGTTACCGGACCGAATGTGGTAAAAACAGTTACGCGAGAAGAAGTAACAAGTGAAGAACTGGGCGGCGCGTCAACGCATTCTAAACTCAGCGGCGTGGCACATGTTGCTTCTGAAAATGAAGAGGAATGTTTTGCTGATATTAAAAAACTTCTTTCATTTCTTCCGCAGAACAATTCCGAAAAACCGCCGAAAGTTGTAACGAAAGATCCGGTAAACCGGCAAGAAGAGAAATTGGAAAAAATAATTCCAGAAAATCCTGCTCGCCCTTACGATATGAAAGAAATAATTTTCGGCTGCGCGGATCATGCCGAATTTTTTGAAGTGCATAAAGAATTCGCAAAAAATATTATTGTCGGCTTTGCACGCTTCGGCGGTTACGCTGCCGGTGTTATTGCCAATCAGCCGAAATATCTTGCCGGCGTGCTGGATAACGATGCCTCAATAAAAGCAGCGCGGTTTATCCGGTTTTGCGATGCGTTCAACATTCCGCTTCTTACGTTTGTGGACGTTCCGGGTTTTATGCCCGGCACCGAACAGGAAAAACATGGAATAATTCGTAACGGCGCGAAATTATTATTTGCGTACTGCGAAGCGACTGTTCCGAAAATTACAATCATCACCCGCAAGGCGTACGGCGGCGCGTATGATGTGATGAGTTCAAAACATATTCGGGGAGATATGAATTTTGCCTGGCCTAGTGCAGAAATTGCCGTGATGGGTCCGCACGGCGCAGCGGAAATTTTTTTAAAAAAAGAAATTGATAAAGCAAAGGATAAAGAGAAAGCTCTTGCCGAGAAAGTAAAAGAATACACGGAAAAATTTGCTAATCCGTATGCTGCCGCGGAACGGGGATATATTGATGATGTAATTGAACCGGGAGAAACCCGCCTGCGGATTGTTCGGGCGCTCGAAATGCTGGAACATAAAGTTGATACAAACCCGAAAAAGAAACATGGAAATATTCCGTTGTAAATTAAAATGTATCGACGCTGAATTGCCGGTTGCATTTTTTCCATTTTTCTCTTATTCTTTCACACACCCCGCCGCCATTGTATCTTCGAGGCAAGACTGCTTCGAAGAACAAGGTTATTTTCCACAACAAACATCTTACATTCTAATTTCTAATTTGAGGTATTCATGAGAAAGCTACTTATGTTGATTGTGCTTGCTGCAACATTCGCACTGGCACAGCAGGAAGCACGACTGCTTCGTTTCCCGGCTCTCTACGGCGATAATCTCGTCTTTACGTACGCCGGAGATCTTTACACGGTTTCATCAAACGGAGGAACAGCGCGAAAACTGACGAACGATGTCGGCATTGAAATGTTCGCCCGTTTTTCTCCCGACGGAAAATATATTGCGTTCACCGGACAGTACGACGGCAATACGGAAGTCTATCTTATGCCTTCGAGCGGCGGAATTCCGAAACGATTAACATACACCGCAACCTTAAGCCGCGATGATGTTTCCGATAGAATGGGACCGAATAACATTGTCATGGCGTGGAAAGATAACAGCACCATTGTCTATCGCTCGCGTCAAATTGAATTTAATGATTTCAAAGGAGAGCTTTTTTATGCCTCTATTAACGGCGGAATTCCGGTGGAAATTCCGGTGCCGCGCGGAGGCTGGCCCTCGTTTTCACCGGACGGAAAATCGATGGCGTACAATCAGGTCTTTCGTGAATTCCGAACATGGAAACGGTATCGCGGAGGTATGGCGGATGATATTTCCATTTATAATTTTGAAACGAAGAAGACAGAAAAAATTACCAACGACCCTGCGCAGGATGTTTTCCCGATGTGGGTCGGCAATAAAATTTATTTCATGTCCGACAGAGACGGCAGAGATAACAATAAAAAAATGAATTTGTATTGTTACGATGTAACAACGAAGGAAACAACTCAAAAAACATTTTTTCCCGAATTCGACTGCAAATTTCCTTCTCTTGCCGGCGATAACAGCGCGATTGTTTTTGAAAATGCCGGTTATCTCTACCGTTTTGATTTGAAGACAGAAAAAGAAACAAAGATTACCATTCAAATAAACGATGACTTTGAATCAGGGCGGGGCGGATTGATTGATGTCAGCAAGAGCATTACAAGTTTTGATATATCGCCGGACGGAAATCGTGCGCTGTTCGGCGCCCGCGGCGACGTGTTCACCGTTCCGGCAAAAAACGGTCCCACGCGAAATCTTACCAATACTTCCGGCGTGCATGAACGAAATTCCCGTTGGTCGCCGGACGGAAAATATATTTCTTACATTTCCGATGCAACAGGAGAAGATGAACTATGGATTCGTCCGCAGGATGGATTAGGACAGCCGGTTCAACTCACAAAAAATTCAAGCAATTACAAATACGAGCCGGTGTGGTCTCCGGACAGTAAAAAATTATTGTGGGGAGACCGCGCACAGCATTTATGGTTTGTGGATATTGATTCCAAAAAAGTAACCGAAGTTGCAAAATCCGATGTGTGGGAATTTTCCGATTATTCGTGGTCGCCGGACAGCAAATGGATTACGTATGCAAATCCCGAAGCGGAAGTGATGCAGAAAATAAAATTATATTCTCTTGAATTGCAGAAAACAATAGAAGTAACGGACGGCTGGTACGCTTCGGCAAATCCGGTTTTTAGTCCGGATGGAAAATATTTATTCTTTACCTCCGACAGAAATTTTAATCCGACGTACAGCCAAACGGAATGGAATCACAGTTACACCGATATGGCGGGAATTTATTTTGTTACGCTCGCAAAGGAAACAAAATCTCCCTTTGAACCGAAAAGCGATGAAGTAAAAATAAAAGAAGAAACAAAGAAGGATGACAAAAAGAAAAATGACGATAAGAAAAAAGATGAAGAGAGCAAAGTAACAGTGAAGGTTGATGCCGATGGTTTAGTGCAGCGAATTGTCGGCCTGCCGATACAAGGTTCCAATTACGGCAACATTAGTGTTATCGGAAATAAAGTTTATTACAGTAAACGAAGTAGTAAAGATTTTAAGACTTCGCTTATGCTGTATGATTTGGAAAAACAAAAAGAGACCGAATTGGGCGATGTTCGCGGATATGAAATTTCTGCCGACCAAAAGAAAATGCTGATTCTCTTAGATGGAAATTACTCCATCATAGACCTTCCGACAGGAAAAATTGAAACAAAAGAAAAACTAAATCTTTCGGATCTGAAAGTAACTCTCGACCGCCGCGCGGAGTGGAAACAAATTTTCGACGAATGCTGGCGCCAGATGAGAGATTTCTTCTACGCGCCGAATATGCACGGTGTTGATTGGAAAGCAAAACATGATCAATATGCGCAGCTTCTTCCGTATGTTAATCACCGCATCGATTTAACGTATTTTATCGGTGAAATGATTTCCGAATTGAATATCGGTCATGCGTATGTAGGGGGAGGAGATTATCCGAAACCGGAGCGCATTCCTCTCGGTTTACTCGGCGCAAAAATCGAGCGGGATCCTTCATCGAAATTTTATAAAATCACAAAAATTCTTAAAGGACAAAACTGGGATAAAAATCTCCGTTCGCCTCTCACGGAAATTGGCGTTGATGTGAAAGAAGGGGATTACATTCTTGCCATTGACGGAAAACCGACAAATACAATGAATGATTTGTTTGAAGCGCTGGTCGGGAAAGCGGATAAACAAGTTGTGCTGAAAGTGAATTCTTCTCCGAAAGAAGCCGGCAGCCGCGAGACTACTGTTCTGCCGACGGCAAGCGAAGCAGGATTGTATTACTATAACTGGGTGCAGGGAAATATTGAAAAAGTAAATAAGGCGACCGATGGAAAAGTCGGTTACATTCACATTCCCGATATGGGCGTGAACGGGTTAAATGAATTTGCAAAATATTATTATCCTCAGTTACGCAAAGAAGCATTGATTATTGATGACCGCGGAAACGGCGGCGGCAATGTTTCGCCGATGATTGCCGAACGGCTGAACCGTCAGCTCGCAATGATAACTATTGCGCGCAATACTCTTCCGGGACCAAATCCCGACGGAATGCACCTTGGTCCGAAAGTTTTACTGACCGATGAATTTTCCGCATCGGACGGAGATATTTTTCCGTATCGTTTCAGAAAATATAATCTCGGAAAAATTATCGGAAGAAGAACGTGGGGCGGAGTTGTCGGCATTCGCGGCTCGCTTCCGCTTCTCGACGGCGGATTTATGAATCGTCCGGAATTTTCCCGTTATGATAATGAAGGGAAAGAATGGATTATGGAAGGACACGGCGTCGATCCTGATATTCAGGTTGATAATGACCCGTCGCATGAATTTAACGGCATTGACGATCAGTTGAATAAAGCAATTGAAGTAATTAAAGAAGAGTTGAAAAACGTCAAATATAAAATTCCCAATCCGCCTCCGTATCCGGATAAGAGCAGGTAATGGGAATATTATTTTTTACGCGTCACTATTGGTTGCATTGTCATTCCGCTATGACTTGTAGGGAAGGTAGTAAGGAATCTTAATCATGAATATTATGTCATTCCGAACGAAGTGAGGAATCTAAAGTTGGAAAGACAATAAGTTTTGAGATTCCTCACACCTTCGGTGTTTCGGAATGACATAAATATTTAGATTTTTAATGAAATATTGTAATTGTCATTCCGAATCCCAAGGGGATGAGGAATCTCAAACTTGATTGAAAAAAAATATGGACGAAAAAAAATATTTTGTCTATATAATGACGAACAACTCAAGAACGCTCTATACCGGTGTAACCGGTAATTTGCGGAGAAGAATTGCTGAACATAAAGAAATGAGAATAGAAGGATTTACAAATCGATATCGAATTACCAAACTGATATATGTTGAAGAATTTTCTGATATCCGCTATGCCATTGAACGGGAAACACAAATAAAAAGCTGGAGACGAGAAAAAAAATTAAATCTTATTGCGTCAATGAATCCGAATTGGGATGAAATAAATTTGTTGTAAGATTCTTCATCCCATTGGGATTTTGGAATGACAGACTTTTTATAGTTCGTTGTTTTATTGTTACTTCGTAGAAACTATAGTAATTGTCATTCCGAGTGTAGCCCTAAAGGGGCAAGTGAGGAATCTCACGCTTGATCATTCATCACCTTTGAGATTCCTCGTCGCAAAAAACGCTCCATCGGAATGACATGCTTTATACAGAGAGTGAGATTCCTCACTTTGCTGGGGTTCGGAGTGAAAAAGAGAATAACATTGGTTTAATTTTTTTTATATATTACACCCAAATGATAGAAAAAACTTCTTTAGCAGATTTACGAACAGAATTTAAAAAAGGGTCTCTCGACGAGCACGATGTAAAGAAAGACCCGTTTGAACAATTTGATGTATGGTTTAAACAAGCCGTTGCAGCGCAGCTTCCTGAAGCAAATGCCATGGCTGTTGCCACCGCGTCAAAAGAAGGAAGACCTTCCGTACGAATGGTGCTGCTGAAAAATTACGACGAAAAAGGATTTGTCTTCTTTACCAATTACGAAAGCGCCAAAGGAAAAAATATTTCCGAAAATCCTATGGCATCGCTCCTCTTTTTTTGGGAATCGCTGGAGCGGCAGATTCGCATTACCGGCAGTGTAGAAAAAATATCTCCGTTGGAATCGCTGGAATATTTCCGCACCAGACCGGTGGACAGCCAGCTCGGCGCGTGGGCTTCGCATCAGTCGAGTATTCTTACCGCTCGCTCTGCGCTGGAAGCCGCCTTTAAAAAAATGCTGGAAGATTTTAAGAACAAGCAGATTCCTCTTCCCCCTCATTGGGGAGGGCTGCGCATTGTTCCGGATGAATTTGAATTTTGGCAGGGAAGAGAAAGCCGTTTGCACGATAGAATTGCATACAAAAAAGATCACGCAAATAACTGGAAGATCGTTAGATTATCACCATAGGAAGGCAGAAATGGGCATTCAGCAAAAACGAAAAATTTATAACGAAGGAGAAGTTCTTTCCAAAGAAGGGGAGCTTTCTTTCGAATGGTTTGTGTTGCTAAACGGAAAAATCGGAATCTTTAAAGGAGAAAAGCTCGTCAATTCCATAAACCAGCGCGGAATGATTTTCGGCGAGCTGAGCGGAATTCTTGCCCGACCCCGCACCGCAACCATGAAAGCGCTGGAAACCACCGAAGTGATGTGTATTGAAAGCAGCATTGATGAAGTCATCCGCAATCATCCCGATATCGCCAATAAAATTCTTGTTAATCTCGCCGAGCGCCTTGCGCAGACAACCGATGATTTGTGGACGGTTATTCAGGAAAATGAGTAAGAAGATAGAGTTTTATTGCTGATTGAAAACCCGTTAAACTTTTCGTATCTTGTGGCGTGAAATTCAACGTTGTTCATACCAATTCATCAGCACGTGCCGGCATTCTTGAAACAGACCACGGCGTTATTGAAACGCCTATTTTTATGCCGGTGGGAACTCAAGGCTCCGTAAAAGCTGTTGAACAGCGTGAACTGCTTGAGCTTGGCGCGCAGATTATTCTCGGCAACACGTATCATTTATATCTTCGTCCGGGAATTGACGTGCTTCGCACAATGGGCGGGCTTCACAAATTTATGAACTGGCAGAAGCCGATTCTTACCGACAGCGGCGGCTACCAGGTTTTTAGTTTAACGGAATTACGAAAAATTCATCCGGACGGCGTTACATTCAAATCTCATTTAGACGGATCGCTTCATCACTTTACGCCGCGAAAAGTTATTGAAATTGAACGGGCAATCGGCTCGGATATTATGATGGTGCTGGATGAATGTCCGCCGTTTCCGTGCAGCGAAGAATATGCGCGCGAATCGAATGCACTTACCGTGAAGTGGGCGAAAGAATGTTTGCAAGCGGTGAAAGAAATTGAACCGTATTACGGATTTCACCAGTCGCTCTTTGCAATTATTCAAGGCGGAACGTATAAAAATATTCGTGCATTGAGCGCGAAGCAGCTTGTGGATTTGGATTTTGAAGGGTACGCAATCGGGGGTTTGGCGGTCGGCGAACCGACGGAACAAATGTATGAACTTGTGGAATTTACTACGCAGCAAATGCCGTTGCAGAAACCGAGATACTTAATGGGAGTCGGCACGCCGGAAAATTTGCTGGAATGTATTGAGCGGGGAGTGGATATGTTTGATTGCGTTATGCCGACTCGAAACGGAAGAAATGCCGCGCTATTTACTCATTACGGAAAAATTAGTATTAAAAATGCGCAATGGAAAACCGACGACCAGCCGGTGGATAAAGAGTGCGGCTGCTATACTTGTAAAAATTTTTCGCGCGGTTATATCCGTCACTTGTTTCAGGTCAATGAAATTCTCGGTTTACAGTTAGCATCAATTCATAATCTGCATTTTTATCTTTCGCTGATGAAAGAAGCACGACAGCATATTCTTGCCGATGATTTTTCGCAATGGAAAAAAACAATGTTGGAACAGTTTCAATCAAACAAAACACTTATAGAAAACTAAAGGAGAACAATTTATGTTTTATTTTTTAATGGCGCCGCCGCAAGGAGGACAGGGAGGCGGAGAAATTTACAGCACAATAATTATGTTCGCGCTGATCATCGGAATTTTTTATTTCATGATCATCCGTCCGCAGTCCAAGCGGCAGAAAGAACGGGAAAAACTTCTTTCCGCAGTTAAGAAGGGAGATAAAATTGTTACCGCCGGAGGTCTGCATGCCACTGTTATCGGCGTTGAAGAGAAAACGCTTCTTATTCAAATTGCCGATAATGTAAAAGTAAAATTAGAACGGAATTCGGTTGCCGTGGTAAACAAACAAGGTGAAGTTGAAGGTGTTACACAACAATAATCAAAAAAATATTCTCAGTCCTATTGAAGAAGCCATCGAAGATTTCCGGCAGGGGAAAATTATTATTGTTGTTGATAATGAAGAGCGGGAAAACGAAGGAGATTTTATTGCAGCTGCTGAAAAAATCACTCCGGAAATTATTAACTTCTTCGTTAAAGAAGGAAGAGGAATTGTCTGCACGCCCATCACGGCAGAACGAGCCGCCGAACTTCAGTTGTATCCCATGACGGAAGTGAACACATCGCTTCACGAAACGCCCTTTACTGTTTCGATTGATTATTTACACGGAACTACCACCGGCGTTTCGGCTTCCGACAGAGCCAAAACGGTGAAAGCTCTAACGGACAGCAATACGCGCGCCGCCGATTTCGGCAAGCCGGGGCATATTTTTCCGCTTCGTGCCGTTGAAGGAGGCGTGCTGCACCGCGCGGGACATACCGAAGCGGTTGTTGATATGTGTAGACTTTCCGGTGTATATCCGGCGGGCGTGCTGGTGGAAATTATGAATGAAGACGGAACAATGGCGCGCCTTCCTGAATTAGAAGTGATTGCAAAAAAATTTCAGTTGAAAATAATTTCCATTGAAGAAATTATTCACTACCGGCTGCAGCGGGAAAAATTTGTAAAGAAAATTGTGGAAACACATCTGCCGACGCAGTTCGGAAATTACGATATTTCGTTATTCAAATCGCTGGTAGATAATAAAGAACATCTCGCCTTGATTAAAGGAGATATTTCCGCGCCGGAGCCGGTGCTGGTTCGCGTTCATTCGGAATGTTTTACCGGCGATACGCTCGGCTCTCTGCGGTGCGACTGCAACGAGCAGCTTCACGCTTCTATGCGGATGATTGAAAAAGAAGGAAGAGGAATTATTCTCTACATGAGACAGGAAGGAAGAGGAATCGGACTTCTGAATAAATTAAAAGCGTATCAGCTTCAGGATAAGGGAAAAGATACCGTTGAAGCCAACGAAGCGCTCGGCTTTCATGCGGACCTGCGCGACTACAGCATTGCCGCGCAAATTTTAATGGATCTCGGCGTAAAAAAAATTCGTCTGCTCACCAACAATCCCGATAAGATAAACGGTTTAAAAAGTTACGGCATTGAAGTAACGGAGCGGATTGCTATTGAAGTCGGAGCGAATGATATAAATAAAAAATATCTTAAGACCAAACGAGATAAATTAGGACATCTCATTCTTCATCCGAAAAGCTAAAAAGTCCTTGCATTTACACCGAAAGGTGTATACATTTAGAGTAGTAAATCATAGCCATTGTCCACAGACAGTGGCTATTGTTTTTATCATCCACAATAAAAGTAAGATGCGTTATGACAGATGTCGTGTATCTCTCAAGAGAACGATTTATTGAAATGGAGCAGGAGCTTCGTGAATTACAAATTCACGGAAGAGCGCAGGTGGCGCAAAAAATTGCCGAAGCGCGCGGTCATGGTGATTTAAGCGAGAATGCAGAATATGATGCAGCGCGTGAAGAGCAGCGTCACTTGGAATATCGTATTGCAAAATTAGAAGAGACCTTATCCAAATCGCGCATTATCGAAAGCAAAGATCTGCCGAACGATAAAGTGTACATTCTTTCAAACGTAAAAGTGAAAGATTTAAAAACCGGGAAAGCGAATGTGTTCAAACTCGTTTCGCCGGAAGAAGCAAATTTTGAAGAAAATAAAATTTCCGCAACCTCGCCCATTGGGAAAGGATTAATGGGAAAAGTGGTCGGCGAAATTGTGGAAATAAAAGTTCCTGCCGGTATTTTAAAATATGAAGTGCTTGAAATCAGCCGATGACCGCATATTTGATTATTGACTTGCGAGCCATATTTCATTATATTTGCTCTGCGATATGCGGGAGTAGCTCAGTTGGTAGAGCGCAACCTTGCCAAGGTTGATGTCGCGGGTTCGAGTCCCGTTTCCCGCTCAATCCCGTCCACAAGACGGGATTTTTTTGTAAACTCTGTTCTTTGTAATGGTTAAGAAAATAGGGCGCCGTACCCAAGTGGTAAGGGAGAGGTCTGCAAAACCTTTATGCATCAGTTCGAATCTGATCGGCGCCTCGAAAAAGTCTTTTGTTGGTTTGCCGGGGTGGCGGAATTGGTAGACGCACAGGACTTAAAATCCTGAGTCTCGCAAGGGACGTGCCGGTTCAAGTCCGGCCCTCGGTACAAACAACATTGACGATAATATGTTACACTCAAACTGCGGAAGTGGTGGAATTGGCAGACACACCATCTTGAGGGGGTGGCGCCCAAAAGGCGTGCGGGTTCAAGTCCCGCCTTCCGCACTTGATTTTCTTGGATGTAAACTTCTCTTAACAATCTTCCCGATAAATTTCAGAATAGAATGTTAAATTCTTAAACTGCGTCAAGAAATGTGCACCTCTTCCAATTAATTTTAACTTGACAATCTGTAATTCCTACGTTACCTTACAAGTGAGGCAGCAAATATTTTTTTAATTTCTGCCATTCTTTTGAATTAAAATCATGAAAAAACTTTTACTCTTCATACTCTTTCTTTCGTTTACTCTCTTTGCCGGTGTAATCCGTGAAGGCTCACTGAAAGCGCTGAGCGATGGAAATAATATCACCGTTCAATGGGGAAGCGCAGATGAAGGAACGGTAGTGGAATATCATGTTGAGCGGTGTGCGGGAATGACGGGAGAGTTCAGCATTATCGCTTCGGTTCAGCCGAAAGGTACAAATTCATCCTACGAGTATATAGACAGAACGGCATTTAAAACCGATGCCTCAATTTATCAGTACCGCATTAAAATATTGAAGAGAGATTCCGAATTTGAGTATTCAAAAAACATCACCGTGTCTCACAATGTTTCAAGCGTTAAACGGACATGGGGAAGTTTGAAAGCGATGTTTCGTTAACAATTTTTGAAAAAGGAGATAAGGCGATTCAATCAGAATCGCCTTTTTTTTGTACTATGTTGCAGCTATCGGTCCCGTTAATATTAGCTTCTTCTTCACCGCGAAGAATTCAACTGCTGAAGCAGATCGGCTTATCCATTGAAACGCAGCCGAGCAATGTGGCGGAAGAATTCAACAACGCGCAGACACCTTCGGAAATTGTAAAAGAGCTGGCGAAGAAAAAGGCTGAAAGCGTTGCGCAGACATTCCATCGCGGCATCATTATCGGTGCGGATACGATTGTTGTTCTTGAAAAAGAAATTTTAGGGAAACCGGAAAACAGCGCCGAAGCGGTGGTAATGCTGCAGCGCTTGAGCGGAAAAACGCACACTGTCTTTACCGGCTTTGCGCTCGTTGATGTAAAGACGAAAATATCCTATATTGATTACGAAAAAACGGAAGTAACATTCCGCGAACTTACACGAAATGAAATTCAGGCGTATGTAAAAACCGGCTCGCCGTTGGATAAAGCAGGCGCTTACGGAATTCAGGATGATTTCGGAGCGGTGTTTGTCAAGGAAATAAAAGGGGATTATTATACGGTTGTCGGGTTTCCTCTTTCAAAATTTTATACGTCGTTAAAAAATTTTACCCGGCAGCTCGGATATTTGCAAGGAGAATTATGAATCAGAAATTACGAATACTTATCGCCAAGGCAGGATTGGACGGACACGACCGCGGCGCGAAAGTAATTGCGGCGGCGCTGCGTGATGCGGGAATGGAAGTCATTTATTCCGGCTTGCGTAAAACTCCCGAAGCCATTGTGGAAGCAGCGCTTCAGGAAGATGTGAATGCTATCGGTATCAGCTCGCTCAGCGGCGCACATATGACCATTTTTCCGAAAGTGTATAATTTAATGAAGCAGAAAGGAATGGATGATGTGCTGTTGTTCGGCGGAGGAATTATTCCCGAAGAGGATATTGAAAAATTAAAAGCGCTCGGCATTGGCGAACTGTTTACGCCCGGGACATCTACCTTTGCGATTGTTGATTATTTAAAAAATTACTTTTCTGAAAAGGTGCATTAGAAGTCATCGGTATCAAATTCAATTTTTGTCTGACCGCTTTCGTCTCGTTCCGTTTCATCCTCAACTTTTTTGTTGAGGATTTTTATTTTCGACGCATCGAAGCCGAAAAGATTTTCCGTAGAAAAAATTTCGAGAAAATCCTGCTCTGAGAAAAAGACTTCAAATTTTTTGGTAAACTCCCGCAGCCGCTTTAAGTAAAATGCCGTGTTTTCATCGGGAAAATTCGCATCCCAGTCGCGCGCTTCTTTTGAATGTTCAAAACTTTTTATGTTCGCATCCGTGCCGGTAATGTAATAGCTTACTTTATCGCCGATTTTAAATGGACGGCTGGAATTGAGGGCGACTTCATACACAGACGATCTGTTGCGCGAGCCGCCGGCAACTTCCTCCTGATACTGCTTTAAGGAATCTTTCAGCGATTCGGTTTTGAGAAAATCTTTTATATCCAAACTGTGTTCACGAATGGCTTTTTCCAACTCCAGATAAAGAGCATGCAGTTCGGAAAAATTTTCATTCAATAAAAAATCAATACACTGCTGAATAAACGTTCTTCCGAAGCGTTCAATAGAACGGGAGACAAGCGACGAGCCCCGCATGGTAATGCGATTATCGTAATGGAGAAGTGCGTAATTTTTTTTCTTGTAGCTTAAAATTTTTTTATATCTGCCGTTAAAGCCAAGATTGATTCCCTGCGGAAGAAGAGCGGAAAGATTTCGCACGAAGTTCCGTTCCGCAGCTTCGTCTTTTAAATTATCCGGCGGAATAAAATAAATTCCGTCGGTATCTACTTCAATCACTGTTCCGTTGTAGCGTTCAATTTCGTTAATTAAAAGTTTTAATAATTCCTGTCCTGTCGTTGTAACAATATCCGCCGCGGCGTAATCATTAAAAAGTCCTCTCATATAACCGAGATATCCGTAAAAAGAATTAATTAAAATTTTATATGAAGATTGCAGCGCATCGAGCGTGGAGCGTTCCTGTTCGTCGAGAGATTCCGCGAGAAGTTTTTTTGTCTGCAGCCGCAGCGCGGTTAAATGTTCAAGCGCCGTATGAAAAACATTCAGCGCATCGGTACGGGGCTGTAAATTTTTGGAAAGCATAATGGAAGGATAAAGCGATTCAACATCCACGTGAATAATGGGGCTGAAGACGCCGGTATAAAAAACATCGGTATAGCCGCCGGTAGTCTGCGTTCCTTTCTGCGGTTTGGGAAGCGAATGACGATGAAGCAGGTATTCGCGGAGGAAGAGTGATTCGATTTTTGCAGCGCTGCCGAGATGTGCAACAGTGCCGTAGTTATACGGAAGCATTTTGGTAAGAGAGAAATTGCTACCGGAAAGTTTCTCGCTCAGCGCGCGGGTTTCAATCACATCATCAATCGCATAGTTTTTTAATGTCTCCGGATCGTTTTCCCAATACCATGAAATTTTATTTCCGTCAATGTACGTTCTGTTCTTTGCAGAAATATCAAAAAAGCGGGCGGCGTATTTCAGCGAATGACTTTCCATTGAGCGCTTAGTATGATCGTACGCTTCTACAAGAAGCCACGTGTCGATAATATGTCTGCCGAAAACTTCGTAGCTGGTATATTCCAATTCCCGCTCGGCAAAGGCGGAACGGGTTGAGTATCCTTTCGGCGCGGAGCCGTCTCTGCCGATGCTGAATTCAAGAGCATGAAGCTCAAACCGTTTCATAAGGTACGGCAGATCGAAATTAAAAATGTTATGTCCTTCAATAACATCGGGATCTTTTTCGACAATCAGCTTGCGGCATTGCTGTAGTAAATTTTTTTCGGTAACATGTTTTCCTCCCAATACGGTTTCAAATCCGCGGTTATCGGAAACGGCAATAAAAATAATTCTGTCGTCGGTTCGTTCTGCCCGTGAAAAGGAATGCGAGGCGGAATACGTTTCAATATCTATCTGCATGCGGTACAGATCGTTGAACGACATTCCTTTGAAAAGCGTTTTTCCGCTTTGCAGCAAATACTGCGTGCTTGTATCGGCGCGGAAGAGTATATGCTCGGTATCGAGAAACGAATGATAATTTGTCCGGAGTTCTTTGTTGATTGTTCGAAGCACAAAATTTACGGCATCTCTGCAGAGAGCAAGAGAAGGAAATGCACAGACATATTGATAGAAATTATTCCCTTCTAACTTTTTCAGCCAGAACTGTTTTGGATAGTTTTCGATAAATCGTTTTTGAGAAAGATGAAAGAAAGGAAAAAACTGTTCGTCTCTTGAAGCAACAATATCGCCCGACCGTTTGAAGATGCGAACGGACGAATCCGAGAGCTGATGCACGGCGACAATATTTTCTTCGGGGTCTTTACCGAAAAGAATTGAATCCATACCGTAAAATATACTACTGAACGATGAAAAACAAAAAAGGGATTTAGAATCCCCTTTTTTTGTTCAAAGAAAAATTTTCAATTACGGTACAATATAGGCGACAATTCCATTTTTCGCCTTTGTTTTCGCGCCGAAATAACCGATCCCGCCGCTTAACGCATAGGTAATATCTTTTAGTTCATCAGACTGCGCTATCACCGCTTGATTTATAAAATTCATCAAATT
The DNA here is from genome assembly GCA_019455105.1 of Bacteroidota bacterium. Classification (GTDB taxonomy): domain Bacteria; phylum Bacteroidota; class Ignavibacteria; order UBA10030; family UBA8401; genus JACFMZ01. The sequence goes on along the minus strand of JACFMZ010000027.1, from coordinate 9,020 downwards.
ATCATCAACAGCATAAACATCAAAGCTATTTTTCCCGTAATAGCTGAGAAAAATCCAAGGCATTAACGTGTTTGTTTGTTCGCGAGGCAAACCGATACGAAAAGCAATTTTATCCGGTTTTATAAAATCACTTTTTGCGGTATCGCTGTAATAAAATTTTGGTATTAATGCCGCACCGGAATCAAGACTTTCTACCGTCGGCAGGTACGTGCCGAAGTTGCTGCTCGGCGACCAAAGAAAAATATTCGGTGGCGCGTTGAGATCATAATGCAGGGTATCGTTATTCTTTACGCTGGAGTAGATGATGCTGAATGTATCCGGAACGGTTGTACTTCCCGTAATAATTCGTTCGTCAGGGAAAGGGGTTTTAATGTACAAGGAATATGATTTTTTCGGCTCTGCTTTTTTTGAAGGATTCACCGAATAATATCTGCCCGGATTTGATGAATCGTAGATCAATGAATCAAAAATGCTTCCGTCGGAATTTTTAATTAAGACCACGGCATTGGGAATGGCTAAAGAGGCTCTATTATAAAATTTATCGACTTCGCCGGTCCAATTTAATCGCAGCGTGTCAATCGATTCTCCGGCAACAAGCGTTCCCTCCACAACGGCAATTTTCTGATACTGAAATGCAGTCGGCACTTCATCGCAGCTATTCAGAAGTACGATTATTGCAGCAAACAACGGAAAGAGAATTTTTATTTTTTTCATATCTCTCTAAGAATATCAAAATGAAAAATCACAGCCGACAGTCGGTATCATGGGAAGTAATTTAACGTCAGTAATCTGCGGCGGATTTTTTAAATTGTTAAACTGCTTAAACCAGACATTTCTTCTGTTATACACATTATAAATTTGAACATACCAATTTCCCTCAACACCCAACGCAGTAAAATGTTTCGTAACGCTGAAATCTAATCGGTGATATGGTGATAACCGGTGGTTATAGAGTGGTCCGGGAAGCGTTATCGGGAACGTTGAGCCGTGAGCAATAAGATCATACCTGGCGGATCCCCGAGTATAAGATTGTCCCGTTGCAAAGGTAAAGACCATTCCGAATTTCCAATCATCGGTAAGCTGATAACTTCCGGTAACAGTGATATCGTGGCGCCGATCGTACTTCGGCATAAATTCCATTCCGTTATTTAATTCCGGAAATGTTCTATACGTCCAGGCTAAGGTATAGCCGGCAGTGCCGGTAAGATTTCCAATTTTCTTTTGCGCAAACAACTCTATGCCGTATGATCTGCCGGTTCCGTAATAAAAAAGTTTGTCTAATTCAATTTCCGTTGTTGTAAGAAATTCCCGTTTAAATTGAAGAACATCATAAAACTTTTTATAATAAGTTTCCGCGCTGATTGTAAGAGCTTCAAAAAACCGTGTTTCATAGCCCAGCACGAAATCAATTGATCGGCTCGGTTTCATCTTGTTGTTAATGGGAATCCAAATATCAAACGGCGAAAATCCATTTTCCGTGCCGGCGGAAACCGCATTAAGAAATTGATAATACAATCCTGTTGCAAATTTTATCTGCGAATATTCATCGAGATTATACCGTGCATTAAAGCGCGGTCCCCATTGTATTGACTTTGATAAATCTTGATATTCAAAACGTAAACCGAATTGAGTGATCCAGCGTTCATTGATAGTCCATTCATCCTGAGCGTATAATGAAAATTGTGAAGGACGTGTCTCTATAACCAAGGGAGCTCCGTCGCCGTGTTCGGAATAGGTAACTTTATATTGAGACCACCACACGCCTAATTTTAAGAGATGCTCATTTGTCCAAAAAAAATCTATATCGCTGCGGAGAGAATAATCGTCAACGGTATTATCCTGCCCTAATTTAAAGCCGCCGAAATCCATAAGCGTTTTCGCTTTATAAAAAGAATATGAAGCGGTGAAGTTAGAAAAGAGAGTCTGGCTGAAGACGTGAGTCCATTTCAGCGCATTCGTTCTGTTTCCCCAGCGCATATTGAGAGAAAGTTCATTATCACCGAGACCCCAATCGAGATTATCCTGCCCAAAATAACTAACAAGCGAAAGTTTATCATTTTCGGATAAGTTTTGATTCAGTTTTAAATTTGCATCATAAAAATAATAAAGCGGAAGAGCATCGTCTCCGGTATCCAAACCGACAAATTTTATTACCTGATCAAAATATGTTCTTCTTCCGGAAAGAAACCATGAACCGTTTCCTAACGGTCCTTCGCCGGTAAGACGCGTGCTTAATAAACTGAGGGAAGCTTTTCCGTGAGTCGTCACTCTGTCACCATCAATATTGGTAACATTAAGAACAGAAGAAAGTCTTCCGCCGTATTCGGCAGGAAAGCCGCCTTTCATTAAATCAATATCTTTAATGGCATCGTTATTAAACGTGCTGAAAAATCCAAAAAGGTGTGAAGGATTGTAGACAACTGTTCCATCCAATAAAATTAAATTTTGGTCGGAGCTTCCGCCGCGAACATTTAAACCGCTGGAAATTTCTGAAACGGCTTTTACGCCGGGCATCATTTGCAGCGCACGAAACACATCGGCTTCCCCAATAGTCGGGATTGATGCCACATCCTTAGCCTGCATAACAATTCTTCCGGTCTGCGTGGCATGCTTTTCTTCTTCACGTTCGGCAGAAATAACGACTTCGCCGACTTGCACCGATTGATCAACAAGGAAAATATTTTGGATAATATTTTTCTTCTCTTCAGTGTTTATTGTGAACGAAAATGTTTGATATCCTAAAAGCGAAACTTGCACCTGAAATTTTCCCGCGGGAATATTCGGAATGGCAAAATATCCTTCGATATTTGTTGCGGCGCCGATTTTTAAATCCTTTATAAGAACATTTGCAAAAGGAAGTGATTCACCGTTTCCTTTATCGCGGATAAATCCGCTTAAGGTTGCCTTTTGTTGCGGAAATAATATCGCAGAAAAAATGAACAAAAAAGTAAATAGTAATTTCATCAGACAGAAAAAATTGTAAGCCGTTGTATGCAAAGCCGAAAATGTTTACGGCATGAAGAAAATTTTGTTACATCACTCAGGTAAGATAGTAATTAATAAGAAGAAAAGTTAAATGAGGTAAATACAGTAAAATGACGCGGGAAAACGGATAGTTCCTAATGAAAATCAGCAGCGAAAAATACGTTTTCAGCGGAGAGGGAGGGATTCGAACCCTCGATACCCTGACGGGTATACCGGTTTTCGAGACCGGCTCTTTCAACCACTCAGACACCTCTCCGAGATTATTGATAAAAAATCCCGAATTCATTCTCGGGATTTAATTTTGAAATAATTTTTTTATTACTCTGTTCAGCAGAAACTGCAAAAACTTTTCTACTGAAAGTATTTATCTCCACAACAGTAAACCTGCAAATTTGCGGAGAGGGTGGGATTCGAACCCACGGTACCGTTGCCGGTACACCACCTTTCCAGGGTGGCCAATTCAACCACTCTTGCACCTCTCCAAGCTTCGTTGAATGAAAAATTTACGCATCAATATAAAGAAAAAATATATTTTTCCCAAGAAGTTTGACACTGCAAAATGATTTCGATATTTTAACGGTGTATAACGTAGCGGAAAAATTTTTCTTCAGGAACAATTCCTACACTTCCTACGTTAAATAGCTTACACAAAACGAAAGGAGTTTTTATTATGGCAGTTTCAAAAGGACAAAAAGCGCCGGACTTTACCTTAGTTGACACGGCAAAAAAACCTGTTACACTTTCCAGCTTTGCCGGAAAAAAAGTTGTTCTCTTATTCTACCCCGGAGCCTTTACGGGAGTTTGCGATAAGGAAATGTGCAGCTTTCGCGACAGCCTTGCTCATTACAATAATCTTCAGGCGCAGGTTTTGGGAATCAGCGTTGACGCGCCGTTTGTCAATAAAGCGTTTGCTGAAAAATATAATATTCAGTTTCCGCTGCTAAGCGACTACACAAGAAAGGTTGCTTCTCAATCCTGCGGTCTGTTTAAAAATCTCGGCGGCTTGGAAGGATACGATGTTGCCAACCGTGCGGTGTATGTTATTGACGGCTCGGGAACGGTAACTTATTCTTGGGTAACAGAAAATCCCGGTGTTGAACCAAACTACGATGAAGTAAAAAAAGCTGTTGAATAAACGCTATGGGCAGGTTAACAGCCTGTCCATTGTATTTTTAAGGAAAAGCTGATGCCACAGTTAAAGGTCGGAGACAACGCTCCGGATTTTTCTCTTTCTGCCGTTGATGGAAAGAACTATTCCCTAAAAGATTTTCGCGGAAAGAAAATTGTTCTTTATTTTTATCCGAAAGATAATACCAGCGGCTGCACAAAAGAAGCCTGCTCATTTCGTGATAATCTTTCCGCCATAAAACGAAAAGGGGCTGTTGTCATCGGTGTCAGTCCGGACAGTCTGCACTCTCACGAGAAATTTATTGCAACATACGATTTAAATTTTCTCCTGCTCAGCGATGAAAGTAAAGAATTGCTGAAGAAGTACGGCGTCTGGAAAGAAAAAAGTATGTACGGCAGAAAATATATGGGTGTTGAACGAACGACGTTTATTATTGATGAAAAAGGAAAGCTCTCTCACATCTTTCCGAAAGTAAAAGTTGAAGGGCACACCGAAGAAATTTTGAAAGCGCTGGCGGTCTAATGGGAATTGTGTACGTTTATCGCCGCGCGCATTTCAGCGCCTCCCACCGTTTGTTCGATCCGAACTATTCTGATGAAAAAAATCTTGCAGTGTTCGGCAAATGTTCCAATCCGACAGGACACGGACATAATTATTATTTGGAAGTTTGTGTTGCCGGAGAGCGGAATCCTTCCACCGGTTTTGTTATTGATTTGAAAAAATTAAAAATCATTCTGGAGGAACAATTTATCAGTTTTGTCGATCATAAAAATTTAAACACAGATGTTCCCTTTATGAAAGGAATTAATCCCACGGCGGAAAATATTGTTGTGCAATGCTGGAAACAAATAGCGCCGCATATAACGGAAGGAAAACTTTATTCCATTCGACTGTATGAAACAGAAAAAAATTTCGTAGAATATCGCGGAGAATAATAGTGGCTAAAAAAACAAAACCAACAGCAGATCAAAAACTCGAAGCAGCAATTTTCTCGCTGTTGTCGGAAATCGGCGAAAATCCGAAACGGGAGGGATTGATTAAAACGCCTCATCGTGTTGCGCAGTCCATGCAGTTCTTGACAAAAGGATATCGGGATGATGTGAAAAAAATACTGAACGGCGCGCTCTTTTCCGAACCGAACAAAGAAATGGTGATAGTAAAAGATATCAGCTATTTCAGTATGTGCGAACATCATTTGCTTCCGTTTTACGGAAAAATTCATATCGCGTATATTCCGAACGGAAAAGTTGTCGGCTTAAGTAAAATTCCGCGTATTGTTGATATGTTTGCGCGCCGGCTTCAATTGCAGGAACGCATGACGAGGCAAATTGCCATGACGCTCGATGAAGTGTTGAAACCGGAAGGCGTTGCCGTTGTCTGCGAAGGAAAACATATGTGCATGATGATGCGGGGCGTTGAAAAACAGCAGTCGCACGCCACAACCAGCGCCATGATTGGCGTGTTTGAAAGTAATATGAAAACGCGGACTGAATTTTTAACTCTTATCACCAACAAACTTTCATAATGAAGTCTCAGCAAAAACCTGTAATCTGGATTACCGGCGCCAGTAAAGGAATCGGCGCGGCGCTCGCCGGAACGTTTTCAACTCTTGATGCGGTGGTTGTGTTAAGCGGAAGAAACAAATCGCTGCTGGAAAAAAATGTTCAGGCAATTAATAACAACGGCGGCTCGGCATTTGCCCTTTTGTGTGATGTAACAAAAAAGCATGATGTTGATGCGGCGTATAAAAAAATTAGTGCAAAGCTCGGAACGGTGGATACGCTGATTAATAATGCCGGCGTCACAACTTTCAAAACCTTTGAAGAAACAACGGCGGAAGATTTTAATGCCATCATCGAAACAAATCTTCGCGGATATTTCTTTTGCATCAAAGCAGTGCTGCCCGAAATGTTGAAACGAAAGTGCGGAACAATTATTTCCATTCATTCGGTTTCGGCAACCAATGTATTTCTCCGGTCATCGGTCTATTCTGCGGCAAAAGCCGGAGCGCTGGCAATGACGCGCTGCCTTCGCGCCGAAGTCCGGAAATCCGGAATTCGTGTTATTGATGTACTGCCCGGCGCAACCGTAACGGAAATGTGGAATGAGAAAGTCCGGGAAAAGCACCATACAAAAATGATGCAGCCGGAAAATCTTGCCGAAGCCGTGCTTTCGGTTTATCTGCAGCCAGAGGGAGTAACAACGGATGAAATAGTGCTGCGTCCTATTGAAGGAGATTTATAAGTGCAAAAGATTTCATTAAAAAATAAAACGGCAGTTGTTACCGGCGCCAGCAAAGGAATCGGCAGAGCTGTTGCAATAGCACTGGCGAAGGAAGGGGTCAATGTTGTGCTGGCGGCGCGAAACGCTGAATTACTTCGTAGCGTGGAACATGAAATTACCGCTGCCGGCGGAAATGCATTCTCCGTGCCGACGGATATTACTTCCGAACAATCTGTTGAACAGCTTATTCGTGAAACACAAAAACAATTTTCATCTGTTGATATTCTGGTGAACAATGCCGGCGTCGGAATTTTTTCTAACGTTGTTGATATGAGCGTTGCTCAGTATGATGAAATGATGAATGTTAATCTTAAAGGCGTTTTTCTTACCTGCCGCGCTGTTATTCCGCTGATGATGAAGCAGCAACATGGCGAAGTCATAAACATTGCATCACTGGCGGGAAAAAATTCATTTCCCGGCGGCTCGGTGTATGCGGCATCAAAATGGGGACTCATCGGCTTTGCCCGCTCGCTGATGCCGGAAGTGCGGGAATATAATATTCGCATTGTAACAATTTCGCCCGGCTCGGTAAATACAACATTTGCAGAAAACGAAAAAGAAAATCCGAATATTGTTCAACCGGAAGATGTTGCCGAAACGGTTCTCTTTGCATTAACAATGCCAGGTCGCTCCAACGTTAGTGAAATTGATATTCGACCGACATTAAAACCGAAAAAATAAAAACCTCATTGCTACCTTTTTAAAATAAAAAAAGGATGAAGTTCATTCATCCTTTTTATTCTTTCAAAAAAATAATTTTAATTTTGCGGAATATTTTGCATCATCCGATGACGCGGGTACGGCGCATTATTTTGCCGGTTCTGCATTGATGGACGTCTGTTGTTCATCATCGGACGGCGATTTTCTGCACCAAGTAGATGCCGTTGTAATTGTTGTTTCCAGATTTTTTGCTGTTCAGGAGTAAGAATTTTGTTGCATTCCGTCCAATCGTTAAAGCGGTTCATTTTAAGTGAAACCTGCAAATCAGAAATCTCTTTTAATTTTTTTTCAACGGCAGATTTCTCTTGCTTGTCGCCGAGTAACATCTGTTTTAGATCAACTCTTGCGGTAGCAAGTTTGGCAGTAAGTTCAATATTTTTCTTTTGGGTATCAAAATGAATCTTTTGAAATTGGTCTTTCTGCTGGTCGGTAAGATTCAGTTGATTGACGCCTCGGCGTGGTCCATTCATCGGTTGTGAGAATAACGCAAAAGAAAATGAGAAAAGGAGTACTGCAAAGAAGAAAAATCGACTTTTCATTGTAACCTCCGGTTTGTGAAAATGTTATTGTGTGAATTGATTTTTTGACACCGATGAGAAGAAAAAGTTTAACATTGAATTGCAATGATGCATTAAGTATTTTATAGCACAATATGAAAAAAAATCTTTTCCATATAATTATTTTAACGGCAATGCTGAATTTTGCCGGCTGCGGTGTTTTTAGTTCAGTAGCGGATTTTACCAAACAAGGCTATACTAATACGGTAGCGTATTTTAATACTTACTATAATGCCCAGCGCTTATATAACGAAGCAGTCAGCGAGATGGAAAGAACCATTGCCGCGGCGCAGGAAAAACCAAGCAATATTCCGTATTCAAAAATTCCGCTTACTCCGGCGGCACGCCAGAAGTTTTCGTCATCCATTGAAAAAAATTCCAAACTCCTTTCGTATTACCCAAATTCCACATGGGTTGATGATGCCCTGCTGATGATTGGAAAATCATATATCTATTTAGAGAACAATGTAAAAGCCGAACGGAAATTTTTGGAGCTTTTTGCAAAATATCCGAACAGCGATCTTATTCCCGAAGCAAAACTTTTTTACGGCAAGGCGCTTTTAAATCAGAAAAAGGAAAAAGAAGGAGTGGCGAACCTTCAGGCGTTATATGAAGAATCACAGCAGAACGGTGATAAAACCATTGCGGCGGATGCGGCACTGAGTCTCGGTCAGTATTATGCAGAAAATAAAGAATACGAAACAGCCATTCCATTATTGCAGGCATCGCTGAAGTACAGCAGCGACGATGCAATTAACGCTCAAACCGAAATGCGTATTGCCGATTGTTATGCCGCCATGCAAAATTACAAGGAAGCTGAAACTGCGTATCGCAATGTTGAACGCTATACGCCGATTTATTTTCAATACTTCCGTTCGCGCATTGAAATGGTAAAAATGGTTCGCGCACAGAAACAATTTTCCGATGTCTTAGATCTCCTCAACAATTTACTTTCGGATGCTAAAAATACCGAATATGCGGCGACCATTCATTTTGAAATTGCGAATACTTTTCTGGCAATGGATTCGCTGAATACCGCAATAGAAAAATTTCAATATGTTGATACGGCTTTTGTGAGGACCGATGAAGCCGCCCGCTCGTATTTTGTTCTGGCAAATCTTTTTGAAAAAAAATTTTTACTCTACGACTCCGCAAAAGCTCTTTACGACAAAGCGAAGGCCGAATTTCCGCAATCCGATATTTCAGCGGAAGCGGCAAGAAAATCCGATATCTTCGGAAAATATGCTTCGCTGTGGAAAGATATTGTGAAAAATGACAGCCTTTATACACGGAATGATTCCGCCGCTATAACCATTGATACTCTTCAGCTTGCCAAACAATTTGTT
>JACFMZ010000026.1 GCA_019455105.1 Bacteroidota bacterium | reverse complement strand
CTAACCTAAGATACGGATGCGCTTTTTTATTTACACAACTTTTGAAGGTAACTCCGGAGTACCCCAAACAACCCAATTGTTAATGTTAGAATCAAATGAATCATTAATAACTACATTACCAACTGTATCACTATTAGACATATTATTTTTAAAACTAATTCCTTTTATATCGCTCAACGCAATAGAATCCGTCCCGCCGGAATTTTTATAAATAAACATTTTTGTTTGCGCATTGGTTATTGCAACGCTAAACAATAAAACGGTAAATACAAAAAACGTTTTCATAATTTTTTTTCTCCTTTTGTGGGAACGGTCGCCAGAACGTTCCTGATTTTAATGCACAGACTACCGTCCGTGCCTACATTGTTTATTTTAAAAGCAATAATTTATTAACCAACTGCGAACCGTTAAATTGCACACGGTAGAAATATGTTCCGCTGGCAACTATTCGTCCTACATCGTTGCGCGAATCCCACACAACTTTGTAACTCCCCGCGTTGTGCGCGGTTTTTTCTAACTCTCTAACTTTTCTTCCCTGAATATCAAAAATAGAAACGTCCACATTCCCTGCGTGCGGTATTTCGTATTCGATTGTTGTTGTTGGGTTAAACGGGTTTGGGTAATTTTGCCGTAATGTAAAAGAGCGCAAAATATTGTGCATCTGCTCCAATTCTTTTACGCTTGTCGGCGTTTGGCTAAACGTTATTTGGTTTATCGCCGTTACGGCGTACGCCTGCGTGCTGCCGTTCGCCATTTCCACAAACATTGTATCCGTTTGCGCAATCAGCAATTTTGGTATTACCCAAAAGAAAAACAGAAATGTTTTGTTCATAAAATCTCCTTGTAAATTGTTTGTTATAGTGTATGGCAAGGCCATTCACATAAGTTTTACTTACAACGGAGATTTTTTGCTGAAAAATTTTGGAAGATATTTAAAAAAGAAAAGTCCTGCATTGTTGGGTGCAGGACTTGGGGAAGGGGTAATTTTTTTCAATAAACTTCATCGTGTGAACCAATATCAATTAATAAAACCGTATGAGAATCCACAAATTGAAACGTTACTCTGCAATCATAATCAACATAAAATGACCATACATCATCTAACTCACCGCTTAGTTTATGCGTTCTTAATTTGGAGTGAAATGGATTTTCTTCAAAAATTTTTATAGTGGCTTGAAATTTTTTGCTCAATTTAGGAAATTGTTGAATTCTCTTTTTATAAGAACGTTTAAAACCATTATCCCAAATTATATTAATCACTGTTTAAATCCTTTAATAAATCTTTTACAGTTCCCTTTTTTACATTACCCGATTTATAATTTTTACGCGCTTCTTTTACTCTTGAAACTAACGCTTTGCGCTTTTCGGCAACGATTTGTTTTTCTAATAATTCGACAGCAAATTCTTTCTCGGGCAAAGAAAGTCCTTTAAAGGTTTCTAAAACTTCATTCACAGTAATTTGAGCCATCTTTCTATCTCCTTTTTCAATAATCTACAATCATTACAAATAATATTCAAATCTATTTCACTCTCTTTTTTATTTCCTTTATCGAATCCCCGCCGAATTTTTCCAAAAAGGCATTGGCAATAACCGGCGCCACAACGGATTCTCCCACCACAGCCGCCGCCGGAACAGCGCAGACATCCGAGCGCTCGTAGCGGGATTGTTCGGTTTTCTTGGTAACAATGTTAACAGTTCGCAGCGGATTCGCTAATGTGGAAATCGGTTTCATGGCACCGCGGATAATAATATTTTCTCCGTTGGTCACTCCCCCTTCCAGACCGCCGGCGCGGTTTGTCGGACGAATAACTTTTCCGTTTTTTGAAAGAATTTCATCATGAACCTGCGAACCGAAGCGTTTTGCGTTTTCAAATCCATCGCCGATTTCCACCCCTTTAATTGCCTGAATGCACATTACCGCTTGTGCAAGCTGCCCGTCGAGTTTGCGGTCGAAATGTACGTAGCTTCCCAGTCCGATCGGCACGCCGGAGATAATTACTTCAAAAATTCCGCCGAGCGTATCACCTTTTTTCTTACACGCTTTAATGGAAGAAATTGCTTTTTCTTCCAAAGAAGATTCCAGCATTCGCACTTCGGATTTATCCGCTTCACTTGCAACGCTCCACGCATTCGCGGAAAGCAATTTTTGAATTTTCACATCAATAATTTTTCTGTCTTTAAGTTCCGCACTTCCGATTGAAAGAACGTGGCTGCCGATAAAAATTCCGACTTCTTCTAAAAATTTTCTGGCAACGGAACAACACGCCACCCGCATTGCGGTTTCTCTCGCACTGGCGCGGTCTATTACGTTGCGAATATCGTCAAACCCGTATTTCAACGTGCCGATATAATCCGCATGGCCGGGGCGCGGAAGAATAATTTTGTCGATATTTTTTCCGCTTCCTTCTACAGACATTTTCTCCGTCCAATTCGCCCAATCTTTATTTCGCACCATCAGTGCAATCGGCGAGCCGAGCGTTTTGCCGAAGCGGACGCCCGAAAGAATTTCCACTCTGTCCGTTTCAATTCTCATTCTTCCGCCTCTGCCGTATCCCTGCTGTCTCCGCTGCAAGTGGCGGTTAATATATTCCGAGGAAAGAGAAAGCCCTGCCGGAATTCCTTCGACAATTCCTACAAGCGCCTGACCGTGTGATTCACCTGAAGTAAAATAGCGTATCATTGTTTTTCGTACTCGTTCGTTAAAATAATTTCTGTAAACAACATTTCTGCAGTATCTGAAAACTTCTTACATCATTCATAGTAAGTACTAATGAATGCTAACGGCAGTGCATCACGTTCATAATGTTACTTCACACTTCGACTACGCTCAGTGTGACTGGATTCAATCTGACTGCATACGGTTTAAAACTTTTTTTGAGATGCTATTAAATGTAAAAAAAAATCCTGACTGTACATAACAAAAAAGCGCCCGCAGGCGCATGGATGAATAAAAATTGTTTACTACCAATATCGCTATGTCAAAGAAAACTAACAGTCTTTTTATCAACACAAACTGAGTATTATACCCATTCCGAATCTCCGAAGGAGGAGAGGAATCTCAAACGTGAATAATAAATCACCGGCAGATTCCTCACTTCGTTCGGAATGACAAACAACAATTAAAAACTTTAATCCTTCGGTATCATCACGGCAACAAAGCGTGTGGTGCCGGAAGCATCTTTTACGCGCATCAATAATGCATCGCCCGGTTTTTTCGTTTTCACAATCTTTTGCAAATCCGTGGTGGAAGAAACCGGCTTTCTGTCAACTTCCAAAATAATATCATCAACCTGCAATCCTCTGTTGGAGGCTTCGCCGAATTGTTTCAAGTCGCTGACGATAACGCCGTTCTTTACATCCCTATCTTTCATCACTTTTGTGCTTACTTTGGCAACACTGAATCCGAGTTTATCAAACGTAATGGATTTTGAACCTGCAGATGTTTCGCTATTGTCGTCGCCGTTGTTCTCATCATTCGACGCCAGTTTATTGGAATCCTGCCGCGGTTTTAAGGTTATCATTTTTTCAATTTTCTTTCCGTCGCGCCAGATAACCGCTTTAATTTTATCGCCGGGGTGTTTAGTGGCAACATACGCCTGCAGCTCATTCGGCTGATTCACGGCATGATCGTCAATAGAAAGAATAATATCGCCCGCTTTCAGTCCTGCTTCTTTAGCGGCATCCCCCACAACATCCTGCACAAAAACGCCTTCTGCTTTATCCAGTCCGTTTGCTTTCGCAAGCGTTTCATCCACAACGGAAATCTGCACGCCGATATATCCCCGCTCCACTTTTCCGAATTTAATTAAATCCGTTGCTACACTCTTGGCAAGGTTAATCGGAATGGCAAATCCATATCCCTGATAACGTGCGTTGGTAGTGGCAATAGCAGTGTTAATGCCGATAACTTCGCCGTTAATATTTACCAGTGCGCCGCCGCTGTTTCCGGGGTTAATTGCCGCATCGGTTTGTATAAAATTTTCCACTCCGTAGCTGTCGTTAATAATTCGAATGCTTCTTCCGATGTAACTGATAATACCGAGCGTAACAGTAGAATTTAATCCGAGCGGATTGCCGATAGCGAGCGCCCACTGTCCCACCTGCACATCATCGGAATTGCCGAGCATAGCGACGGGAAGATTATCCGCATCAATTTTAATTACCGCCACATCTGTCAGCGGATCGGTGCCGATAAGTTTTGCTTTAAATCGGCGCGTATCGGTCAGCACAACGTCAATACCGTGTTCGTCCGCATTTTCTACAACGTGATTATTGGTAAGAATGTATCCGTCTTTTGAAACAATAACGCCCGAACCGGATCCCTGCGACTGCTGTTCATCGGGCATTTTAAATTTGAAATCCGGAAAGAACCGAAAGAAATCATCGCCGTGCGGATTCTTTTTTGCTTTTGTCGTTACCACAATATACACCACCGAAGGAGTTGCTTCTTTTCCAACGGCAACAAAAGCATCGTTCGCGGCTTTCAAATCCACATTCGCATTTGAAGGTTTTCGGTCCGCACCGAGTTTCACTTCTTTTGTCTGTGCTTTCCCGAGCGGAATTCCGTCGAAATCCGTAACGAGGGCAACACCGAAAATAATTCCGACGGCAATAAAAAATACGGCGGCTAAAACAGAACGTTTCATAAAATTATTCCTCCTTGCATTTCATTAGTAATAATAAAATTCTTTTAAACCAATAGTGCTCTTCATCTTTGGCTGTATAACAGCGAAAGAGAATTCAAAGTTCTAATCCCTTCAATATGATACCGCAGATACAATTGAAGCGCGGAAAGTATTTCATCCCGCATAGATGAAGAAACTGCTAACTGTGTAAGATTCTGCAGCGGTGTTTCTTCAAGCCATTGCATGGAACGAATTGCTCCCAAAGTAATTTTTACTCCTCCCGAACCGGTTTCTTCATTGCAGAACGAACAGCAGTATGTTCCGTTCGTCAATTGCAAATAGCCGTGAAGCGAATGTGTTTCTTCAGACTGCCTGCCGCATCGTCTGCACGCCGAAAGATTTAACCGAAATCCGAACATCGCGCATAACCGAAGCTGAAAAGCAAGAAAGATATTGATGCTGTTTTTTTCCGCTTTGTTCATTTCTTTCATTGCCTGAACAACAAGCTCGAACATTGCCGGATTTTCTTCTTCATCGTGCATTGCCATATTCAACAGTTCAATCAGCGCCAGCCCGATGAACATTTTTTCCGAATCCGAATGCAGCGAGATAAACGGCTCAACAATTTCGCTTTTTGAAAGCAGATGCAGATCGCGCGACGGCTTGTTATAAAAAACAATTGAAGAATACGTCATCGGCTGAAGCGATGCACCGAACTTGTTGTTTGCCCGCTTCGCTCCTTTCGCCATCACTTTTATCTTGCCGAATTTTTTTGAATAGAGCGTAACAATTTTGCTCGTATCGCTGAAATCCATAGAGCGGAGAACAATCGCCTCAGTTTCATCAATCATCGCATCACCGATTGTATGGATTGAAAAAACGGCGGACGAAGAATTCCTTTATCCGTAACAAGAGCAGTAATAAGTTCATGCGGAGTCACATCAAACGCGGGAGAAAAAACTTTAATATCTTTCGGTGCCGTTCGTCTGCCGAATCCTTCGGCAACTTCTTCGCTTCCCCGTTCTTCAATAACAATTTCTTCTCCCGTCGTCAGCGTGGTATCAATGGTTGAAACCGGCGCCGCAATATAAAACGGAATGCTGTGTTCTTTTGCCAGCACGGCGAGATTATAAGTTCCAATTTTATTTGCCGAATCGCCGTTTGCCGCAATTCTATCCGCGCCGGTGATAATACAGTGTACTTTTTTTGTTCGTATAGTCCACGCCGCCGTACTATCGGTAATCAGCGTTACGTTAATTCCGGCGCGCTGCAATTCCCATGCCGTCAGCCGCGCCCCTTGAAGCAGAGGTCTTGTTTCATCGGCAAATACCGAAATTGTTTTTCCCTGTGCATGTGCAGTGGTAATAATGCCCTGCGCCGTTCCGATTCCTCCGGTTGCCAGCGCACCGGTGTTACAGTGCGTTAAAATAACCGCACTCTCCGGAATTAATTCCGCACCGAACTTTCCGATGGCATCGCACATCTGCCGGTCTTCTTCATGAACAGCAAGTGCTTCACGAACTAATTTTTCAAAGAGCGTCGGTACATCATCTTTGGAATTTAGACGCACGACTTCTTTCATCCGTTCCAATGCCCAAAACAAATTTTTTGCCGTCGGGCGCGTACGGGCAAGACGCGCACACGTTTCGTTAAATTTTTTTAAGAAAACTTCGGACGGCGCCGTTTGAAAATCCCGAACTCCAAGAAGCACGCCGTATGCCGCGGCAATGCCCAGCAGCGGCGCGCCGCGGATTTTGAGTTTTAAAATCGCTTCTTCAAGGTCGGCAAGATTTCCGGTTTGACAATAGTGTTCTTCTTCCGGCAGTTTCTTCTGGTCAAGAAATCGTACTTCGCCGTTTTTCCATTCTATCGGCTGAATCATCATTTTGTTTTCGCTAAAACAACACAGGTCGGCACCGCTGCCGACCTGCACTGTATAATTATTTTTTTTGCGCTGTTTAATCTTCAAACTGAGAAAGCTGTTTGAAGGCGCGAAAGCGGTCCTGAATTTTTAAATACGAAAGATCGCGCAAGCCGTCTAACGAAACTTTTTCTACGCAGAATGACGCCATCGTGCTTCCGTAGATAACGGCTTTTTTCAAATTCAAATCAGACGTATCATCATTCTTGGCAATCCACGCCGTAAAGCCTGCCGCAAAAGTATCACCGGCGCCGGTCGGATCAAAAATATTTTCCAAAGGATACGCAGGAGCAGAAAATACCGTTTCATCGTGAAACAGCAGCGCGCCGTGCTCTCCTTTTTTAATAATTAAAATCTTCACTCCCATTTCACGGATTTTTCTTGCCGCTCGTAAAAGATTCGGTTCGTTCGCCAGAAGGCGCGCTTCGGAATCATTAAGAATAAATGCATCGAACATCGGTATAACATTCAGCAGTTCTTTTCTTTTTGTTTCAATCCAAAAATTCATTGTATCGCCGACAACAAACTCCGGTTTCTCCACTTGTTCCAAAACCTGTTTTTGCAGTGTCGGATCAATATTGCCGAGACAGACATATTTTGTTTTTTTGTACGATTCAGGAATCACCGGGTTGAAATTTTCAAACACATTGAGATTCAGCGAAAGCGTATCGCGGTTGTTAAGATCGTAATGATATTTTCCGGACCAGCGAAAAGTTTTTCCTCCTTCAATCACCTGCAGCCCTTCCAAATCGACGCCGCGATTATTCAAAAAATCAATCGCCTGCTGCGGATAATCGCCGCCGACGACGCCGACAAGACGAATCGGCGAAAGGAAATAACTGCACGCAGTGGCAATATACACCGCCGAGCCGCCCAGCACTTCCTTTGCCTTGCCGAACGGCGTTTCAATATCATCTAATGCAACAGAACCGACAACTAAAATACTCAATGAGTTTCTCCTTTCACTTGAGATTGCGTTCGTAAAATAACAGGCGGAACCGCCTTTTCGCGAAACGGACCGACGGAAAGCAGCCGAAGCTGTTCGTTCGATATCTCTTGAGAAGAGAAGAGAACAATTCCCGGTATTCCCATTTCGCGAACTTTTTCAATTTGCTGTAACAACAGTGCCGGCGGAAGCTGCTTTGAAACAACCAGCCCGGCAAAGGTTGGAAAATCTTTCCCCACCGTCATTTCAATTCTTGTCATCACCTCTTCCACCCAATCGGTATTTAGAGAAAAAACGTTCGGCACAAGAAAATTAACGTATCCTTTTTTTGCCCACTCACTCCAATTTTGCATTTGCGTTATCACCGCTTCATCAAAATCCGGTGTAACATCGGCGGAAAGAAGAATTTCCGGATTCTGCCAGCGGATTTTTTTTACAAAGGCAGTAATAATTTCTTCACGCCACTTTCTCCATTTTTCCCACTCCAGCGGATTGTCGGTCGGGTTAATGTTCATCGGATCAACGCCGGCATATTTTTGAAATTCCGTCCGCGAATATTCCGAATAATCCGATGACTCATCCAGCGGTACGTTTGTCGGATAGCAAATATCATCCATCTGTATGCCGGCAAGTTTCGGATACTGCGTTCTCACTTCTTTATATAAGGAAGCGATATATTCCTGCACTTCCGGAAGCGCCGGATTAAGATAAAAAGCTCCCTGCTCACTATTCGAAAATCGTTCGCCGTTTCGTTTTACAATCTGCCAGGCGGGATGCTGTTCAAGAACCGGTCCCTTTCCGGTA
Organism: Bacteroidota bacterium; assembly: GCA_019455105.1. Taxonomy (GTDB): domain Bacteria; phylum Bacteroidota; class Ignavibacteria; order UBA10030; family UBA8401; genus JACFMZ01. Next base: position 20,557 of record JACFMZ010000026.1, on the reverse strand, counting down.
TCGCCCGGCGCTGTCGAACCTCCGGCGGAAAATGTATGAAGAAGTGCATGAATTTCAATTCCGTATTTTTCGGCTTCGTTAATATATGTTTGAAGCGGATCAAATCCGCGGAATCTTCTTCTTTGCTGCGTAATAAAACTCGGATAAATTGCTTCACCCCGCCAAACAGTTTCTAAATAAATTTGATTGAAACCGGCTTCGGCAAACGTTTTTACCACTTCGGCAATCTGCTCTGGTCCCCGCTCCGTCGGACGGTGAAAAATACCGCGCGCTTCAATCTTCGGCGATACAGAAATGCGATACGACAGTTCATCGAGAAGCTGCATGCCGAGCGAATACACTTTTTCATCACTGATGAGATAAGCATATTGAAGTGCCGTTGCGGTAACGGTATGAAGAGAATCAAAAAGATGATTGATCACGGAATCGGTTTCTTCGTTGAAATTATTTTTCAGCAGAGAAAATTTTTTCCGTAAATCTTTTTCAACCAATTGAGAAAAAACCGCAAAGGATTCTGCATCAAAAGAAATTTCAACGTTTCCATTAATAACGGCAACCTTTGCGCCGATATGCGCATTCTTTTCTAAAAAACTTTTTGCTTTCCCGTGCCCTGAAAGAATAATTTCATCTTCATGAATCGGAGAATTATTTCCGCCGACGGCAACAATACAGTTTTCTCGGACAACCGCTTCAAGCCCCCATTGGTTGGTACCGGTAGATTTTTTTCCGTACGCCGGCGTGTACACAATCAATTGATTTTCCCCTCTTCCTCCCGGGTAATCCCGAAAATTCTGCGGATCGGTTGCCGTGATGGGAAATGAAGCCGATGTCCCGTTCTGACTGAACGTGAATTGCATAAAAAATACTATGAAAAAGAAAATCTGTTTCATAACGTTATTTCAGAAAGTTCCGCAGTCGGCGTGCCGCGGACAATATATTCATGAATAATATCTATCGCTTTCCGCTGTCCGGGCCAAACGCACATCTGTTTTGCTTTCTCAACGGTAAACCAGCCGAATTGATAATGTTCCGCAGAGAGAACCGGATTAGTGTTCGGCGGAACCTGCCCTGCAAAAATAACGGTGTGATGAACCGTATCCTGCGGAACTGAATAAAAAGTATTCATATAGGGAACAATCCAAAATTTTACCGGCGTATATCCCGTTTCTTCTTTAATTTCCCGCAACGATGCCTGAAGCGCCGTTTCGCCGTGTTCAATAGTGCCGGTAACAATCTGCCAGGCATCGGGATACAATTTTTCAGATTTCGATCTTCGCAGCATAAGATACAACGGCTCTTTATTGACAAAAGAAAAAAGAGAGACTTCAATAATTTTACAAACAATATCCGGCATAGATTATAATATTTCAGAAATTTCTGAATCGGTTAACATTCGGAATGTTCCGGCGGCTAAATTGCCGAGAAAAATATTTCCCACGGCTGTACGGTGCAGCGAAAGAACCGGATGCCCGAGTTGTTCAAACATATTGCGAATCTGTCGGTTCTTCCCTTCACTGATAATTACTTGATACGTAACGGCGCTCTCAGGTTCGGATAATTTTTCAATCGCTGCCGGCTGAGTTGTATATCCGCTTTTCAATGGTATTCCAGCACGAAACAAGCGAATGTCGTCGTCATTCAGCGTCCCGTTAATCGTAACACAATAAGTTTTTGAAATATGCGATTCAGGGTTAGATATTTTTTCTCCGAACTGCGTATCATTCGTTATCAGCAGCGCCCCCGAACTCTCTTTATCCAATCTGCCGACAGGAAAAAAATGCGACGAATATCTCGACTGAATCGGTTGAAGAAAATCATACACCGTTTGTCTTCCCCGTTCATCGTTTCGCGTGGTAATAATGCCGGCAGGTTTATGAAAAAGAAAATACCGGAACGTTTTATTTTTCCGGATTTTTTTCCCGTCAACCGAAATATCATCGCCGTGCGGGTCAACGCGAAACGAGCTTTGTACTATTTTTTTCCCGTTTACCGAAACATTTCCGGATTGAATGATCCGATCTGCCTGAGTTCGCGAGCAGTATCCCAGTTTCGAAAGTGCGCGGGAAAGCGAAACAACACGATTTGAATTTCTATGATATATTTTTCGTGAATTAACCACAAATCCGTTGAAAACCAATACTAATATTGAAATTAATTGAGAACATTCAAAATACTTTTTACGGCTCCGGAAGATTGTTGGAAGCACACACTGCATTCCGCACCGCTCTCGCCGCCGCTTCCGCGCCGAGTTCGGAAACAAAATCTACAGATGCCTCCGCTTCGCCGGCGGAAAGCACAAAGCAGACATCGCCGTCAAACGTTGTATGACACGGAACAATGCTTCTCGCCATTCCGGAATGTCCGCGCTGTGCAACGCGAAAAACATCAACTTTGCTTAATTTTGCGTTGGTCGCAATCACCACAAGAGTAGTATTGATATTTCGTAAAATCAATCTCTCTTCCTGCATCCGCCATGAATGCTGTTCGGCGAGAAATTTTCCTCCGCTACGTGCCCCGGCAAGAATGTTTCCTTTCTCATCAACAACATCGCCGACTGCATTTACAACGGCAAACGCATCCACAGAAGTTCCGTTCACGGTAATGGAAGCCGCGCCGAATCCCCCTTTCATTGCATTGGTAATTCCGCCCCACTTTCCAATGGTTGCGCCTGTTCCCGCTCCTGCTCTCCCTGAAATTATTTCTTCGCCGGCGCTTTCACATGCCGCGTACGCATTCTCCGGCAGCGGAAATACCGTATTGCTTCCGACATTCAAATCGAAAATAACCGCCGAAGGGACAATCGGCACTCTCGTCCACGGAGTCTGATACCCGAGTTGATGATCTACCAAATACTGCATAACGCCGTTTGCCGCGCCGAGCCCGAACGCGCTGCCGCCGGTAAGAAAAACAGCATTCACTTCCTGCATCTGTTTTTCAGGAGAAAGCAATATCAACTCGCGCGATGCCGGCGAACTTCCGCGCGCTTCGCAGCTGGCGACAGTTTTTTCAGGACATAAAATTACCGTGCAGCCGGTAAGATTTTTTTCGTCGGTGTAGTGTCCGACTTTAATTCCTTGAACAGAAATTTTCATACGAAGAACCAAGAATTTTTATTTTTTTAACTTCATTTGTGAAAGAAGTATTCCGCATGCCATTGCTGCATTCAGAGATTCCGCTTTTCCGAAGCGCGGAATCATAATTTTTTTATCCGCCTGCCGAGAAAGTTCCGATGAAATTCCGTGCGATTCGTTTCCAATAAGCAGAAGCGATTTTCCGGCAAAGGAAATTTTCTGCACATCTTCGCTCTTCGATAATTCCGATGAATAAATCGTCAACCCTTCGCTTCGGCAGGCTTTGAGAAATATCTTCAAGTCAATATCGGTTAAAATCGGAAGATGAAACAATGAACCCATTGTTCCGCGAATGACTTTTGGATTGTAAAGGTCAACGGAATTCGTTCCGATGACCAGGCCGTCCACGCCGAACCAATCACACGTGCGGATGATTGTACCGAGATTTCCGGGATCGTTTATTTCTTCAAGAGCGACAAAAACAAAATTTTTTTTCAGAAATATTTTATCAATATCAGATTCGTTCTGCAGAAAAGGAAGAACGGCGGCAATTCCCTGCGATGTTACGGTATCGGAAATCTGTTGAATATCTTTTTCTTTTACCGGAATCATCCGCTCGGCGCTGCGGGAAAGTTTTTCCAGTACGGCTAAATCGGTAATCTTGGCTTCGTCATAGAAAATGGATTCAATCGGCACACCCGCCGCAACCGCTTCTTCAATCATCTTTCGCCCTTCAATAATAAACTTTCGCAGCTGTTCGCGGTATTTTTTTTGAAGTAATTTTTTAGCTTCCAGAATGTTTTGCCGGCTCATTATTCGTATGTTCCCCAGACTGTTCGTAAGGCATCGGAAATTTCTCCGACCGACGCGTAGGCTTCAACTGCTTCGAGAACAGGCGGAAGCAGATTTTCCGTGCTTTTGGCTGCGGAAATAATTTTCTTTAACGCCGCCTGCACGGTTTCATTATTTCGGTTTTTTTTCACGGCGGCAAGCGCATTCATTTGCTGCGCACGAATGGTTTCATCAACTTTCAAAAGATCAAGATGATTTTCTTCTTCGGTAACAAATTCATTCACTCCCACAATAATTTTTTTCTTTTCATCAATCGCACGCTGATACTTATAGGCGCTTTCCGCAATTTCTTGTTGAAAGAACTGCTGTTCAATGGCTCTCACCGAACCGCCCAGTTCATCAATCTTTGATAAATATTCTTTCACTCGCTTTTCAATTTCTTCCGTTAATGCTTCCACATAATACGAGCCGGCAAGCGGATCAACAGTTTCTGTAATGCCTGATTCATAGCCGATAACTTGCTGCGTTCGCAGCGCCAGCCGAACGGAATCTTCCGTCGGAAGAGCAAGTGCTTCATCTTTTGCATTGGTGTGAAGCGACTGCGTTCCGCCAAGGACCGCCGCCAGCGCCTGCAGTGTAACACGCGGAACATTCGTTTCAATCTGCTGCGCCGTTAATGTTGAGCCGCCGGTCTGCGTATGAAACCGAAGCTTCATCGACTCGGCTTTCTTCGCGTTGAATTCTTCTTTCACAATTTCCGCCCAGATTTTTCTGGCAGCGCGGTATTTTGCTATTTCTTCAAAAAAATTATTATGCGCATTAAAGAAAAATGAAAGCCGCGGCGCAAACTCATCAATATCCAAACCTGCCTGCAAAGCCGAGCGCACATATTCTTTTGCATTGGCAATGGTAAACGCCGCTTCCTGCACCGCCGTTGAGCCGGCTTCGCGAATATGATAGCCGCTGATTGAAATAGTATTCCAGCTTGGAAGATTATTTCTGCACCAGGCAAACGTATCGGTTACCAGGCGCATGGAAGCGCGGGGCGGATAAATATATGTTCCGCGCGCAATGTATTCTTTTAAAATATCATTTTGAATCGTGCCGGAAATTTTTTTTAAATCGGCGTTTTGTTTTTTCGCCAATGCCGCGTACATACATAATAAAATTGCCGCCGTGGAATTAATCGTCATTGAAGTGGAAATATTTTTCAATTCAATGCCGTTAAAAAGAATTTCCATATCGGCAAGCGTATCAATGGCTACGCCGACTTTTCCTACTTCGCCTTCACTCAACGGATTATCACTGTCAATGCCAATCTGCGTCGGCAGATCGAACGCAACGGAAAGTCCGGTAGTGCCGTGCGAGAGCAGATAGCGGTACCGTTCGTTGGACTGTTTCGCCGTTCCAAATCCTGCATACTGGCGCATTGTCCATAACCGCGTGCGGTACATCTGCGGATACACGCCGCGCGTAAAAGGATATTCGCCCGGTTTTTCTTCCGCTGCATGGTGCACATCGGCAGGAAAATACGTTTCCTTAATCGGAATTCCCGAATCGGTCTGAAACGTTTTGTCCATGGTCTTCTCGCTTTTTTAGAAAATGATAAATAACAGGCGGAATAAAAATAATGAAGATGAACAAGATATGAAACACAAAATACAACACAACCGCAAGAATAATACTTGCGGCAATCAGCAGCACAGAAATTAATTTTGTTTTTTCTTCTATTTCCATAATACCGTTGAAATGGTTTCGCCGTTTGATTCGAAAATAACCGCTCCCTCTTCGTCGGTTCTGCGGATACGAATTTTTCGCTGGCGATACCGCCCCAGCACTACCTTTGAAGGATGTTTAAATTTATTGAATTTCCCAACCGAAACAACAACTTCTTTCGGCTGCACATAATCAAGAAATGTTTCGGAGCTGCTGGTGATGGAACCGTGATGTCCTGCTTTCAAGATATCGCTCTTCAAAAAATTTTTATATACTGCCGAAAGATGTTCTTCTGCCGGCACTTCGGCATCGCCGGTAAAGAGAAACGATGTTGTTCCGTACTGCAATTTAAACACTACGGATGATTCATTCAGGTCGGAATATCTGTTGGACGAATCGGTATCTAAAAATTTTTCCGTCGGATGAAAACAATACAACCGCACATTCGGAAGAGAAAGCAGCCGCATTCCTCCCTCCGCTGATGTTTGCGCGGTTGCAGCTTTTAAATGTTCATACTCTTGAAATAATTTCGATTCTGCTTTTTGGTTCGGGTCAATAGTTTCGCTGACGGAAAAATTTTTCAACAGATACGGGATGCCTCCCAAATGGTCGGCGTGAGGATGCGAGGTGAGAAGTGCGGTAATGGTGGTAATGCCGTTTTTCAAAAGAAACGGTGCAACGGTTTTTTCGCCGGCATCAAAGTCGGCGGTAATCGGTCCGGCATCAACAACCAGCACTTCTCCGGTCGGAAATTGAATAACGGACGCATCTCCCTGCCCGACATCAAGAAATGTAACGCGGAGCGGATGATTTTTCGACTGCGCAAATGAAAGGAAAAGAAAAATATTTGCCGCAATCAATGAAGCAAAAATTAATTTCTTCTGAAAAAGAACATCCCGAAGATTAAACAGCCACAACACAATAATTGAATACAGCGCCGTTTCCCGCCAGCCGAACAACGCGGTGTTTACTGTGGCGTACGGAATTTGGTTGGTCAGCTTAACAAGATTCAGCGTAAAGAGAGCAAGATAATTATTTACTTCGCTGAAGCAGGAGGCAATCCACATTGAAAAAACGCTGAGCAACGCGCCCGCCAGTCCGATGGTAACAATCAATTCCACCAAAGGAACAACAAAAAGATTTGCGGCAAATGATATGATGGAAACTTTTCCAAAATAATATGCGGTAAAAGGAATCGTGCCGACCTGTGCGGCAACGGAAACCGCCAGCGCTTTTAAGAGCCACGAAATAATTTTAAACTCTTCGTACTTATCGGGAATTTTTTCTATCAACAGCTTTAATTTCGGGTAAAAATAGATTAAGGAAAAAACTGCTGAAAACGAAAGCTGAAACCCGACATCAAATAATTGTTTCGGATCAAAAAGAAAAATTATTACCGCCGAAAGCCCCAGCACATTATAGCCGTCTATTCGTTGTTCAAAATATTTTCCCAGCAACACAATAATTGACATTATGGATGCGCGCACAACGGAGGGAGTTGCTCCGGTGAGATACGTATAAAAAATCAGCGCGGCAATTGTTGCAATAATTTTTAATTTCAACGGAATCCGCAGCAGCCCGAAAAGAAAATAAATTATTGCCACCACAAGAATAACGTGCGAACCGGAAACCGCCAGCACATGAATCGTTCCCGTATTCATAAACGCCGTTTTAATTTCTTCGGAAATATCCGTCCGATCGCCGAGAAGCAGACCGATAAGAAAATTTGCTTCGTCCCCTTTCATTACCGTTGTAATTGTCCGAGTGATAAAGTCCTTCACCGGAAAGACGGCATATTGAAAAAAGATATTCGGCTTCGGCGTTCCGATGAACTGCACGTTGGAATATCCCCGCGCAAAAATGAGCGCATAAATATTATTCAGTTTTAAATATTCCCGGTAACTGAACTCGCCGGGGTTTCGTTCATCCGGGGGAGGCTGCAAAAGACTTTTCATCTGCAAAAATGCACCATAGGAAATTTTTTCCGGCTGTTCGTTCCGACGCTTATCCGCAAAGATGGTGAGATACGCCCTCCCTTCCACACCGAGCGAATCAGTTTCATTCTGCAGCGAAAGCACGTCAACCAACAGTTTTGTTTTTCCTTCCGCTGTTCTCGGCTCATCCACGACTTTACAGAACATGGTAAGAGAATCTGTTCCGAAAAAATTTGTAATGTGTGAGCGATAGCGAAATTGTTCGTTCAGATTATACGAAAGCGCTGACGCCGCAAACAGCAGCAGAAGAGGAAACGGAGAGGCAAGTACGTTTCTTCCTTTTTCTTTTCTGTAAAGAAGAAAAAGAATGATGGTAAGAACAAAAAAGAGCGCCGAAAACGCGGTAAGCACTTCGGTTGGAATGAAAAAATATTTTGCAGAAAATATTCCGCCGGCAATTACAAAAGAAGCAGCAAGTGCAGGTCTATTGTTCATTGGTTCGGTCGAAATAGGAAAGTATCGCCGGCGTAATGTGGGTTAAATTTTTTATTCGGGAAGAAAAATATTCGCGGTCTTTTCCAATCATAATCAATGGAACGGGATTCCGTGTATGCGTTCGCACGGAGAGATCTTCAATATTTCCATGATCGCTGATCATCAGAAGAATATCCTGTTTATCGTCAAAATGTTCAAGAATCCCTCCAAGAAATCCGTCCATTCGCTCCAGCGCTTCAACGGATAATTTCATATCCTGTTTATGACCGGCGTAATCCGGAACAAAATATTCAAAAAAAATAAGATCATAATTTTTTCCCAGCCGGTAAATTTTTTTTCCTGCTTCCAATGGAGAAACGGCTGTTACTTCTGCGTGCCCTAATTCTTCCCATCGTGAACCGGTAATATCGGCAGAAATTGCCTCACCGTTTTGTATTTCATGATGCGATGAAAGTGTTTTTCCCGTAGAGATATAAGAAAGCGCAATCGTCGGAATTCGTTTACGATGGTCATTGAGAAAGTCTAAATATTTTTTCGGAAATCCATTGACAAAATAAAAAGTACGGTTTCGTTCTTTAAGCTGTTGAAATAAATTCTGCTCTTTGATGATTGGAACTAATGTGGAATATGGATAAGGACCAAAATGCTTTCCGATATACTGAGAAGCATTTATTCCGGTCATAATAGTCGCCTGCCCGGTGCCGCTTTGCGGAAGCCCCGCAACCCGCAAGGTAGCGTTGACCGGAGAAAAAGATGCCGTTGTATCGGTACAATATTTATGGTGAATCGAAGGAAGAGTATTATGAAAAAGTTTTCGTAACGTCGGAAGCGAAGCGGAAAAAAACGGATTGACCGATGGATTTTTTTTTCCGTAACCGACACCATCCCAGAAAATAAAATAGAAAGACACCGCGTTTCCTTTCCGCGAATGTTAATTCTTCGATTCTACAAGAACTGTTACCGGTCCGTCGTTCACCATGGCAACCTGCATCATAGCACCGAATACGCCGGTGCGCACCCGTTCATTACCGAGCAGTTCACGAAGACGAGCAACAAACTTTTCATACAGCGGTTTGGCAGCAGCCGGCGGCGCTGCATCAATAAAACTCGGGCGGTTTCCTTTCCGCGTATCGCCGTACAGCGTAAATTGAGAAACCGCAAGAATCGAGCCGTTCACATCGTTGATGGAGAGATTCATTTTTTCTTCGGTATCCTCAAAAATCCTGAGTGCGGAACATTTTTCTGCAACATATACTGCATCAGCTTCCGTATCGCCCGATTTTATGCCGAGTAAAATTACCATGCCGTGCTGAATTGCACCGACCGTTTCATTGCGAACCGAAACGTGCGCCGAAGTTACACGCTGAATTAATGCTCTCATTGCTTCTCCGCAATTACGCAGCGATAATGTCCGCCGTAATCTTTTACAACATCCGTAACGGTTAAACCGTGTTCCTGAAATATTTTTTGAACGCGCTCAGATTGGTCATACTGATGTTCAACGGCAAGAAATCCTCCGGCATTCAAATTCTGTTCTGCATAGTGTGCCAGTGCAGGATAAAAACGTAATCCTTCCTCTTCATCGGTAAGAGCGCTTCTCGGCTCAAACTGAGTAACATCAGGAGAGGCTGCGCCAAATTCTTTTAACGAAACATACGGCGGATTTGAAATAATGCAGTCAAGCGGTTCTACCCGCCGCTGAGATTGAAGCATAAAAATATTCTGCTCTTCAAATTCTATTTTTGTTTCAACGTTGTTGGCTTCGGCATTGTGTTTGGCAACATTCAGCGCATCACGGCTTACATCAACGGCTCGGCAATGCAGGGTATTAAGAAAAACAGCGAGACTAATTGCAATGCAGCCGCTTCCTGTTCCGAGATCTTCAGCAAAAATTTTTTCTTTTTCAGAAAATCGCTGACGGCATTTTGTTACTACCTGTTCAACAAGAATTTCCGTTTCAGGGCGCGGAATAAGAACTCTCGAATCAACGAAAAACGGAAGCCCCATAAACTCCGTACTTCCTAAAATATATTGAACAGGTTCATGCGTAAGCCGGCGCTTTAAGAGTTCTTTAAACTCTGCCAGTTCACGTTCCGCCAGCGGTTTATCAAAGTTCGTGTACAGTTGAATGCGTTGAATGTGAAGAACGTGCGCAAGAAGCAATTCTACCGTAAGACGAGATTCATCAAAACCTTTTTCGGAAAGATACGCCGTTCCCCAGGTAAGTAAATCAAGAATAATCCAAGTTTTTTTTTCTGCCGAGCGGGAAGACAACCGTTATTTTTTCCTTTTTGCTGCGGGTTTCTTTTTCGCTGCAGTCTGTTTTTTCAATACAAGTTTTGCTGAATTTCTGTTCTCGGAACTTTTCTCCCGCGCGCTTGAAGAGCGGGGCGCAAAATTTCCTTCATCGGTGTTTTCGCCGTAAGTATCGGAATTATCTTCAATTTTAGAACTTAAGCCGACCAGCAGCCGTTCGTCAAATCCTATTTTTTCTATTTCTTCAACTTCAAAATAATCTTCGCCGACTTCGTAATTTCCTTCATCTTCGCCGAAATCAATTTCCGGAAGCTGAATATCCGGTTTAATAAAAATAAAACGCTTGTCGGCTTCCAGCAGACATTCAAAATCCCGAATCTGTGTCGGAATTTCATATCGGCATTTTTTGGCATGTTTAATCATTGCTTGCCACAAATCCAAAATGGGGATTTCTTTCTCTTCCTGCTCGATGAGAAACTTTTCAGTTTCAATTAAAAGTTTTTCATACATGGCATCCTCCCTTACTTTGCTCCCGTAATGGTTCGTTGATACGCAATTTTTCCGTCAACAACAGTCATGTCCACCAAAGTAGAAAGAATTTGTTTCGGTTCTACTTTCATGATGTCTTTTGAAAGAACAACAAAATCTGCAAGCTTGCCCGGTTCGAGGCTTCCTTTTTCTTTTTCGGCGAACTCAGCATACGCGCCCCATATGGTGTACGATTTCAGCGCTTCTTCCCGCGTCATTTTTTCCTGCGGATACCAGCCGTTTAAAAAATTTGAAGAATCTTTTATTCCGTCGGCTGAAAGTTGAAAATGTGCGGCAACATCCGCGGCGCTTTGCGGAATGCCATCTTTATCCTGCCGGGTAATTGCCGCATAAAATCCGAGCAGCGGATTCGGATTTTCTACCGGCGCATCGGAACCGGAAGCAATAATATTTCCGTCGTCCAACAGCCGGCGCCATGCATACGCTCCTTGAATTCGTTCCGGACCTAAGCGCGCCTGTGCCCAATACATATCGGAAGTACAATGAATCGGCTGCATACTGGGAAGAACATGAAGTTTCTTAAAACGAAGAAGATCATCGTTCGAAAGCACCTGCGCGTGTTCAACACGAAAACGCGCCAGCTCCGCTTTCGCCGGATATTTCTGTTCAAGTTCTTCATAAATATCCAGAATATTTTTATTCCCTCGGTCTCCTATGGCATGCACACATACTTGAAAACCATGTTGAACGGCATCTTCCGCGAGTTCTTTCATTTTCTCTTTGCTGGTTATTTCCAAACCGCGGTTTCCCGGCTCATCGCTGTATGGTTCCATCAACGCAGCGCCGCGTGAACCGAGCGCGCCGTCCGCCAGCATTTTTATTGCACGCAGCGATAAAAATTTTCCGCTGAGCGGTCCCTGCGCCTTCGCTTTACTCCAAAGAGAATTATCGCCGAGTACGGCGGCATAAATTCTTACGGGAAGAAGATTATTTTGCGCAAAAGAGTTGAGAATATTATACGCGCGCTCGCTGATTCCCATATCATGAACGGATGTTAAACCGAACTTCAAACATTCGTCAAAGGCGCGCTGATACATTGCTTTCATTTCAGCATCGGAATAGTCCGGAACGACGGAGTAAATAATCCGTTCAGCATTATCAATAAAAATTCCGGTCGGATTTCCGGCTTGGTCGCGATAAATTTTTCCCCCCTCAATTTTTCTTTCTTTTTTATCATTCAGAATGTCGGCAAACTTCATTGCCTGAGAATTAACCCACAGCGCATGGCCGTCGATACGCTCAAGCACTACCGGATTGTTCGGCGCAACATTATCAAGAATTGCAGCTGTCGGGAACGGAACATTGCGTCCGGTATTATCCCAATCATTTTGGTCCCATCCGTGACCGCGAATCCATTCGCCCGGCGCTGCGCGCTTTACTCTTTCAGCAACTAATGCGGCGCTCTCTTCCGATGATGTTGTGCCGACTAAATTGAGTTCCGCACTGTTCGTTCCGATTTCAAAAACATGCGCATGTGAATCAATCATCCCCGGAATAATAGTTTTTCCGTTTGCATCAATTACATTTTGTGAAGAATATCGTTTTTGTATATCTTCTGTAGTGCCGACGGCAATTATTCTGCTGCCGCGAATCGCCATTGCCTGCTGCACAGAGTTCGATTCGTCAACAGTATAAATGGTAGCATTCAGAATAAGAAGATCTGCCGGCTGAGTTTTATCAACAATGGCGTAGTAAATTCCGAAGATGATACCGAGTCCGAGAAGACTATACAATATTTTTTTCATTGTAACGTGTTTGAATTGTTAAAAAAGTTTTAAAGATTTGATTAATGAACTATAAAAATATAGAAACCTTTTTTGTGAAAGTCCAATGATGAAAATGATGGTTTGGGTTTTAATGGTTACAAGAACACGAAACTTATTTTCTTCGTATTGATTTTCAAGAAAGAAATAGTTATGAACGAATTTGAAAATTTTATCTCCATTGTCCGCCGTCTCCGAAAAGAATGTCCGTGGGACAGCGTGCAGACTCACGAATCGCTTCGTCCGCATCTTATTGAGGAAGCCTATGAAGCCGCCGATTCCATTCAACAAAATAATTTGCAGGAACTGAAAGGCGAACTCGGTGATTTGCTGCTGCATATTGTGCTCCATTCAATAATTGCCGAAGAGACTAATACATTTACTGTTGAAGAAGTCATTCATTCCATTACTGAAAAAATGATTCGCAGGCATCCGCATATTTTCGGCGATGCCGTTATCCGCTCCGCTGAAGAGCAATTAATCAGCTGGGAAAAAATTAAAATGAATGAAGGACGTATTTCTGTTCTCGACGGAATTCCACAGACGTTACCGGCGCTGATAAAGGCAGAAAAAATTCAGAAGAAGGCAGCAAAAGTCGGCTTCGATTGGGATAATAAAAACGATGTGTGGAATAAAGTAGAAGAGGAATTGCAGGAATTCAAAAAAGCCCAACACGATAATAGTGATGCAACGATGCGTGAAGAATTCGGCGATTTGCTTTTTGTCCTGGTGAACTATGCCCGATTTTTGAATATTAATTGTGAGGATGCGCTAAATAACACCACAAAGAAATTTACCGCACGCTTTCACTATATTGAAGAACAATTTCGAAACTCGGGCAGAGACATTCATTCCTCAACGCTGCAGGAAATGGATGGATATTGGAACGAAGCGAAAGAAAAGTTAGATAAGAAATAACAATTGTAGACCAGCGCGCTAATTTTTCCCGTCGGTATTTTCCGCATACTCTATTGAGATAATTTTTTTCAATGGGATATCTCTAATTTTTCCTTTAATTTCTATCTGAAGTATTTCTTCATCTTCCTTTAAAATTACTCCCTCAAGAAAATTTCCGTCAATCAACGTCACTTTATCTAATCCGGCAGCGCCGCTTTGCTGAGATTTTGGCGGCGCGTTCACTACAACATAATCTCCTGCTGCAGAATCGTAGGAATAAAAAACTCCGTAATAGAAATAATACGGCACTCTGCCGAAATGAATGGTACTATACCCGTCCGGTAAATAGCGGATACGTAAACCGACCGGCGGACGAACAACAATATAATTTGCTTTATGCCGCTTGAAATAAATTCCGTTATCAAAATAAAAATTTATTCCGGAATGTTGAATGGTCGTATAACGATGCGGAATTCTCTCTACAATCTGTCCCGGACGCGGGTTTCGTTTGTATCATTCACGCTGCGCATAAAGCGCCGCAGTTCCGAAAAGTAAACATCCGAAAATTAACATTATCCTGGTGGAAAAAAATATTTTGTCGGCTTTCATTTTTATTCTCCTTTCTATCTCTTCACCATAATTATTATTGTGTAGATTTAGACAAATAAAGAGACCTGATGTTTAATGGCTGAGAAAGATGCCGATGATAGTGCTGAAAATTAGTATTTACGATTTTTTCCCGAATTTTCCGTAGGCATCAATAATTTCTTTCACTAAACGATGACGGACAACATCGTTCTTGTTGAAATAGACAAAATCAATACCGTCAATTGTTTTCAACACCTCTTGTATTTGCACCAAGCCGGAGGTGGTATTTGAAGGAAGATCTATTTGCGTAATATCACCGGTAATTATTGCTTTGGAATTATTGCCGAGACGAGTGAGAAACATTTTCATCTGCATCGCGGTGGCGTTCTGCGCTTCATCTAAAATAACAAACGCATTGTGCAGCGTTCTTCCGCGCATATACGCCAGCGGTACAATTTCTATCGTCCGCCGTTCCAAATAGGTTTTCAGTTTTTCTGCCGGAAGCATATCATCCAGCGCATCATACAACGGGCGAAGATACGGATCAACTTTTGCCGTTAAATCACCCGGAAGAAATCCCAGACTTTCTCCTGCTTCAACGGCGGGGCGCGCCAGAATAATTTTATTGACTTCCCTATTTTTTAAAGCAGCAACGGCCATTGCTACTGCCAGATACGTTTTGCCTGTTCCCGCCGGACCAATGGCAAAAACAATATCATTCTTTTGTGATTTGTAAAAGTATTCTTTCTGCGTCGGTGTCTTTGCTTTAATAATTGAGTTTTGCGTAAACAAAATCACTTCTTCCGAATCGGCAGGAGCAGCAGAGCGTTTTTGAAATTTTCTTTCCGGAATATCCGCAACAAGATCAACAACGGTTTCCACATCGTTGACAGTCAATGCGCCGTTTTTATTCAACAGATAAATTAATTCTTTAAAAATTCTTTCCAGCTGCTGAAGTTCTTCGGAATCGCCGCGCAGCGTAATGGTATTACCGCGCACGGTAATTGCTGCATCGAAACGGTTTTCTATAATTTGCAAATGCGAATCGTTGGTGCCGAGCAGCGATACGGCATCTATCTCTTCCATGAATATTTTCTTTTCTATGGAAATTTCTCCTTCTCTATTATTTTCACTCAATAAAAAATACTTACGGATTTTTCTTACAGTAATCCTCTTTCCACAAAACTTGTATAGCCGTTCCCGGCAATAATAATATGATCATCAACCTCAATACCGATCTTTTTTCCTGCTTCAACTAACTGTTTTGTAACTGCAATATCATCCGAACTCGGCTCTAAATTTCCACTCGGATGATTATGAATTAAGATGACACTGTTGGAATTTTCTAAAATAGCTTCACGAAACACTTCCCGCGGATGTATCAGAGAAGAATTCAGCAACCCTTTAGTAATCACCCGATCGCGAATAATTTTCTTTGCCGTGCTTAAGCAGACAACTAAAAATAATTCCTGGCGCTCATCGCATAAGCGCGGAATATATAATTCTGCAATATCGCCGGGTGACATAATACTTTTCGATGAAGCCGCCTGCGCCGTGCGTAACCGTCGGGCAAGTTCAAACGAAGCAAGTATTTTTACGGCTTTCGCTTTGCCGATTCCTTTTAATGATCTTTTTAAATCTTCAGGAGAAAGCGTAGCAACGGAGCTCAGCGTTCCGTACTTACGAAGAACATCCTTGGCAATATCCATTGCCGAAAATTGTTTCGTTCCTGTGTTAATTAAAATTGCCAGAAGCTCCGAATCTGAAAGCGTATGAATGCCGTGTTTCAACGCCTTCTCTCTCGGACGATCGTCTTCCGGAAGATCTTTAATTTTTAAATAGGAACGGGGCGGCTCGTGAAATTCCGAACTTTTCATTGATCACTCTGAATACTCTCCGGCTGGAACACGGCATCGCCGATTTTTTTAATCCCACCGTCTTTATATTGTAAAATATTGAGATGAGAATTTATTCTGTCGGAACCAAAAAGAATTGCATTACGGATTCCGTGAAAATTTTTTATTGATTGTAATGCATTGCGCAGCTCTTCCCGTGTTACGGCGCCGTTATTCAGAACATCTAACAGCATCGTCATCGTATCAAATCCGTACAGTTCATTATCGGTCATTTGCCGTTTATACTTCTCTTGAAAACGAGTATAGATTTGCTGCACGTACGGAGTTTTTTCAATATACCGTTCGGAACCGAAGACAACGCCGTCGGCATAGCGCTTATTCATTTCCAACTCATTTAAGTCGTACCATTCGGTTAAGCCGACTATTGTTCCTTTAATATTATACAATGCGAGCTGTGAAGTAATAATACCGATTTCCGTCCGGCGCGCAATAGGACAAAAAATGACATCATAAATATTAACGGGATATTGTAAACTATCCGGATTGACGGTAACTTTTTGCACCGGAAGATTAAGCGAGGCGGCAACCTTTTCCGCCTCATTTCCAAACAGAGTCGTTAAATTAATTGTTCCTTCTTTGGCAAGAACTGAATCAATATATTTTTGACGAACACCCAGCGATACCAAACGGCGTGTAACTTCAATCGGGTTTAATTTTCCTTTTAATGAAACAACATATTCCGGTGCAAGTGCAGCGCCGGTAATTCTAAATTGTTTCAGAATAGCCCGTAAATCTGTCTGACGCTGAGAAAATCGTTTATCAATAACAACTTCGCCTCCGAGACGCTTAACTTCATCTTTAAACGAATCGGCAGAAACAGCGGAAGCGGGCGCATCTGAACCGAGTATAGCAATTTTTTTTGCGCCCAATTGATTGATAACATACTGAGCAAGAGTCTTTGCCTTTGTTGAATTTGAAACGTTCGACTGAAAAATATTTTGATTAATGTCGGTCAATCCGTCGTCGGTAGCAGTAGGGGTAATTAACGGAATACCGGATACCTGCAACAATGCCGCCGCATCACGAACCTGATCGCTGAATAACGGACCGAGAATGGCAAGAATATCATCTTTGGCAATCAGTGTATCGCACTGTTGTTTAAGAATCTCTTTATTCCTTTCGGAATCTCGAATTTCTAGATTCACCGTAACATGCTGAGAAGGATTTCTTAACGGATACTCTAAAATTGCAAATTGAATACCATCCAGCACCGAAGAAGCAATGCGTTTCTCGCGGGTTACTTCCGAAATATTTTTTTGAAGAGGAAGCAGCGCCGCTATGGTTACAACATTAGAATCATCATTTCGCGCCTGCAGACGAAAATATTTTTGCTGATACCGTCCGTCTAAATATTCTAACTGTATTCTTGCCAGCAACGAATCGGTCTGCGCTCTTATTCCCAGCGAATAATATTTTTCCGCTAATTGAAGTCCTAAGAATGATCGCAAGGTATCGGAAACCGCCTGCTGAAAATATAATTCTATTTTTTCAACCGATAAAAATTCCGAAGCAAGATGTTCAATAATTTTTTGCGAATGTTCCCTGTTCAACGGCTGCTTGGCAATCAGAAAAACTTTTATCATTTCGCTCATGGCAGAATCATAGCTGCCTAAATTATAGTAACACATTCCCTTGGTAAAGCAGGCATCTTCAATATATAAGCTGTTGGGAAACTGAGTAAGAAACGAATCGATCACTTCCATTGCGTTGGGATATAATTTTAACGCGTACAGTGTCTTTGCTTCCATAATTGTTGCCGCCGTCGTGCGGTGATTATTCGGATACGCAGAAAGAGAATTTTTAAACGATTGAAGCGCCGGGGTAAAATCCTTTTGCGCATACTGCCGCATTCCTAAAAGAAAATAATCTTCCGCCGGCTGGTTGTAATACACAACATCCGACTGGGCAAAAGCCGCCGCATTTAAAAAAAGAAAAACATAAAATAATAATTTCATCTTCATAAGAAATCTTTCCGCAGCGATGCAATTCCAATTGAATGAGACACCGCAATAATTAATCCCGACAGACCTGCAATTAACCCGAGAACGAACCAAAAAATTCTATTACTCACAACACTATTGTTTATCGATGCTGTGTGCATTGTTATTACCGGAAAAAAATACATTGCGAGAAGTAACACTAAATACACGGTGCTTAATAAAAACGTAATGGTCGCCCCTTGTGATGAAGCGATGCGAATAGGATTTTTTTCCGATGTATTTAAATATAATGCTCCGAGTCCGAAGTTCATACTGACTAATGTTACCGCTGAAAGTGCGGTAATAATAATTGAAGTCAGGGCAAGTTTTTTCAACGCAAGGTGAGGCGTTACAAATTCAAACTGCCCCGGCAAAATCCCCTGCACCCGCTGAGTATACAAATTTGGAATATTTGAAAAAAAAGCAATCACTCCGCCGAGAAGCAGTATCAACAGCGTTGTGAGAGAAAATTTAATCCAATAGACATTGGAGAGTTTAATCGGTGCGCTTCGCATTGACCACATTGCCTTTCCTTCCAAGCTCATCATGGGAAAACCGAAACGCAGCGCCAGCGAATTGATAAGAAAAATATTAAAAATAAAGATGACCAGATACACAACGGACATTAATTCCGGCGATTCTAATTTAATATTTAACGTGCTGACACTGGAAAGGAAAGCTGTAATTAACACCATCATTACGGTAAAGTGAATCCATTGACTCGGCTCCCGTACAAACTGCCAAAATTCTTTTTTCAGCAGCACTTCAATCTGCGATGAAAATATTGATTTTCTGCCGAATGCAAAAAAATTACTTCGCAGCTCAACACGTTTCATTCCCATGGCTTTTATTGTCAGCGAAGTAAGCCACGTTCTAAAAAAATTCATTCCGCCGACAAGCAGAAGAAGAATAAACACTCCCAGCGTTGAAAGCAGCAGCAGCGCCGTATAACCGTACACCGGAAAATAATTTTTTATGCTGAAAAAATATAATATTTCCGAAATCCAAAAATTCGGAAGTAGTTTTATTGCCAGCGGATCAAGCGTGCCGAAATACAAATCAACATACGGATAATATTTCATCACCTCCCGCACTAAATGCACCGGACCGGACACTTTAAAATATAAAAATACCTGCATAAGATAAAACGCCACAATAATTCCGATGAGAAGACGAAAATTTATTTTTTCCGCAAGTATCATAACGCCGAGAAGCACCAAAACAGCAATACAGCCCGCAAGAAACATAAACGGCACTAAAATTCCGAACATCATAAACGGATAAAAATACCACGGGTAATGAAAATACGTGCCATAGCCAAGCAAGACAGAAAACCCAACAAGAAATAATGTTCCTGAGCTGTAAAAGAAATTATCTAAAAATTTAATCACAAAAATATTCTGATATGTAACAGGATGGGTTAAAAGAAATTCCACTTCCGGAGAGCGGTATAACGTGGAAAACGAAACAACAATATTTCCGAGATTGATTGTAATAAAAAAGACAAAGAGCAGCATTCCGAGAAACCGATGGAAGAGAAATAATCCGATTTTCACTCCTCCCAAAAGATATGCTGTTACGTAATGTGAAAGATAAAATGCACCAACGGCAAACAATCCGAACACAATTGCCGAGCCGATACCTTTTGCAAAAACACCGAATCCTTTTTCTACTGAAAACTTCCAGAACATTTTATTCTTGAAGTATAAAATGTGAAGGAACATTCTCATTCGGCATCTGCTTCTTTTATCAGTTCCAGAAAAACGGATTCCAATCTTCCGTTTGACTGCGATTTGTGAGAAAATAAATTTTCTTTCGTATCAAGAAAAATCATCTTCCCTTTATTGATAATGCCGATACGATCGCACAACTCTTCTACCATTTCAAGAATATGCGTTGACATAAATATTGATACACCTTCGCGCGACTTCTGCTTTAACGTATCTTTAACAATTCGCGCGCTGCGCGGATCAAGTCCCACCATCGGCTCATCGATAATAATAGTTTTAGGATGATGAACAAACGCCGCCGCAAACGTAACCCGCTGGCGCATTCCCTGGGAATAATCTTCAGTTTTTTTATCAATCCAGCTTGCCAATTCCAGTAAATCTATAACGCGTTCAACATTCTCTTGAATTTCATTTTTTCCCATTTGGAACAAGCCGCCGATGTAAAATAAATATTCTCGTCCCGAAAGCTTATCATACAAATACGGATGATCGGGAATGTAGCCGAAGGTAGATTTTGCTTCCAGCGGATTTTTAACAATATCAAATCCGTTAATAATAATGCTGCCGGAAGTCGGCGTAAAAAGTCCCGTCATCATTTTTATAGTTGTTGTTTTTCCTGCTCCGTTTGGACCGAGGAAGCCGAAAAATTCACCGGCAGGAATGGTGAGCGAAACATTATCCACCGCGGTATAGGAGCCGAATTTTTTTGTCAGATTTTTTAATTCAATCATAAGTTTTTTTTGACCGCTAAAGCGCAAAGAAGAATATAGAAGAATCTTCTTCGTTTGAATTTATTCTTAATAATTTATCATCATTTTTAATAGCAAAATTCTTCCAATTTACCGGCGACACATACGTAGTATGTTTTTCG
>JACFMZ010000025.1 GCA_019455105.1 Bacteroidota bacterium | reverse complement strand
CTAACCTAAGATACGGATGCGCTTTTTTATTTACACAACTTTTGAAGGTAACTCGTATTCACCGCCTAATTTTCTAATTAATTCAACAAACTTTGCACGAGAAAACTTAGATGAAGCGCCTGTAAGACAAAAAAAGTTTTTAAAAAAACTTTTTTGCGCCTTTGCGTGAAAAAACTACATTCTCACTAAAATATTTCTTTCTTGTAAATACTCTTTTGCCTGCCGTATTGTGTACTGACGAAAATGAAAGATTGAAGCAGCCAGCACCGCGTCCGCATTTCCGTCGTGCAAACCTTCATACAAATGTTCAAGCGTTCCGGCGCCGCCACTGGCAATAACAGGAATTTTTACGGACGATGTAATTTTTTTCAGCAATTCAATATCGTAACCCTCTTTCGTTCCGTCTTTATCCATACTTGTCAACAGAATTTCTCCCGCGCCGAGTTCTTCCGCTTTTTGCGCCCACTCAATTGCGTCAAGTTCGATTTCTGTTCTTCCGCCATGCGTGAACACTTTCCATTTATTCGGTGCGACTTTTTTCGCATCAATCGCTGTAACAATACATTGCACGCCGAATAATTCCGCACCGTCCGAAATTAATTTTGGATTATTCACCGCCGCCGTATTCACGCTCACTTTATCCGAACCGCTGCGCAGCATTTCGCGCATATCGTCCGTTGTGCGAATTCCGCCGCCGATGGTAAACGGAATATTTATTTCTTCGGCAACGCGCCGCACAACATCAACCATTGTTGCGCGGTTGCTTGACGACGCAGTAATATCCAAAAAAATTATTTCGTCCGCGCCTTCTTTATCGTAAAATTTCGCCTGCTCAACAGGGTCGCCGGCATCTTTCAGGTCAATAAAATTTGTTCCCTTCACAACGCGTCCGTCGTGAACATCAAGGCAAGGAATTATTCTTTTGGCTAACATTGTTTAGTTCTCAATTGTCAGCGTTCAGCCGTCAGAAAACATTTATCGCGTTGCATGCAGCTGATAACTGATTGCTGACAACTGACGGCTGTTTTAGTTTCTTCGCGTTGGACCTAAATCATCCAACTTCTCTTCATTCATGCGCCACAATGCTTGGCAGGGGAATTTATTTTCATATAATGCTTTGCCGATAATAACCGAATCAACGCCGAGAGATTCATATTCCTGCAGCTTAAGAAGATCTTTATAATTAGAAACGCCTCCAGAAGCCGTTACGCGCAGCTTAGTTTTAAGCGCAATATCGTGAATAGCTTCATAATTCGGACCGGACAACATTCCGTCCCGGGTAATATCGGTGTAAACAATTCTTGAAACGCCGAGTTGTTTCATGTTCAAGGCAAGCGAAACAGCTTCAATGCCGGTATTTTCTTTCCATCCCTTCGTCATCACCACGCCGTTCTTCGCATCAATGCCCACGACAATTTTACTGGCGCCGAAATCTTTTACACACTGCATCACCAGTTCCGGATTATCAATGGCGGCAGTTCCAATAACAAGGCGGTAGATGCCGATGTTAAGAAGCTGCTTTACCTGGTCGTACGTTCGAATGCCGCCGCCGAGCTGAATGGGAATATCCACCGCATCAATCATTTTTTTCAGCACGGAAAGATTTTTCATTTCGCCTTCAAACGCACCGTCCAAATCTACAACATGAAGCGCTTTTGCATTTTCACCGCGCCATAAAATTGCCATTTCTACAGGATGATCCGAATAGACTTTTTCTGTTCCCGCAACGCCTTGAACAAGCCGGACGCATTTTCCGTCTTTAATATCTATTGCAGGAAAAACTAATAACATAACCTTCCTCGACTCTTACGAAGCATAAGACGACTTAAACACATTCCACAAAATTTTTAATTAATTGTAAACCGACTTCCTGACTTTTTTCAGGGTGAAACTGAATGCCGACAATTCTTCCTTGCTGCACAACAGAGGCAAACCGCTTTCCGTACGTTGTTTGTGTAAGTATCACTTCGTTCTTCGGTACAACATAATAGGAGTGAACAAAATACGCAAAACTGAAATTCTTTATTCCATTCAGCATCGGCAAATGGTTTTCAATTTCCAATTGATTCCATCCGATATGAGGAACTTTAACCTCAGCGGAAAACTTTTCTACCGTTCCCTCAAGGAAATTTAATCCGTTATGCTCACCGAGTTCAAAACTTTTTGTAAAAAGCAGCTGCATGCCGAGACAAATTCCAAGAAGCGGTTTGTTTGCCGCCGTATGTTCTTTTAAAACAGAAATTAACTGCAAAGCGTTCAAATTTTTCATTGCAGCACCAAAAGCGCCGACACCCGGAAGTACAAGTTTCTCCGCTTTCTGCAATTCATTCGGTTTGTCGGAAATAAATGCTTCTACACCGACTTTCTCAAATGCTTTTTGCACAGAGCGCAAATTATTTAAATGATAATCTACAATTCCTATCATACAAAATATATTTCACGCAAATCTTAAAGGAATGCATCTGGCAGAAGCGAAGGTTTTAAGACGTAATACTTTAAAAATTTGTAAAAAATTATTCTTTGCTTCTTTGCGGTTTCGTGTGAATTCTTTACAACTTTCCTTTGGTAGAAAGAATGCCCTTCACTCTTGCATCTTTTTCGCACGCAAGACGCAGCGCCCGTGCAAACGATTTGAAGATTGCTTCAATTTTGTGATGCGTATTTTTTCCGTACAGCACTTCAATGTGAATATTTGCTTTCAAAGTATCCGCAAACGATTGAAAAAAATGCTCAATCATTTCCGTAGATAAGTCGCCGACTTTTTTACTTTTTAATTCTGCATGAAACACCAGCGCCGATCTTCCGCTTAAATCAATTACCGTTCTTGCCAGCGTTTCATCCATTGGCACGTACGCGTGTCCGTAGCGGGCACTTCCCGCTTTATCTCCCAGCGCCTGCACAAAGGCTTTGGCAATGGTAATGGCAATATCTTCCGTTGTATGATGATCATCAACATGAAGATCCCCTTTACATTTCACGGAAAGATCAAACATGCCGTGCCTCGCAAACAGATCGAGCATGTGATCTAAAAATCCGATTCCGGAGGAATTTTTTGATTTTCCGCTTCCATCAATATTTAGGGAAACAGAAATATCAGTCTCTTTTGTTTTTCGGTGTACCGTTGCCTGGCGCATAGATTCCTTGAAAATTAAAATAGGGACGAATGTGCTCGTCCCTATTGGAAAATGCAGAAATTTCACGAGAGTTTCAAGGAAAGTGAAGAACTCTTAATTTATTTTGTTGTATATCGAAAGCATTTCGTTTCGTGGTCGTTCACCATTCCGCACGCCTGCATAAATGCGTAGCAAATTGTCGAGCCGACAAAACGAAATCCGCGCTTCTTCAAATCCTTGCTCATCGCGTCGGATTCCGGGGTATACGGAGGAATTTCTTTAACGGTTTTTCGCTTATTAACAATTGGTTTTCCGTTGACAAACTGCCAGATGTATGCATTAAAACTGCCGAATTCTTTTTGAACTTTTAGAAATGCCTTAGCGTTTGTTACCGCTGCTTCAATTTTCAGCCGATTGCGGATGATTCCTTCGTTCTTTAATAAGGAAGAAATTTTTTTTGCATTATACTGTGCAATTTTTTCTGCATTAAAATTATCAAACGCTTTCCGATAATTTTCGCGTTTTCGCAGTACCGTAATCCAGCTTAAACCGGCTTGAACGCCTTCAAGAATTAACATTTCAAATAATTTTTTATCATCATGAAGCGGAATTCCCCATTCCGTATCATGATAAGTGATATAGAGCGGATCGGTTCCCGACCACGGACAGCGATAGTTTTTCATATTCAAAAATTTTTAGTACAAAAAAATAGGACGTAAAAAAATACGTCCTACGGTTAGCAGAGAAAATATTTATTATCCCATTACGCGCAGATATTCTTCAATAGAAATAAGACCGCCGACAAGTTTTTTTGCCGCATCGTACCGCACCGGTTCGAATCCTTTTTTCTGAGCGGCTTCTTTCATTTTCACCAGCGATGCGCCGCTGGCAATCATATCCCGCAGTTCATCTTCAACAATAAGAACTTCATGAATGCCGATTCTTCCTAAAAATCCGTCGCCGCCGCAGACATCGCATCCTTTTCCGCGGGAAAGAGTAATAGAACCTTCAAGGCGTTCCAAACCGGCGGCAACAAGCTGACGATGGCTCGGCGTATATTGTTCTTTGCAATACGGACAAACTTTACGCGCCAACTGCTGATAGACAACTCCGGCAATTGTCGGCGCCAGCCACGAAACGGGAATTCCCAAATTTACCATACGCGCAATTGCCGTCAGCGAACTTGTTGCCAGGAGCGTACTGATAACAAGTGTACCGGTCATTGCCGCTTCTGCCGCCGCAGTTCCGGCATCGGCATCGCGAATTTCGCTTAAGAAAATTACTTCAGGATCCTGCCGAAGCGCACTGCGAAGCGTTGAGGTAAAATCTAATTTCTGATCCAAATCTATTTGAACCTGACTGGCAAAATCCATTCGGTATTCAACAGGGCTTTCAACGGTAATAATATTTTTCTCTGAATCACGCAGCTGATTGATGCCGGCATAAACAATAGTGCTTTTTCCGCTGCCGCCGGGTCCGGCAATAACCAGCAATCCGCTCGGCCGGTGTAAAAGGTAATCGTACTTTGTAAAGTTTTCGGATGAAAAACCAATTTCGTGCATATTAAGAAGGCGGGCGCCTTTTTTCATTATTCTCATAATAATGCGTTCGCCGTCAAGCGTGGGAATGGTGTTAATGCGAAAATCAAAAGAATAATTTCCAAATGTCGCGGTATATCTTCCGCTCTGCGCTTTCTTGCGGTCAAACACATCCATATTACTGCGGGCACGAATAATATTGCCGATTGCTTCCGTCATCTCTTTGGGAAGCGAGATAATGCTTTCCATTGCGCCGTCGAGTTTCATACGAACGCGCAATTCTTTATCGGTCGGTTCAAGATGAATATCGCTGGCGCCGTTTTTTACGGAACGAATAATAATTTCATCCAGAATTGCATCGCCGGAAGGAGCTCTTCCGGTGCGAATCAATTCCATAACTTTTTCGCGCCCTTTGGTTTTAATATCAAGCGTGTCTAATTGATATTTTGATTTCAGCGCACGAAATTCATAATTATGGGCAAGCTCCGGTTTTGTTAACACATTAAATGCGGAAAGTTTAACAATAATCGGAACGATAAAAAGTTTGGCATCCTTCTTCGAGGAATCGAGCAAATCTTTATACGGCGGATTGATAAACGCAATGGTTAAATCCAGACCGGCGCGAAGTATGGGAAGGATTAAATTTTTTTCGCGGAAACTTTCGGGCAAAATCTCCGGCGAAACGTTTACAAGAGACGGAGTAAGATCAACGAACGGAACATTAAATTCAGAAGCGATGGTTTCCGCCACGATCTCCTCATCAACGCCCATATTTTCAACAAGTATTTCCGTCGCACTTTTATCCAGTGAGTCTTTCAACTCAACCTGAAATTTATCGTAGCGCATGGTGTTGAGATGTCCGGCTTTCAACAGTGCGCGTGCTAATCGAACATCTTCATCTCGAACAATCATAGTTGTGCAAAGAATTTGTCTATTTCATCTTGATTTAATGTTGTCAGGGTTTTCTTTTCGCCGATGAATTCATGATAAATCTGGAGAAGCGTTTTCATTTGCGACTCGCTGAAACCGCCGGCAAGAAATTTCAGCACTTCATCGTCGTTATTTGCCAGCAGAGGATTTTCTGATGTGGTAAGTTTCTTTCCGCAAATACCGCAAAAATTATTCATAAGAGAATTAGGAAATCCGCACACCGGACAAATCAGCGTGTCAAGTCCTTCTCCTGCTGCATGAGATTCCGGATGCTCTTCCGGTATTTTCTTTTCTTCGTCGCTCATTTTACATCTGTCGGTTGAATGTTAAAAATATTATAAATAACCTCGCTCAATTTATTTACCTGCCAAGGTTTTAAAATATAATGGCTGGCGCCGAGTTCTTTGGCAAGCCGTACAATTTCAATACTGGAAACTGCCGTCAGCATAACAACACGCACTTTGGGACTTATTTGACGAAGCTGTTTTATCAGTGAAAGACCGTTCATCTTCGGTAAAATATAATCAGTAATAACGATGGATGGATGCGTCTGACGGAATTTTTCTATTGCCGCTAAACCATCGCCGGCTTGGTGAATATCTTTAATGCCGATATTCGTTAAATGCATGGAAAGAAGAGCGCGAATGTGTTCCGAATAATCGACTACTAGTGCAGAAAGGTCGCTGATTTTTGTGTTGGAAACAATAATGTTTGAGGTTTCAATTTTTGTCTGTTCCATTGTGTGTTCCTGCGTTATCCGAGAACGCGAAGATATTCATCCATTGAAATAATTCCGGTGATAAGTTTTTTTGCCGCATCAAAATGAATGGATTCAAAACCTTTTTGCATTGCATATTCTCTTAATTTTACAAGCGATGCTTGTTTAAAGATAAGATCACGCATTTCTTCATCAATCACAAGAACTTCATGAATTGCCGTTCTTCCGAGATATCCGTCTCCTCCGCACACCTCACATCCTTTTCCGCGGAACAGCACAATAGAACCGTCAAGCTGCGAAAGTCCGGCATTCATTAACTGCCGGCGTGTCGGCGTGTATTGCTCTTTGCAGTGAGAGCAGATTTTTCGCACCAGCTGCTGATAAATAATTCCCAAAAGAGTTGGCGCCAGCCATGAAGGCGGAATTCCCAGACTCAGCATGCGCGGAATCGCCGTCAGCGCATCGCTGGAAAGCATAGTGCTGAGTACCATATTGCCGGTAAGAGCCGCTTCAGCCGCAATCACTCCCGCTTCAGAATCCCGCATTTCACCGAGAAAGATAACATGCGGATTTTGCCGAAGAATTGAACGAAGCGCGACGGAAAAATCTAATTTCTGATCATAATCTACCTGCACTTGGCTGGCAAAACCAAGTCGGTATTCAACGGGATTTTCTACGGTAAGAATATTTTTTTGTGAATCTCGAAATTCATTTAAACCGGCATACGCCGTAGTGCTCTTTCCGCTTCCGGCAGGTCCGGTAACCACCAAAAGACCGCGCGGCTTGCGGAGAAGATATTTGAACTTAATCAAATTATCAGCGGTAAAACCTAAATCGTGAATATCCACAATGCGCGCACTCTTTTGCAAAATTCGAATACAGATACGCTCGCCGTCTAACGTGGGAACAATGCTCACGCGAAAATCAAAATCATGATTCGCATACCGCGCCGTATAGCGTCCGTCTTGCGGCTTGCGTTTATCAAACACATTCATGCCGGCGCGCGCGCGTATAATGTTGGCAACTTTTTCATCATATTCCGGAGGCAGAGAAACAACACGCTCCATAACTCCGTCCATATTGTACCGAATATTATACACGGTATCGCTCGGTTCAAAATGAACATCGCTGGCGCCTATTTTTATTGCCCGAATGATAAGTTCTTCAAGTAATTGATCGGCACCGGGTAATTTATTGGCGCGCTGCAGTTCTTGAATTTTTTCTTTTCCGCGTTTATATAAATCAATCTGCTCTAACGGAAATTTGCTGGTCAATCCTTCAAAATCATCAATCTTTGATTCAGTATCTTTCTTGGTAAATGATTTATAGACCGAAAGCCGAATGGTAACCGGCACAATAAACGCCTTGGCATCATTCCGCATTTTTTCCACAATATCTTTATACGGCGGGCTGACCATGGCAACGGTAAGCTCAACGCCGGTTTTTATAACAGGAATAACTTTCTGCTGCCGTTGAAACTCATTGGAAAACGGCGACTCAACAACCGTAATCATCGACGGCGTTAAATTCACGAGCGGAATTTTAAATTCCTGCGAAATCGTTTCTGCCACAGCATCTTCATTTATTCCAAGATGGTCAACAAGAATTTCTGCACAGTTTTTTGCCTGCGGTTCGGCAAGCATACGCTGATACCGGTCGAACTGTTTATTCGTTAAATAACCGCTTGCCTGCAGAACTTTACCAAGCTGTATGTCTTCGTCTCGTATCATTATTCAAAAAGTTTATCAATATCTTCCTGTTTGCTGACGATCTGTTTTCGTTTCTCCCCGACAATCTGCTTCTGCATTTCCAACAACAAGACGAGCTGCTGATCGGTAAAGGAAGAGGCAATTTGAAATGAGGTTTCAACCGCCGCCGGACGCAGCGCCGATTTCTGTATCACAAGATGTTCTCCGCATCCGCCGCAGAATTGATCGGTAATGGTATTCATAAATCCGCAAGAATGCCGAATGCCGGGAAGTTTTGCATTACAATAAATGCAGGTTGAGGCGCCTCGAATATTATCAGTATTGCATTGCGTGCAAATCATGCCTTCGTTCCTGTTTGCAATAAATATTTTTTCAACAGTTCAATCACTTTTACCGGCTGATACGGTTTCACTAAATAATGCAGCGCGCCGAGTTCTTTTGCCTGCTGTGCAATTTCAATACTTGAAACGGCGGAAAGCATAATTACTTTTGCCGAAGGGTCGTACTGTTTAATTTGTTTTAAAACTTCTAATCCGGAAATTTTCGGAAGCATATAATCCAAAAACACTAACGAAGGACTGTGTGTTTTATATTTTCCAACGCCATCCGAGCCGTCCACCGCCTGGTAAATGGTATTGATGCCTTCTTTTTTAAGAAGCATCAGCAGCAGCGCCCGCACATGTTCGGAATCATCAATAATAAGAACAGATTTTTCGCCTTTCGTTTCCGCCATAAAGCTTTCCTTTTTCTCTTACGCAACAGACCGGGTAACGCGCTGAACTTCTTCCAGTGTTGTTAAACCCGCAACAACTTTCTTTAAACCGTCAAACCGCAAATCGCGAAATCCATTCTTCTCGGCAGCTTCCCGGATTTTTGATGTGGTTGCGTTTTCATAAATTAAATTTTGAATTGTTTCATCCACGCTGAATATTTCGTGAATGGCAATTCTTCCCCGATATCCTTTGTAATTGCATTTTTTGCAGCCGGTTCCTCTAAAAAATCTCACTTTGTCGGTTAACCCGCTTAATCCGGATTGATAGAGTATTGAATCGGACGGCTTGTATGAATCTTTACAATCATCGCAGATTCTCCGCACCAAACGCTGCGCAAGCACGCCGATTAATGCCGGCGCCAGCCAGTATGAAGGAACACCCATATTTATCAATCGCGGCACTGCGCCGATGGCATCATTCGTGTGAATTGTGCTTACCACAAGATGTCCGGTCAGCGCCGCTTCGGTGGCGATAACGCCTGTTTCACTGTCACGAATTTCGCCCACCATCACCACGTTCGGATCCTGCCGAAGAATTGCTCGAAGTGAATTTGCAAACGTTAAATCCCGTTCCGGATCAACATTGACTTGGTTAATGGAATCAACTAAATATTCTACAGGATTTTCTACCGTAATAATATTCCGCTCTACCGATTTTATTTCATTCAATGCCGCATACAGCGTTGTGCTTTTTCCGCTTCCGGTGGGACCGGTAACAAGAAACAAACCGTTCGGCTGTTTCAGCAGATGCCGAAGCAGTGCCAGATTTTGCGGCGAAAATCCGAGCTGTTCCAGCGAAACATTAATAGAACTTTTATTGAGAATACGAATAACAATCTTCTCTCCGCCGACCGTGGGAAGAGAATTGACCCGCATATCGAACGAGCGGGTTTCATACAGCAGTTGAATTCTGCCGTCCTGCGGTTTTCGTTTTTCAAAAATATCCATTCCGGATTTATTTTTTACAACAGCAACCAAACCTTCCGAAATACTTTTGGGAAACGAGGCAATCCGCTGCAAGACACCGTCGAACCGGAACCGAAGTTTAATTTCATTTTCAAACGGCTCAATATGAATATCACTTGCACCGTGTTTAATAGCGCGAAGAAATATTTCATCCACAAGATTAATCAGCGGCGGAAACTCGCCAAGCTCTTCAAGCCGCTTTATATTTTCTTCGCCGGTGCGGACGATATCAAACTTTTCAAGATCGAGCGTGCTGGCAATGCGTTTCAGTTCATCAAATCCCGCCCGCTGAATTTTCAGCGTTTCTTCAAAGTCGGTAATTTCCGCCACAACGGGAATAATTTTCATTTTGGTGAGCTTTGCCAGCTCATCAATCATTTTTATATACGGCGGGTCAATAACGGCAATCGTCAGCTCGTTGCCAAGAATGAACATCGGAATAACATTATGTTCTTTAATAAACGAATCGGGAATAAGCTCCTTCGGCGCCGAGCTTGTTTCTGCGTACAATTTCATAACAGGAAGATTGAAAGCATCGCTGAGATGTTTTGCAAGAAGCGCCGGCGTAAAAATATCAAAATTAACGAGCGAGCGCGCTAATCCGCCCGTCATTCCATGATTGGTAACGAGATCGGTAAACTGCTGCCATTGTTCTTCTGTAAGAAGATTGTTCTTCAGGCAGTAATCGCGAAATTGTAAATCTTCTTTAACGAATATCATTCGAATAAACTGTCGAGATCTGATTGAGATAAATTTTTTACTTCTTTTTTCTTTACTAAGCGCTGGCTTTCTTCCATTAATTCATTCAGCGCCGTTTCGTTGTATTGCGGAAGGTTAATGTTCTGCATTTGTTTTCCTTCGGCAATAATTGTTAAAAGCGCCACGGGAATCGGTGTTCCGCATTTTCCGCAGAACCGGTAGTAGAGATAATTTCCAAAATTGCACGAAGCACAGCGCCAGCCGAGTTCTGTTCCGCATTCCACGCACTGAAACGGCGGGTCAAAATACTTTCTATTGCATGCAGGACAGATAATTTCTTTTGCGCTCATAGTTATTCTGCAATATTAAATTTCTTCAAAATTTCAAAAATTTTTTCCGGTGTATAGGGTTTTAAAACATAGGAATTCGCGCCGGCTTGCTTTGCCGCAATCACTTCATCCGATGCGGAAATGGATGTTAACATTATTGCCACGACGTTCGGCTCAACGGCTTTCATTTCGCGCAGCGCTTCAACGCCGGATTTTTTCGGCATAATATAATCGAGAAATACAATATCGGGTTTTATTTCAGAAAACTTTTTTACGGCATCTTCCCCATTATCAGCTAACTCAACTTTCAACCCTTTCTTTTTTAACAAGGCAGAAAGATACGTTCGGTTGTACGCTGAATCATCAACAATAAGTGCGGTTTTCATGGTCTATAGTTCTATATAGAGAAAAGGATTTGTGGAATAATAGCAAGAAATATATTCCTATGCAATGTATGTTATAGATTTCTCTATTTTTAATAGAATACCGAATGTTTTACAATCTTGCGGCTAAAAATCATTTTATGTACCATATAATCATTCTCTTTAATTATCAGAAATAAAGGTTTTTTATGAAAAAGACTTCTGCCCCCCGCTCTCTTAAAAAACAAAATCTCAATCATTCCTTACCGGTTGAAAAACTTCGCTGGCGGTGCAATCCGAATTCTTTAGGCGTTACATCAACAAAAGATATTGCACCGACCGATGCCATTATCGGCCAGGAGCGGGCGCTGCGGGCATTGTCTTTAGGGTTGGAAATGCGCAGCTTCGGCTACAACATTTATGTTGCCGGTTACAGCGGCACCGGACGCATGACGACCATTAAGCGGCTGTTAAAAAATTATTCCGAACAGCCGACAGAACTTCGCGACCACTGCCTGCTGTATAATTTTGAAAAGCCAGAACAGCCGATTGCCGTTTCTCTTCCTGCCGGCGAAGGAAAAATGTTACGCGATAATTTATATGATTTTATCACCGATTTATTACGAGACATTCCTGCAATGTTTGAAAGTCAGAGATTTCAACAAGCAAGAAAATCAACGCTTTTAGTTTTTCAGGAAAGACAAAAAACGGTAATGCAGGATTTTCAAAAACATGTTCACCAGCGCGGCTTTGAAATGGTGAACATTCAAATCGGCAATATTGTACGCCCCGATGTGGCGCCGTTGATTGATAATAAACCGGCAACGCTGGAAGAGATTGAACAGGCTGTTCAATCAGGAAAAATAAGCGAAGATCAGCAAAAAGAAATTCAAACAAAGCTGTACGAACTGCAGGATGAAATGGCAACCGCCTTTCGCGAACTTCGCCATATCGATAGAATGACGCGCGAATCGATGAAAGAACTTGAACAAAAATATCTGCTTCCGCTTGTAGAAGAAGGAATCTCTCTTTTAAAATCCCAGCATCCGCACGATTCATTGCAGCCTTATTTTGAACTTGTAAAGCTCAGCGTGGCGGATAATTTCAGCCGGTTTAATAAAAAAGCGGGAGATACGCCAAGCGATGAAGAACAGGAAGAAGATGATTTTTTGGAATATCAGGTGAATATTCTTGTCGATAATTCGGAAATGAAAACCGTTCCGGTGATTATTGAATCGAATCCGAAACATCAAAATCTCTTCGGTGTTATTGAAAGAAAACTTCGTCAGGGAAATGTCTGGTTTTCTGATTTTATGCATATCAAATCCGGCTCGCTGCTTCGCGCGGACGGCGGATTTATTGTTTTAAATGCGCTGGATATTTTAATTGAACCCGGAGTGTGGTATGATTTAAAACGAACGCTCCGAACGCAGCGATTGGATATTCAATCTCAAGAAACGCAATTCGGCATCAGCGGCACTTCATTAAAGCCGGAATCGTTTAAGCTAAACGTAAAAGTGATTCTCATCGGCGATATGGAAATTTATTATCTGCTTTATTTTCGCGATGAAGATTTTAAGAAAATTTTCAAAGTGCGCGCCGATTTTGATTCCGTTATTCCCCGCTCCGAAGAAACAATTCAACACTATCTCAATTTTGTTTCTACCATTTGTGAAAACGAAAATTTTCTTCCGTTTAACGCCGGCGCACTGGCGCAGGTGATTGAATTCGGCGTTCATCTTGCAGGACATCAGAAAAAAATTTCCACCCACTTTACTACTGTTGCCGATATTGTAAGAGAATCGCATTACTGGGCTTCAAAAGAAAATGCAAAAGAGGTGCAGGATAAACATGTGGATAAAGCTATTGAAGAACGCCGTTTTCGCGTAAAACTTTCTGAAGACAAACTGCAGGAAATGATTTTACAAAATTCTATTATGATTGCTACCGAAGGCTCCGTGGTCGGACAGGTAAACGGACTTTCGGTATATGATGTCGGCGAATATGCTTTCGGAAAACCGACACGTATTACTGCACGTACTTCCGTGGGAAATACAGGAATAATAAATATTGAGCGCGAAGCCCAGTTAAGCGGACCGACACATACTAAAGGCATTGCTATTCTTTCCGGATTTTTAAGCGGAAGATTTGCACAGAATAAACCGTTCGGCATTAATGCCAGCGTCGCCTTCGAACAATCATACGGCGGCGTGGACGGCGACAGCGCTTCTTCAACAGAAATTTACGCCATTCTCTCTTCTCTCGCCGATGTTCCCATTCGTCAGGAAATTGCCGTTACCGGATCAGTCAATCAACAAGGAGATATTCAGCCGATCGGCGGAGTAAATTTGAAGATTGAGGGATTTTTTGATGTGTGCCGCGACCGCGGATTAACCGGTACGCAGGGCGTTATTATTCCGCAGCAAAATGTGCAGGATCTTATGCTTCGTGAAGATGTCTGCCGGGCAGTAGAGGAAAAGAAATTTCACATTTATGCAATCTCTCATATCGATGAAGGAATTGAAATTCTTACCGGTATGAAAGCAGGAAAACAGCGGAAAGATTTTTCTTTTGAGCCGAGAACCATTAATTCGCGGGTGGATAAAAAGTTAATGCAGTTTGCCAAAGAATGGAAAAAATATAATCAATAACCAACGAAACTTTTTTTGAAATTATTTTACAGAACCGGTATGAAAAAATTTAAAATTATCTTTTCGCTTTTTATTCTTGCTGCACTCTGCACGGCTCAAAGTATTCCGGAAAGTGGTTCGGAATATTGTTCGCAGAAACGAATGAAAACTTCGCTTCAATCACTTTCAAAAAAATCATCCGCCGCTCCGCCGACTCATTCGTTTGATGTGCTTCACTATTCTTTGGAATTAGATTTATACAAAAATTTTCTCTCTCCGTATCCTCACTCGTTCAGCGGTATTGAAACAATTACGTTTCGCATCGGCTCTCCGTTCTCTCAATTATCCCTTCACGCCGTCAACTCATCAATTGTTGTTGAATCGGTAGGAGGTGCAGGAAAAAGTTTTTCTCATGCCGATGATATTTTACGCGTTTTTATTGATACCGGTTATAAATTCGGCGATACGGCAACAGTAGTCATTAATTACCGGCACTTAAATGTTGAAGATTATGCTTTTTATGCCAGCGGCGGATTTGTTTTTACAGATTGCGAACCGGAAGGCGCGCGGTATTGGTTTCCGTGCTGGGATATGCCGTACGATAAAGCGACAACCGAGATACAAGCAAAAGTTCCTTCATCCGTTCTTCTCGGTTCAAACGGCAGATTAGCAGAGACAACACAATCCGGAGATACCTTATGGTATCATTGGATCAGCCGCGACCCGATGGCAACGTATTTAGTTTCGCTGGCAGCAAAAGTAAATTACAATCTCGATATAGTGTATTGGAAAAAATTATCGAATCCGAACGACAGCATTCCCATATATTTTTACTGGAACGCCGGCGAATCCATTGCGAATTTAAACCATATCAAAGACATCATTCTTCCGATGACAACATATTTTTCCGAACTCTTCGGCGAACATCCGTTTGAAAAAAACGGTTTTGCTTCGTTGAATAATCTTTTCGCCTGGGGCGGAATGGAAAACCAGACATTGACAAGTATCTGTCCGAACTGCTGGAACGAAGGACTCATCGCTCATGAATTCGGGCATCAATGGTTCGGCGATATGATTACCTGCGCAACGTGGGCGGATGTTTGGCTGAATGAAGGATTTGCCACCTATCTTGAAGCGCTGTGGGATGGTTATACCGGAGGATATTCACGTTACAAAGCAGATATTCTGCAGGATGCAAATAATTATCTCGCGAATAATCCCGGCAGGCCGATTTACAATCCTTCGTGGTCAAACGATACGCCGCCGACTAATATTTTATTTAACACCGCTATGACATATAACAAAGGAGCGTGCGTTCTCCATATGCTTCGCTACACCCTGGGCGATTCGTTATTCTTTCACGCATTAAAATCATACACCGCCGATACGGTGAATTTTAAATACAAGGCGGCAACAACAAATGACTTTGTCGATAAAATCAGCGAAGCAGCCGGGCAGAATATGCAGTGGTTCTTTGATCAATGGATTTTTTCGCCAAATCATCCGCTTTATCAATATTCTTTTTCAATACAGCGAAACAATAACTTTGCCTGGAGCGCATCATTCAATATAAAGCAAACGCAGACCAACACTGTATTCTTCACCATGCCGGTAGAAGTAAAAATTTTATTTACGGACGGGACAGATTCCTTAATCCGTTTTATGAACAATCAAAATAATCAAACCGTAACCTTGCAGTTAACCAAAGAGCCGAAAAATTTTATCTTCGACCCGAATAATAATATTGTTCTGAAAAAAGCCACACTGCTTGCGGCAGAAGAGCACTTGTCGTCAACTCCCCGGCAGTTTCAGCTTGAGCAAAATTATCCGAATCCGTTCAACGGTTCTACGCACGTGCGATACAGCATTCCGGAAAATAGTTTTGTCTCACTTGATGTGTATGATATGCTGGGAAGAAAAGTGAAAGAGGTAATCAGCCAATTTCATTCTGCAGGAACTTATACGGCAGGAATTGATGCCTCTTCATTAACATCGGGAACATATTATTATACGCTCACTGCCGGTAAGTTTTCCACAACAAAGAAATTTGTTTTAGTAAAATAGCATTCTAAATATTTTTGCAAAGATGAAACACTTCTATTTTATTGTTTCCATCTTCATCTTGTCTGTTTTACCAACTGAGCATATTTAAAAAAATATTTATGTTACTGCCGATTCATCAATCGACAAAGTTTTATTCTTTGCATCAATCGCCGCCGTAACACCGATTGGAATAGTTGCCTTTCGCGGAATGTGTCCGTATGCCAGCCCTTGCAGTATTGGCTTCTTAAACTGCGCAAAATGTTCATTTAAAATTTCATCAGCGCTTACTGTAACTTTTGCATTCTCTTCTTTTATGTCCGTCAATTCGCCGACAAGAATTCCGTTTGTCTCTTTGAATGCGGAACTGATACGCAGATGATTCACCATTCTGTCAAAACGAGCGGGAGTTTCTTCAATTTCTTCGAAAAACAGAATGGAATTTTTAAACGACGGAATATACTGCGTTCCCATCAGCGCACAAATAAGCGAAAGATTTCCGCCGATAAGGATGCCGCGCGCTTTTCCCTTATTGCGGGAACTGAACGGCATATTTTGGGGATTAGAAATAGTACCAAATTTTTTTGTTGAAGTAATCATCCGCCAAAAATTTTCTTCCGTGTACGGGTCAATTCCATTCCACATTTCCACGCCTGTCATTGGTCCGGAAAAAGAAATAAGCCCCGTCTTTTTATAAATAGCCAGCTGCAGTGCGGTAATATCACTATAGCCGACAAGAATTTTTGGATTCTTTTTAATCAGCGAATAGTTGAGAAGCGGAAGCAGGCGATAGGTTCCGTAGCCGCCGCGCACGCAAAAAATCGCCTTCACCGAATGGTCGACAAACATTTCATGAATATCATAGGCGCGCTGTTCGTCGGTTCCGGCAAGAAATCCGTGAACTTCTCGCACGTGCGTTCCAAGTTTTACTCTGTAGCCGAGCCGTTCAAGATAGACGGCGCCTTTTTCAATTTTCTCAAATGACGAAGGAGCGCTTGCAGGCGCTATAATGCCGATAGTATCTCCTTTTTTTAATGCTGCTGGTTTAATCATAATTTTATTCCGGAGAAATAAGTTGAAAGGAATAGCCGACGCCGAGTTCAACGCCGTAAGAATTATCAGACGGTGCAAAATTTAAAACTCCGCTGCCGAAAAATTTTATATTATTAAAATGAATTTCAACGCCTGCTTTTCCGTGGGCAAGATTATATATTCCGGTTCCTTCGTGCCCTTTACGTCCGGCAGCCTGTAAAAATACCATTGTACTGCTGGTAATCGGAAAAACATATTTTAATCCGTACGTCAACATATCATGCTGGGCACTAAATTCGGTCGGACTTCCGAGAATAGCAAATCCGATATTG
Source organism: Bacteroidota bacterium (assembly GCA_019455105.1). Taxonomy (GTDB): domain Bacteria; phylum Bacteroidota; class Ignavibacteria; order UBA10030; family UBA8401; genus JACFMZ01. The sequence continues at coordinate 12,195 of JACFMZ010000025.1, read as the reverse complement.
AAAATCCAAATCCCTGCAAAATGTTTTTCGAACAGCAATGATGAATAAAAATTCATTTCATCAATTCCGAGACCGGACTCGTTGCTGGCATTGGGAAGCTGAACTCCCGTGCGCAAAGAAAGAGAAAGTAATGATCGGTTCTCATTAAGTAAATAAATTTTTGTCCAGAGCGTTAAATCACCAACATCACCGACAGGATTATTGGTTGAGGTAATAGCAGAATTAAAGGCAGGATATCTTTTACTAATGGAAAGCAGATTCAGGATTGTTCCATCAAATGCCAGTTCAACCATTCCGCTGTAAGAAAACATAAAATTAATAGTGCCGATTTTTGTCAACTCTCCTTCAAGCCCTGAAAGAGGAAACGTTGCTTTATGAAAACGGGCAAACGACATAGACGCGTACGCTTTGCCGGAAGAAAGAATTACGGGCGAAACGACATCCAGCGACTGCTGCTGAGCAAGCACGGGAAATGAAAGAAAGAGCAGCAGAGACAATCGTTTCATGAAATAATTAGAATAAGGAAATGTGTCTATTATTTAGATGTGCAGAACATTTGAGAAATCTCCCCAATGCTCTAAAATAAAAAAGCCAATGGTAAAATTCCATTGGCTTGGTAAAAAAAAAGAATAAAAATTATGCTGCTGCAGTTTCTTTTCGTTCTACTTTATTTTCAAATTCCTCTCTAAATCGTTTTATAAAGCTTTGAACTGGCCAGGCAGCGGCATCACCGAGCGCGCAAATGGTGTTTCCTTCAATATTGTTGGCAACATCAAGAAGAATTTCAATATCTTCTTCGCGTGCTTCTCCTTTTTCAAATCGCGTGAGCATTTTTTCCATCCAGCCGGTTCCTTCACGGCACGGCGTGCACTGTCCGCACGATTCGTGATGATAGAAATGCGAGATGCGTTTAATAACTTTTATCATATCGGTATCTTCATCCATCACAATCAATCCCGCCGTGCCGACTGATGATCCGGCGGCTTTTAATGAATCCGCATCCATGCAAACGCCTTCGAGATTTTCTCCGCGAAGAACCATTGTAGAAGAACCGCCCGGAATAACCGCTTTAATTTTTTTACCGTTCGGAACACCGCCGCCGTACTGCGGATCGTTGATTAATGTGAGAAGCGGAACTCCGGTCGGAACTTCATACACGCCCGGTTTATTCACATGTCCGCTGATGCCGACAAGAATCGGTCCGGGATGTTTTGCCACGCCGATTTTTGAATACCATTCGGCGCCTTTGTTGATAATAAGCGGAACGTTCGTCATTGTTTCCACATTATTAATAGTCGTCGGCATTCCGAAAACACCTTTTGCAGCCGGAAACGGCGGCTTCACGCGGGGATAGCCGCGATCTCCTTCAATAGAATTCATCAATGCAGATTCTTCACCGCAGATATAAGCGCCGGCACCGGAATGAGTATAAATATTTGTTGAAAATCCTGAGCCGAGAATATTTTCTCCAACATATCCTTTAGCGTACGCGTCGGCAAGCGCCGCATCAACCATTTTTATCCATTTACGATATTCGCCTCGTATGTACAGGTATGCTGTGGTAATTCCCATGGCGTAGCAGCCGATAAGAATTCCTTCAATCATCTGGTGCGGATTGAATTCAAAAATCATTCGATCTTTAAAGGTTCCCGGTTCGGATTCATCGCCGTTCACACAAAGATATTTCGGCCGGTCATTCCCTTTCGGCATAAACGACCATTTCAATCCTGTCGGGAAACAGGCGCCGCCGCGTCCGCGCAGACTGGATTTTTTAACTTCTTCAATAACTTCGTCCGGCTTCATCTGCAATACTTTGCGCAGTGCCTGATAGCCGCCGTGCTGTTCGTACACTTCCAGTTTATGATAATCCGGAATATCCGGGAGAATATATTTTTCCATACGTAATTTTATTTTAAGCGAGAAAGAAGTTGTTCAGTTTTTTCGGGCGTCAGGTTTTCATAATACTCTTCACCGATTGCCAGCATCGGCGCTCCGCCGCAGGCGCCCATACACTCGACTTCGCTCACGGTAAATTTTCCATCGTCAGAAGTTTCGCCGAGTTTTACGCCGCAATGTTTTTCAACCGTGTCAAGAATTTTTCCGGAGCCGCGCAGCATGCACGAAACATTGGTGCAGACTTCAATATGATACTTGCCGATTTTTTTATCGTTATACATGGTGTAGAATGTAACAACGCCCAGCACGGTGGCATACGGCACTTCCAGCAGATCGCCGATGTACCGCATCATCTCTTCCGAAATCCATCCTTCTTGTTCCTGGGCAATCCATAAGGCGGAAAGCATAACAGCTTTTTTCGTCGGATATCGTTTGAATAACGCTTCTACTTTTTGAAGATTTTCTGGAGTTAACATAAGTGGTAAACAGTAAATGTTTCGTTGAAATTATTTATTTATCCGCTTCGCCCATTACCGGGTCAAGGCTTCCGAGAATTGCCACAACATCGGAAATCATATTCCCTTCAATTAAGTGAGGCGTAGATTGTAAATTCATAAATGAAGGAGAGCGGATTTTCAGTCTCCATGGGTGGCCGTCGCCGCGGCTTTGAATATAAAATCCCAGCTCACCTTTCGAACCTTCCACCGCATGATACACTTCGCCGACGGGAGGATTGACGCCGAAATTGATAATCATAAAATCATAAATTAATTCTTCCATTTTTGTATAAATCTTTTCTTTGCGGGGAAGAACTTTTTTCGGCTCGTTGGCGTGAACCGGTCCTGCGGGAATTTTTTCCAAGCACTGACGAACAATTTTAATACTTTCTTTAATTTCATTAACGCGGACATAATAGCGGGCTAATGAATCCCCTTCTGTATAAACCGGCACTTCAAAATCCAGTTCGTTATAAACAAGGTACGGTTCGTTCCGGCGAATATCGAAATTTACTCCTGAACCGCGCAGGCAGGGACCGGTCATTCCGATTTGAATAGCTTTTTCTTTTGAAATAACGCCGATACCATCCAACCGTTCAACAAAAATTCTGTTGGTGTTAATAATGCCGATCATCTCCGCAAATTTTTCCGGCAATTGATCTAAGAACTGCGAAACGGCGCTTTTCACTTCATCAGTCATATCATGTGCCAAGCCTCCGATACGGGTAAAGCTGGTGGTAAACCGAGCACCGGTCAACAATTCAAAAATATCGTACATCTTTTCCCGTTCGCGGAATGCCCAGGTGAAAACCGTTAACGCGCCGACATCCATCGCCAGCGCGCCGATAGCAAGAAGATGCGATGAAATTCTTGCCATTTCCGAAATGATAACGCGAATATATTGTGCGCGCTTCGGCGCTTCAATACCTAATAATTTTTCTACGGCAAGTACATACGCCGTATTATTCATTAGCGGCGAAAGATAATCCAGACGATCGGTATGCGGAATATATTCATGATACGACATATTTTCCGCCAATTTTTCGTACCCGCGATGCAGATAGCCGAGTTCGGGAACGCAGGCAACAACAGTTTCGCCATCTAATTTTAATAGAAGGCGAAGAACGCCGTGCGTTGCCGGGTGCTGCGGTCCCATGTTGAGAACCATTTCGTTTTCCAGCGCATCATCAAATTGAACAGTAGTATGTCTGTTTTGCAATGCAGCAATAATTTTTTGCTGCCGTATTTCCATTGCTTGGTTGATATTCATTGATTCTATAATAGAAAGTGTTCAAACATTATTTTCGCGGGAGCGGAATTGAATCCGGTATTCCCATCATCGGAAAATCTTTTCGGAGCGGATAATATTCAAAATCTTCCGGCATATACATTCTTCGCATATCTTTATTTCCATCGAAGATAATGCCGAACATATCGTACGCTTCCCGTTCGGGCCATTCGGCGCTTTCCCACACGGACGAAACAGACGGCGTATGAAGATCATCTTCTTCCACAAAGGTTTTCAGTCGAATGCGGTGGTTATGTGCGAGAGAATAGAGATTATAAATTACTTCAAAACGTTTTTCCGGCGTGTAGGCATCGGCGCCGCAGACATCAACACAGTAATTGAAAAAGCAGTCGGAATCATCGCGAAGAAACGTGCAGACGGCAACGATATCTTCTTTTTTTAACTGCACGGTTATTTCGCCGCGAAATTCATTAACCGCAAGAATACTCTTTGGAAATTGTGCTTGTAATTTTTCTACAACGGTAGTAAGCATAGAATTCAGTCTTAATTATTGTTTCCTTGAATTTGAAGCAGTTGTTGTTTTTCGGCGCGTTCTTCCTGCACGGTCATCGGCGAGCCTTTGCTTTCCCCTCGTTGAATTTTTTCCTGCAGCATAATTAAAGCATGCAGTAAATTATCGGGGCGCGGCGGACAGCCGGCAACATACAAATCCACCGGAAGAAATTGATCAATTCCCTGCACCACCGAATAGGTTCTGTACATTCCGCCGGAAGATGTGCAGGCGCCCATGGCAATTACCCATTTAGGATCCGGCATCTGATCGTAAATTTTACGAACGACCGTTGCCATTTTATACGTTGTTGTTCCTGCAACTAATAATAAATCGGATTGACGCGGTGAAAAGCGAAAGACTTCCGCACCAAACCGCGCAACATCAAAACGGGGCATTGCGAATGCCATCATTTCAATTCCGCAGCAGGAAATTCCCAGCGGCATGGGCCACACAGAATTTTTTCTGCACCAGTTAATCGCCGAATCAATTGTTGTTGTAAGAGCCGATTCACCAAAGGCATGCTCTAATCCCATTGCAATGCTCCTTTTTTCCAGATGTAAAAATATCCGACAAATAAAATAACAATAAAGAGTAACATCTCTATATATCCAAACAATCCTAACGCACGAAAGTTCACCGCCCATGGATATAAAAAGACCACTTCAATATCAAAAAGAATGAATAATACGGCGACCATATAATACTTAATAGAGAAGCGGTCGCGCGCATTGTGTACAGGCGGAACACCGCTTTCATAGGTAGAAAGTTTTTCAGGGTTCGGGCGCGATGGTCCGAGAATTTTATGGAGTGTGAGAAAGACGATACCGAGAAATAACCCAATACCGATCATTAAGAAAATTGGAATGTACGATGCCATAAATTTTATATCTTTTAATTTGAATTTTAGAAAATTTACCGAAAAAATGGTGCAAAGTCAACGAATGATATTTACTGGTTATGGTTGTATTTGCTACAAACTATGTCTTTTTTTAATAACGAAGAGAAGTTATCGTAATCATAAACATAAAAACTGAATGTGTAATTGAAGTACTATTCTTTTCTCTTTTGTTTATCTTTTAATGTAATGAAAAATTTTTTGTTCTATATTTTAAAAAGGGATAATTATCGGCAGCAGTAAAATAAATTTTAAAATACAGAATGAGGCTGTGCTCTGTTAAACTTTTCTTCTACAAATAAGAGCCGCATATTTTTGAATGATGTTTTTTATGAACATCATATTCTGAAAATTTTTTAAACAATCCCTTTTCTTTGAACTACTGCGAATTGCTAGGATAAAGTATTAGTAAAACAGATATCGAACGCTTCTCGTTTCCATAACGGACGTATGTGATTACCCTTTCACGAAACCTATCTTAATGTATAAATATTATATACTAAATATTTTAATAACGGCGTTAAGTGATAGATAAGAATTATTTTTTTTTATTTAAAATTCCTGTCAAGTTAAGTTTTCGTATCGTTTTTTATCCAAAAATTCATTTAAATTTTTTCTTGACATCATAACCGTAACCATATATATTAACCACGAGTTACATCTGTTCTACCTGTCTATATCTTAATTCAACAATTATACATGACAATATCACACAGAATTGCAAGTGATAGGGGCAGGTATTTTCTTCTGTTTTTAGGCTAAGTCGATATAAAACTGAATCTTTTCATTATTATAAAATTATAGAGTTAGGAGGAAATTACCCAATGAGTGAGACACTCATCAAAAAAGCACAGGGGGCGGTTAATGGGGAAAAGGAACTCCGCGGACTGCGGTTTCAGCGTTATTTTACAAAACAAGGGATACACCCATTTGATGAAATAGAATGGGAATTACGCACAGCCGTTATTACGAACGAACACGGTGAAAAAATATTTGAGCAAAAAAATGTTGAAATACCAAAATCGTGGTCAATGACGGCGACCAATGTTGTTGTATCAAAATATTTTCACGGACAAATGGAAACGCCTGAACGGGAAACCAGCGTGCGTCAAATTGTCGATCGGGTTGCGACCTCAACGGTTAATTGGGGACGGACAATGAATTATTTTGCATCCGAAGAAGATGCAGAAATATTTTATAATGAATTGCTCTTTCTTCTTGTCAATCAATACATGGCATTCAACAGTCCGGTGTGGTTTAATGTTGGTATAGAAGAGAAGCCGCAGTGCTCTGCCTGTTTTATCAACTCAGTTCAAGATTCAATGGAATCAATTCTTGGTCTTGCGCGGACCGAAGGAATGCTCTTTAAATGGGGTTCGGGAACCGGATCAAATCTTTCAACGCTTCGTTCTTCAAAAGAAGCGCTTGCCGGCGGCGGAACGGCATCGGGACCGGTTTCATTTATGAAAGGATATGATTCTTTTGCCGGTGTTATAAAATCAGGAGGAAAAACGCGGCGGGCGGCAAAGATGGTTATTCTCAATGCCGACCATCCTGATGTCGTTGACTTTATAAATTGTAAAGCTATTGAAGAGAAAAAAGCGTGGGCGCTCATTGATGCCGGCTACGACGGCGGATTCAATGTTCCGGGCGGCGCGTATGATTCTGTTTCATATCAAAACGCTAATCATTCCGTTCGCGTAACTGATGAATTTATGAAAGCCGCACTGGAAGATAAAGAATGGCAGACGAAAGCGGTAAAAGACGGAAAACCGGTTGATACATATCGCGCGCGGGATATTATGCGGCAGATTTCTGAAGCGGCATGGCTCTGCGGTGATCCGGGAATGCAGTTCGATACCACCATTAATGCCTGGCATACTTCATCCAACACGGCACGTATTAACGCATCAAATCCGTGCAGCGAATATATGTATCTCGATGACTCGGCGTGCAATCTTGCTTCTTTAAATTTAATGAAATTTAGAAATGAAGACGGCAGTTTTGATATTGAATCTTTTAAACTTGCCGTTGATATCACCATCACTGCTCAGGAAATTTTTGTTGACAATGCAAGTTACCCGACTCCGTCGATTGAAAAGAACAGTCATGAATTTCGTCCGCTCGGACTCGGCTATGCAAATCTCGGCGCGTTGTTAATGGCAAGCGGTCATGCGTATGATAGTGATTCCGGAAGAGATTATGCCGCCGTTATTACCTCTCTCATGTGCGGCGAAGCGTATGCGCAATCTGCACGCATTGCAAAAGAGATGGGACCGTTCAAAGGATTTGCCGTAAACCGAGAACCGATGCTGAATGTTATGAACAAACATCGTATTCATGCAGAAAAAATCGGCCACGAGTATATTCCGGAAAACTTGCATAATGCATCTTTTACTTCATGGAATGATGCAATCGAAATTGGAAAACAGTACGGATTTCGCAATGGACAAACAACCGTTCTTGCGCCAACCGGAACAATCGGCTTTATGATGGATTGCGATACCACCGGTGTTGAGCCCGATATTGCGCTGGTGAAATACAAAAAACTTGTCGGCGGCGGAATGATGAAGATCGTCAACCAAACCGTTCCCGAAGCGCTTGAAAATCTCGGCTATGACAGCGAAGCAATCGAGCATATCATTTCTTATATCGATAAGAACGATACGATTGAAGGAGCGCCGTTCTTAAAAGAAGAACATCTTTCTGTCTTTGACTGCGCCTTTAAACCGGCAAAAGGAAAACGCTCCATTCATTATATGGGACATATTAAAATGATGGGCGCTGTTCAGCCGTTTCTTTCCGGTGCAATTTCAAAAACTGTCAATATGCCGAATGAAGTAACACCGGATGATATTATGCAGGCATATATCGAATCATGGAAACTCGGATTGAAAGCCGTCGCCGTGTATCGCGACGGATGTAAACGCACACAACCTCTTTCTACCTCACTTGAAAGCGGAAAGAAGGAAGAAAAGAAATCGGAAGCCCGTTTGGCGCGCAAAAGACTGCCGAACGAACGCCGTGCATTTACGCACAAGTTCAGCATTGCGGGGCATGAAGGATATATTACCGTTGGAATGTATGAAGACGGAAATCCCGGTGAAGTTTTTATTACCATGTCAAAAGAAGGTTCTACGCTTTCCGGAATGATGGATGCGTTTGCTACATCAATTTCCATTGCCTTGCAGTACGGCGTTCCGGTAAAAGTGTTGGTGGATAAATTCAGTCATATGCGCTTTGAACCGTCGGGCTTTACGCAAAATCCTGATATTCCGATGGCAAAATCAATCTGTGACTATATCTTCCGCTGGCTCGGAATGAAATTTCTTGACAAGGAAGAACAACCGATTGCCGTTGTTGCGGAAACACCGGTTCTTGAATCGGAGAAAATATCGGTAAAAGCAGAAGTAAGTTCTTCAGGAGAACGGAATGAAAAATATGTTTTCCAGACACAAGCCGATGCGCCGCCGTGCCATGAATGCGGAAGTTTAATGATTCGTTCCGGCAGCTGCTATAAATGCACACAGTGCGGTTCTACGTCGGGATGCTCCTAATTCCGTTGAATTCCATACAGTCTTACCAAAAACGCCGAATTTTTTTCGGCGTTTTTTTTACCACTGAATCTTTCTTCGTGTTTGTTCGTTTGAATATTTATTAAAGTCTCAGTAACTTTTCGTATAACCATTCAAGACACAGCATAGAAGATATCGGTGTGAAATTTCTACCGGATAAAATAAGCTTCTTCAGTCTCGCAATATTTTTGCTGATTAATTACGGATGCTCTGTTACGGAACAACCGCAGCTTCCCTCTCAAAATAATTTTCAAAATGTTCTGTCAAAAATACGCCTTGTTACTTCATCCATAGTCGGAGTGAATGCTACCTTTACCTATGAGGTTGAAACATATCGCTATATTTTTCTCGATGGGAAACCCATTCGCAGTTTTACAAGTCCGACGGGATACCGGTTACTGCCGGGAGATTCCGGTATTGTTCAAACAGAATTTGAACATTCAACACAAGGCTGCGGTACCATTATTATGATTGATAAAAATACCGGTCTTATCTTAACCAGTTATCATATTCTTACGTCAAAAGATACGCTGACCGGATATTATCAGGATGAACACGGACGGAATTCAAATTTAATTTCTTATCGTGCCGTGAAAAAGAAAACAAAATATTTTATTATCGATCAGCAGAACAATCTTAAAAACGCCGCTGTGCTGTACGCTAACGAACAGTCCGACCTCGGACTTCTGATTACGAATACTTCGGCGGCGCTGGGCAGTGAATTTCCTTTTTCGTTTGATTATGAACAACTACCCGATTGGGGCGAGCCGGTGTATGTGTTTGGTTATCCGCAGTCGATAAAACAATTAACAACAGCCATTGTCAGTCCGCTGACCTATCAGGGATATTTTTCTCTTGATGCCGTTTCCCGAATCGGTTTTTCCGGCGGACCGGTAATTGCCGTAACACCGGATGCCGGGCTTTCATTAATCGGGATTGTTCGTTCAATTCCGGCGACAAAAATTCGTTACATTTCCCCGCCGACCGATATTCCGCTTGGCGTACATCTTATTCCGGAAGATTTGCCGAGAAGCACCATTCAAGAAAATGATATTATTGATAACCGCGCCGCGTATGCGGTGAATATGAAAAGAATAGGAATATTTTTACAGGAATGTATTCCTATTCTTCAAAAGCATCAAATCGTTCTTCCGCAAAGAATAGTACCGAGTGAAAAATAATGTGATTGATGCAGAATATTTTTTCACTATAAAGAGTCCTTCGCTGCTTGAGAATATTTTCAAAGAAGCGCCGGAACAGATAAATAATTATGCACACAAAACTTTCTCTTTACAAAGGAGATATTACAACGCTTCAGGTTGATGCAATTGTAAATGCGGCAAATTCTTCTTTACTCGGCGGCGGCGGAGTGGACGGCGCAATTCATCGGGCTGCAGGAAAACAATTGCTGGAAGAATGCCGCACACTCGGCGGTTGTGCTGTCGGTGAAGCAAAAATTACACGGGGATATAATTTACCGGCAAAATTTGTGATTCACACCGTCGGTCCTGTATGGCGCGGAGGTATGTTTAATGAAGCCGAGCGCTTAGCTTCCTGCTATAAAAATAGTTTGCTGCTTGCCGAACAGCATCATCTTCTCACCGTTGCCTTCCCTGCTATCAGCTCCGGAGCGTACGGGTATCCTCTTCGGCAGGCGGCAGAAATTGCCTCTGCGACAGTAAAAGAATTTCTTATCCACCATGATATTTTTCAAGAAATTATTTTCGTCTGTTTTAGTGAAGAAGCCGCAGCAATTTATAAACAAATATTCGATGAAAATTAAAAACGATAATGTTTGCTTGACAACAAGAACTTCTGCTACTATATTTGTATGTCAAAAACCAATTTTAATGTCTTCTCGAAAATCTGTTCGGCATTTTTATTATAGAGAATGATCAAAAATAAGTTTTTATAAGGCGAAAAATTACGTGCAGGTTTTTTCTTTCTTAATTTATGAAAGAACTGCAACATTCACACATTTGAACAATCAATCGTGGAAATTATTGCCTCCAAAGCCGGAGGCATTTTTTTTACAACAACCGTAACAACAAAAATTATAGAAAGAGATACTATGAAATTCATTCCCGCTTTTTGCTTAAGCATTATTGTGCTTGCCGGCTGCGGAAAAAATAACGGCGGCACCTCCGAACTGAAAACTGAAAAAGACAGCGTCAGCTACAGTATTGGTTTAGATATCGGCAGAACATTGCAGCGCCAGGAAATTGAAATTGCTCCGAATGCCTTTCTTCAAGGATTGATAGATGCGACGGATTCAACATCAAAACATTTGCTAACGGATGAACAATTGCAAGCCGTGATGATGGCGTTTCAGCAAAAGATGATTGCCAAGGCACAGGAAAAATTAAAAGCACAAGCCGGAAAAGCCGGTGAAGAAGGAGAAAAATTTCTGGCAGAAAATAAAACCAAACCGGGCGTCGTTACGCTTCCCAGCGGCTTGCAGTATAAAGTTATTACCATGGGAAAAGGGAAAAAACCGAAAGCTGCCAACGAAGTAAAAGTTCACTATCGCGGAATGCTTCTTAACGGAATAGAATTTGATAATTCCTACAAACGGGGCGAGCCGGTTACCTTTCCGGTTAACGGCGTCATTCCGGGTTGGACAGAAGCATTACAATTAATGCCGGCCGGTTCAAAATGGCAGTTGTTTGTTCCGTCCAACTTAGCGTATGGAGACAATCCCGCAGGACAAATTCCTCCCGGCTCAGTTTTAATTTTTGATATTGAGCTGCTCGGAATTGTGAAATAATTTCCGACAAAAAAAAGAAAAAATCCCAGGCACTTGCTTGGGATTTTTTTTTGTCTCTAAGAAATTTCGCCTCTTTCCTCTATTTGTATTGTAACAATCGGAAATAAATAAATAGAATTTTTTCCATCGGATTTTGTATATTATTCCATACAAATTTTTGGAGGAAAACCTATGAAAGTTTCTGTTCTGCTCTTGTTTGTTCTATTGTTTTCATTCACACTTGCACAAAATAAAAAACAGCCTATGACAAAAGATGTTCACACCTTTGCCAACTCCGATGAAATTGCCGTTTCTCATTTAGATTTGAATCTTACGGCAGACTTTACAAAAAAAATTCTTTCCGGAAAAGCAACACTTACGCTCAGCCATAAAAAGAAATCTAACACATTAATTCTCGATACCCGCGACTTAACAATTGAAAAAGTTACGCTTGATGAAAAAGAGACTCCCGCAAAATTTTCTCTCGGCAATGAAGTTCAATATCTCGGCAGACCGTTAACAATTTCGCTTACGCCGAAAACAAAAACGGTAACAATTTATTATTCTACCTCGCCGAATGCCGCCGCGCTTCAGTGGCTTGAACCTTCGCAAACTGCCGGAAAGAAATTTCCGTATCTCTTCACGCAGTCAGAAGCGATTCTTGCCCGCACGTGGGTTCCATGTCAGGATGGTCCCGGTATTCGCTTCACCTATTCCGCGGTAATTCACACGCCGGCAGAATTAATGGCGGTGATGAGTGCGGCAGGAAATGCAACAGCCAAAA
>JACFMZ010000024.1 GCA_019455105.1 Bacteroidota bacterium | reverse complement strand
GTATTTTACCGCAAGGTGTTAGAAATTTACGCAACCAGTATAGATTACAACCCAAATGCCGAAACCACAAAACTTTTTTTTCAAACCGTGCAAAACAAACTGCATTGGGCTGCCCACGGGCACACAGCCGCAGAAGTTATTTTTGAACGAGCGAATTCCGAGCATCCGTTTATGGGTTTAATAGCTTTTAAAGGAAAAAAACCTTCTAAAAACGAAATTACCATTGCCAAAAACTATCTCAAAGAAGAAGAACTCGCCATTTTGAACCGTCTTGTTTCGGCTTATTTAGATATTGCCGAAGTAAACGCTATTCAGTAAAAGGAATGACAATGAAAGATTGGATAGGCGTGTTAGATGGCTTTATGAAAATGTCGCAACAAACTATTTTGCAAGATGCCGGAAAATTTTCGGCAGAGCTGGCACAACGCAAAGCACTTGCCGAATACGAGACCTACAAAAGCAAACCACAAGACGAACTTTCGGAAGTAGAAAAACAGTTTTTGGCAAGCATTGAGCAGGCAGAAAAACAAGTGAAAAAACTGAAAAAGAAATGAGTAAAAAAGAATTTTTTCCGCCACGCCCAAGCGTTAATCCTACCATTTACGCTTATGAGTTGCCAAACGACAGCAAACGCAAAGGGCAAATTAAAATCGGCTTTACCGACCGTGATGCTCATACACGCATTAAAGAACAAATTGGTGCTACACGAGCTGAATATAAAATTGTGTTTGAAGAAAGCGCCATGCGAGCCGATGGAAGCAGTTTTACCGATAAAGCTGTTCATGCTTTACTGCGTAAAGGCAAAATAAAAAATCCCGAAGGAGAATGGTTTGTTTGCACACTCAACCAATTACGCAAAGCCATTCACGAAATTAAAACAGGCGAACGCACCGAAGAAAATCGGGTGCTGAGTTTTGGTATGCGACCTGAGCAACAAGAAGCCGTAACCAAAACCATGGCCTACTTTAAAAGTTTTAAAAAAGAAAATCCTAACAAAACACCTCACTTTCTTTGGAACGCAAAAATGCGTTTCGGCAAAACCTTTACCACCTATCAGCTTGCTAAAACAATGAAATGGAAAAAGGTATTGGTGTTAACTTTTAAACCCGCCGTTGAAGATGCATGGCGTGAAGATTTACTTTCTCACATAGATTTTAAAGGTTGGACTTTCTTCTCAAAAAATGAAGCTGAACTGCAATATTCTTCGCGCCCTTCGCGTGAAAACCCTTTGCGTTCTCTGCGTGAAAACCAACCCATAGTGTGTTTCGGTTCGTTTCAAGATTATTTAGGCACACAAAAAGACGGCAGTATTAAAGTAAAAAACGAGTGGGTGCATAATACCGAATGGGATTGCATAGTGTTTGATGAATACCATTTTGGAGCTTGGCGAGAAAATGCCAAAGATTTGTTTGGTAAAGATATTGAAGCAGAAAAAGAGATTGAAGATTTTAAGGAAATTGAAAAGAAAGGATTTTCGGATGATGATAAAGTTGATGTATTAGAAGACATTTTACCCATTAAAGCCAACCATTTTTTGTATTTATCGGGAACGCCTTTCAGAGCAATCCATTCAGGAGAGTTTATAGAGGAACAGATTTTTAATTGGACCTATTCAGACGAACAGCGTTCTAAAGAAAACTGGAAGAAAAAAGATGGAGCAAATCCTTATGCTAGTTTGCCAAGAATGGTAATGCTAACCTATCAACTACCCGAAACCATTACCAAAGTTGCCGAGTTAGGCGAGTTTGATGGCTTTGACTTAAACATATTTTTTAAAGCCGAGGGCGAAGGAAGCAAAGCCCATTTCAAATACGAAGATGATGTGCAAAAATGGTTAGATTTAATTCGTGGTTCCTTCTCTGAACAGATTGTTGATACCTTAAAATTAAAAACAGAAAAACCTCCTTTGCCTTATTCCGATGCACGCTTGCAAAGCGTATTAAATCATACCTTTTGGTTTTTACCTTCGGTTGCTTCATGTCATGCAATGGCAAACTTGCTTAAAAAACGCAACAATCAGTTTTATCACGATTACAAAGTAATTATTGCAGCAGGTACAGAGGCTGGAATAGGTGTAAAAGCACTTGAGCCGGTTTTAAACGCAATGGACGAGCCCTTACAATCAAAAACCATTACGCTTTCTTGTGGCAAACTCACAACAGGCGTTTCAGTAAAACCGTGGACAGGAATTTTTATGCTTAGAAATTCATCAAGTCCCGAAACGTATTTTCAAGCAGCTTTCCGTGTGCAAACGCCTTGGGTAATTAAAAACCCCGACAGCAAATCGCCCAACAAAGAAGAAATTTTAAAAGAAGAATGTTACGTGTTTGACTTTGCACCAAACCGAGCATTAAAGCAAATTGCCGAATACGCTTGCAACTTAAATATCAACGAAAGCAATCCAGAAAAAAATGTTGAAGAATTTATAAACTTCTTGCCTGTGTTGGCTTATGACGGCAGTTCAATGAAACAAATAGATGCCGCAGGAATTTTGGATATTGCAATGAGCGGAACAACGGCTACATTGCTTGCCAGACGTTGGGAAAGTGCCTTGCTTGTAAATGTTGATAATAACACATTACAACGCTTGATAAACAATGAAGAAGCTATGAAAGCATTGATGAACATTGAAGGTTTCCGTAACCTGAACCAAGACATTGAAACCATCATCAACAAGAGCGACAAAATTAAGAAAGCTAAAAAAGAAGGGACAGACAAACTAAGCGACAAGAAGAAAAATGAACTGACCGAAGAAGAAAAAGAATACAAGAATTTGAGAAAACAAATTCAAGAAAAGCTCATCAAGTTTGCGACACGGGTTCCAATATTTATGTATTTAACAGATTACCGTGAACGCAGTTTGAAAGATGTAATTACCAAACTTGAACCTAAACTTTTCAGAAAAGTAACCGGCTTGAATGTAAAGGACTTTGAATTATTAGTGAGTTTAGGCGTTTTCAATTCTGCCTTAATGAACGATGCTGTTTACAAATTTAAACGTTATGAAGATGCAAGTTTAGAATACACAGGCATTAACAAACATCAAGGAGAAGATGTTGGACTTTACGACACAACACTAACACGACAAGAGTATTTGACATTTAAAAACGAAACAAAATAAGCTGACGCATCTGGCAGCACATTTGCAAAACCATACAAATCCAGCACACAGAGATACTGTAAAACCGGAAAAACATCCGTTGACAAGGTATTGCGGAAAATATGAATGAACAGCTTCAATGGTAATAGAAACACATGGTTTAAACAGATAAAAAAAGTAATTATATAGCAAACAAAGCATTAAAGAGATACACACTTTATCCTTAAAAACATTCACTTCTTTTCTCCCTCTTGAAACAACGCCGGTCGTTTCGGTGTTTCATTAATTCGAGAGAACGGTTATCTTAGCACTACATGTTCCGTCATTTTACCGTGAATTATGAAATCCAAACAAACCTTTGCCGATAAAGTCATTTCGTTCAACCGCAGCTTAGCGTATGCGGGAAAACTGCCGAAAAATTTCCGCGTGCTGAATCCGTATTTAGATAATCCTGAAACAATGGAAGTAATGCGGAAGTTTTATTACAAATATTACCGCGACAATAAAAAAAGAAAATTCATTATCGGCATTAATCCGAGCCGTCACGGAGCGGGAGTTACCGGGGTTCCGTTTACCGACACGAAACGGCTGGAAGCTGTCTGCGGCATTCCTATGCAGTCGGCGCACACGCACGAAGTTTCTTCCGTGTTTGTGTATGAAATGATTGAGCAGTTCGGCGGCGCTGAAAAATTTTATCAAAAATTTTATATCAACTCGCCGTTTCCTCTGGCAATTGTGCGGAAAACAAATAACGGCAAACTGCTGAACGCCAATTATTACGACGAGCAGCATCTTTTTAACTGCGTAAAAGAATTTATGATTGCCTCGCTTCAACGGCATATTGCGCTGGGGCTGGAAACTTCCGAAGTCTTTATTCTTGGGAAAAAAAATGCGGAATTTATAAAGCAGTTAAACGATGAGAAAAAAATGTTTGAGACAATGACGGTGCTGGAACATCCCCGTTTTATTCAGCAATACAAATCCAAAGAAAAGCACCTTTATATTGAAAAATATTTATCCGCATTGCAAAAATAATTATTCGTTATGCCTGTTATCTACACCATCGGACATTCAACGCATACTCTTGAAGAGTTTATCGCCATGCTGTCGGCATTCGAGATAACTTTGTTGGCGGATGTGCGAAGTTTTCCCGCGTCGCGGAAAAACCCGCAGTTCAATAAAGAACATCTTTCCGCTGCGTTAAACGCACAGGGGATAGAATATATTCACTTTAAAGAATTAGGCGGAAGACGAAAAGTCCAAAAAAATTCCCGCAATACGCGCTGGCGGAATGATTCATTCCGGGCGTATGCGGATTATATGGAAAGTGAAAATTTTCTCCGGGCAATTGCTTTGCTGGAAGAAAGAGCCGCGCAGAAGAAAACAGCGTATATGTGTTCCGAAGCAGTCTGGTGGCGGTGTCATCGCTCGCTGATTTCGGATTTCTTAAAAGCAAAAGGATGGAACGTGCTTCATATTATGGGGATGGAAAAAGTTCAAGAACATCCGTACACTTCGCTGGCACGTGTTGTCGGAGAACATGTCTATTATTTTGACGAAAATTTATTTGAGCAGGCGCCGTGAAATCATCATTTAAAATCGGCGATCATGTCCGGTGGAATTCTGAAGCGGGAAAAGTAACGGGAAGAATTATTAAAATTTATACCAAAGATTTTCTCTATAAGGGATATGTTCATCATGCCTCAAAAGAAAATCCGCAGTACGAAATTAAAAGCGACCGCACCGGCCACATTGCCGCCCATAAAGGAACTGCGCTGCAAAAAATAAAAGACTGAACCGGCAAAAAATTATTCTTCTACAATCGGAAATTTTTTCGGCAGCATCAGCAAAAATAGAAATGAGAGCACACCGAGCACGACCATAGCAATATATACATGGTGCGCAGAAGTAAAAAACGCATGACGTAAATAATTTTCTGCCGCATCGGAAGCGTTGCCCGACTGCAGCACTTCAATAACATTGTTCACATCGTTCGGAAGCTGCGAGTGTAATTCTGCCGGCGCCTGCAGTAACTGTCTGCTGATTGATGCGTTGAATATTCCTCCCAGCACGGCGGCGCCGATACTTTGTCCTAAATTTCTTGAAAACATATTTGCGCCGGTTACCACTCCGCGCTTTCCCCACGGCACAATGGATTGAACGCCGACCAATGTCGGTGTCGAAAGCAGTCCGAACCCTGCGCCGAGCAGAATCTGATCCGCTAATAAAAATGCAACCGGTGTACGATACGGCAGAAGTAAAAACCCGATAGAAGCGGCAATAATAAGAAAAATTCCGATAATGGCGGTATTGCGAAAATCAATTTTCAAATATAATCTTCCCGAAAGAGAAGAGGCTACGGGCCAGCCGATGCTGATGCTTGCTAAAATTAATCCCGAAGCGATGGCGCCGAGACCAAGCACGGATTGAGAGAAGACCGGAATATACATATTCGGTCCGAGCATAATAGCGCCCATGCAGATGACGGATAAATTTGCACCGACTAAAATTTTATTTTTCCAAATCCATCCCGGCATAATCGGTTCGGAACTCCGTCTCTCGATAACAATGGTAATGAGAATAAGAAGAAGCGAAAGAAGCAACATTCCTATTCCTTCTGCGGAAGACCATTCCCATTCGCCTCCTAACTGCATCAGTGTAAAAATCAGCACGCTGCCTGAAACCAGCATCATGGCGGCGCCGAGCGAATCAATATGATGCTGATGTTTTTCTACCCGTTCATGAAGAAAGAGAAGAATAAGAAAAATTGAAACAATGCCGATCGGCAGGTTGATGAGAAAAATCCATCGCCACGAAACATATTCTGCCAAAGCGCCGCCGAGCGACGGACCGACAATTGCCGCCATTCCCCACACGCTGGAAAGCCATCCTTCAATATACGCGCGCTCTTTTATGGAATAAATATCTCCCGCCAGTGTATTCACCGTTGCTAAAATTGAACCGGCGCCTAATCCCTGCAAGCCGCGAAATAAAATCAGCGAAACCATATTCCACGACGCGCCGGAAAGAGCAGAGCCGATTAAAAAAATAATTGTGCCGATGATGAGAATCGGTTTGCGTCCGTAAAGGTCGGCAAGTTTTCCGTACACGGGAATAGTAACAGTCTGCGCCAAGAGATAAATTGAAAAAACCCAGCTAAAAAGAGAAAATCCCCCCAAATCTCCCACAATTTGCGGAATCGCCGTGGAGACAATGGTGCTGTCCATTGCCGCCAGCATAATAGTGAACATCAGTGCGGCTAAAATCCAGGCGCGGTGTTTTGGGTTTAAATCGGTATCGGTAGTTGCCATAAAAATAATATTACTAAGTAATTGCTGAATGAAAGTGAAAAGATACTGAAATAGTAATAGCGAAACTACTTCTTTCTCACCGTATTATAGAAAGAAAATTCAGGCGGAGAAGTTCCGTAAATTCACTTTGCACATTCATTGTTCTGTTCTTACATTTCAATAACACAAAAACAAATTTTCATTGATTGGTATTCATGACTCCCCGTGAACGAATTCTTGCCGCCATGCGTCTGCAGCCGGTTGATAAAATTCCGCTGATGTGTCAAATGAGTATCGGACACATGCTGCAGCAATTCCAATGCTCTCCCGCAGAGTTTTGGCACGATGCCCGTTGTTTTGCGGAAGGATTACTTTCGCTGCGGGAATTGTATCAGTTCGACGGAATTCTCGTCAGTCTTCACGGTCATGATCCGGAGTGGAAAAATAATATCGCCTCGCGTCGAATGACCGGTGAGTATGAAGAAATTCTCTGGAAGAACGGCGATACAACGCATTTCCTTTTTGACGATCTTCCGGAACACATTTCCGCCGCGCCGAAAAACCTTCTCGATATTTTTTCCGTTACGAAAAATGATTTACCGCAGCATGTGAATTTTATTCCCGTTTCACAAGGCTTAAATTTTTTCATTCATCCCGAACACCGGTTTGATATTTTCCGGATACTCAGAGAAAAAACCGGCGGCGAAATTTCCATTCACGGAGAAATCACTTCGCCGCTGGATTATTATCTTGAATGCACCGGCTACCAGGAAGGATTAATGGGAATGATTGACGCGCCCGGACAGGTGAAAATGGTTATGCAGCATTTTACCGAACAGCTGCAGGAACTTGCCGCTGCCATGTGCGGAGAAGATATTGATGCAATAAAAATTTCATCGCCGTACGCCGGCGCAGGATTTATATCTCCGGAATTTTATTCGGAGTTTGTTCTTCCGTATGAACGCGAACTTGCCCGCACTGTGCGCGGAGCCGATGTTGAAATCTACACGCATACCTGCGGCGCTGTGAACGACAGACTTGAAATGATGTTTGATGCCGGCGTCAGCGGCATTGAATGTCTCGACCCCGTTCCGCTCGGCGACGTGGAACTGGAAGATGCTTTTACCCGCATCGGTTCACGCGGTTTTATTAAAGGAAATATTGATTCGGTTTCGGTATTGCTGCAGGGAACGAAAGAAGAAATTATCAGCGATGTCCGGCGCAGAATTGAAATCGGAAAACAATTTCCCGGCTTTATTCTCAGCACCGCCTGTTCCATTGCGCCGCGCGCGCCGAAAGAACATATTCAACTGCTTCGCACGCTGATTGACGAATACGGAAGGAAATAATTTTTGTCTATGAATCCGCTTCTTCAAACACTTGCTGAAACAATTATCGACGGAAAGCATCTCGATGCCGACCGAATTACGATGCAATTGCTGGAAGAAGGGCTGACGCCGATGACCATTCTTGACGAAGGACTTCTCCCCGGCATGGGAGTTGTCGGCAGAAGATTTCGAGACGGAGAAATGTTTCTTCCGCAGGTGCTGGTTTCGGCGCGCGCCATGAAAAGCGCCATGAAACATCTTGACCCGATTCTCGCCGCGAGCAATGCAGAGCCGAAAGGAACAATTCTCATTGGTACCGTGCGCGGAGATGTGCATGATATCGGAAAAAATCTCGTCTCCGTAATGCTGCAGGGAAACGGCTACAAAGTGATTGACATGGGAATTCAAAATCCGGCGGAAAAATTTCTCGCCATGTATGAAGAACATCAGCCGGATATCATCGGGCTTTCGGCGCTGCTCACAACCACCATGATGTATATGAAAACGATTATTGAGTTGTTTAAAGAAAAAAATATTCCGGTGCCGATTATTATCGGCGGTGCGCCGGTTACTCAAAAATTTGCCGATGAAATCGGCGCGAACGGCTATGCCCGCAACGCTGTTGATGCCGTCGATCTTGTTCATGCTATTATGAAACGCTGAATATTTTTATGAAAAGAAATTTCCAACACCTTCTTGAGCAGACTCCCGTTCTTTTTGACGGCGCCACCGGCACGGAATATCAAAAACGCGGGCTGCCGATCGGCGCGGCGCCGGAACTGTGGGTTATTGAACATCCTGAAATTGTTCTGGATGTACACCGCTCTTACATTGCGGCGGGTGCTCAGGTGATTGAGACGTGCACTTTCGGCGCAACACAAAAACGGATGGAAGCATCGGGGCTTGAGTATGCTGTTTCCGAAATCAATAAACAAGCAGTTTTGCTGGCGCGCGAAGCGGCGGGAGAAACTATTTTTGTTGCCGGCTCCGTCGGTCCATTCGGCGGAATTCTTGAACCGTACGGCGATGTAAGCATTGAAGAGGCGGAAAAACTTTTTGCGGAACAAATTTCCGCGTTGAATGAAAGCGGCGCCGACCTTATTCTTATTGAAACAATGATTTCGCTTTCCGAAGCGGTTACCGCCGCGCGCGTTGCAAAAAGTCTCGGCGCAAAAATCATCGGCGTTACCATGACGTTTGAAATGACGGGAGCGGAGCCGAGAACATCATTCGGAGAATCAATTGATGAAGTTGCTCGGACACTGGCAAACGAAGGAGTAACATTTCTGGGAGCAAACTGCGGCGCGGGATTTGATTTAATGCGCCGTGTTGCCGGTGATTTCCCGTGCGGCAACATCGCTTCCGCTCTTAATTCAATCCAACGCAGGAATTCCTTCGGTGCAAAACGGAAAAATTGTCTATCCCGAAACGCCGGAATCGTTCGGCAGGTTTGTTCAGGAGATAAAAAACTTCGGCATTGAAATGATCGGCGGCTGCTGCGGCACAACGCCGGAACATCTTGCCGAAGCAAAAGCGGCGTTGAAATAATTGTAGAAATCGTTTTTCAGAAGCGAAATTGCGGAAAGCTATTTCGCTTTTTTTGTTTTATATTTACTATGAAAAATTTTGCAATGAAAAAAAAGGTGGAGATCATTATGTCAAAAGCACGCATCATTAAAGCGCCGCGCGGAACAAACATTTCCGCCAAGGGCTGGATACAGGAAGCCGCCATGAGAATGTTAATGAACAATCTCGATCCGGAAGTTGCGGAAAAACCGCAGGAGTTGATTGTGTACGGCGGAACAGGAAAGGCGGCGCGCAATTGGAAATGCTACGATTCAATTATCAGCGCATTAAAAAATTTGGAAAATAACGAAACGCTTCTCGTGCAGTCGGGAAAGCCGGTCGGAATTTTCCGCACCTACGAAAATGCGCCGCGCGTGTTAATTTCAAATGCCATGCTTGTTCCCAAATGGGCAACGTGGGATGAGTTCCGAAGATTGGAAGCGCTCGGCTTAACAATGTACGGGCAAATGACGGCGGGAAGCTGGATTTACATCGGCTCGCAGGGAATTTTACAAGGCACGTACGAAACATTTGCCGAGGCGGCGCGGCGCCATTTCGGCGGAACGCTCGCGGGGAAATTTCTTCTCACAGCCGGTCTTGGCGGAATGGGAGGAGCGCAGCCGCTTGCCGCAACCATGAACGGCGCCGCCTGCTTAGTTATTGAAGTTGATGAAGAGCGGATAAAAAAACGTCTCGCCACAAAATATTTAGATATTGCCGCTGATAACCTGCACGATGCGCTGGAGATGATTCGCATTGCAAAAGAAAACAAACATCCAATCTCCGTCGGGCTGCCCGGTAATGCGGCGGAGATTGTTCCGCAGATTGCCCGTGGAAAATTTCTTCCGGATATTGTGACGGATCAAACCTCTGCGCACGATCCGCTGAACGGATATGTTCCCGCCGGAATGAGTTATAAAAAGGCGCTCGAGCTGAGAAAGAAAAATCCGAAAAAATACATAGAACTCTCCCGCGCTTCCATTGCCAAACATGTTCAGGGGCTGCTTCTCTTAAAGAAAAAAAGAAAAATTGTTTTTGATTACGGAAACAATATCCGCGGCGAAGCGTTTTCGTTCGGCGTGAAAAACGCGTTCGACATTCCGGGATTTGTTCCGGAATATATTCGTCCGCTGTTCTGCGATGGCAAAGGTCCGTTTCGCTGGGCGGCGCTTTCCGGCGACCCGGAAGATATTTACCGGACCGACCGCGCCGTGATGGAAACATTCCCAGAAAATGCGCCGCTGCGAAACTGGATTGAGAAAGCGCAGAAGCAGGTTGCCTTTCAAGGGCTGCCGGCGCGCATCTGCTGGCTCGGGTACGGCGAGCGGGTAAGGATGGGAAAAATTTTTAATCATCTCGTTCGCAGCGGCGAACTGAAGGCGCCGATTGTTATCGGGCGCGATCATTTGGACTGCGGCAGCGTTGCTTCGCCGAACCGTGAAACGGAAAAAATGAAAGACGGCAGCGATGCCATTGCCGATTGGCCCATACTCGGCGCGATGCTCAATTCTATCGGCGGCGCAAGCTGGGTCAGCGTGCATCACGGCGGCGGAGTCGGTATCGGAAATTCCATTCACAACGGAATGGTGATTGTGTGCGATGGAAGCCGCGAAGCAGATGAACGGCTGGAACGGGTGCTGACGTACGATCCGGGAATGGGAATTCTGCGCCACGCCGATGCAGGATATGAACAAGCAATCCGCAATGCAAAAGCATGGAAGATAAATATTCCGATGATGAAATAAACAAACGAACAGCGATGTATGAGTTCTAAAAAAATTTTTCAAACCGTTTTTTCCAAAGCGCAGAAAAACAATTTTACGTATATCGGCGCGCTGGTTCTGCTTACCGTCATCGGGTATTTTACGTTTATTACCATTCTTCGTCTTTCCGAATCGTATGAATTAATTCTGGATTCGTACCAGGCAAGAGAATATCTCGGCGAGCTGACTTCGGAAACGCTGCTCAGCCAGACCGATGCGCGGACCTATTACGCCGCGAAGGATTCGGCGTTTCTAACCAGTTACATTCAGCGGGAAGAAAAACTGACGGCGATTGTCGATTCAATCCGCCGGATCTTTTCCGATGAACGATACCAAAACCAGGTGCGCGAAATTCAAGAGACAATTCAACAGCGAAAATATTTTAATGATAATAAAATTGCTCTTGTTCAATCCGCAGGAATTGATTCTGCCGAACGGGTTTTTCCTTCCTTTCAAAGCCAGAATTATCTTCACACCATTAAAACATTAAGCTCAACGCTTGATGAGGAGAAGAAGGCAGAACTGAAGCGCCGCACGGAAATGATGCAGCGCCGCGCGTTCCAGATGATTTTGGTTATTATTATCGGCGGCATTGCTTCCGTTTCACTGCTTCTGATTGTGTTTGTGCAAGTGAAGAAAGAAATTGCGAAGCGGAGAAACGCCGAAAAAGAAGTGTACGACAGCGCTCAGCGCCTTCTGGATTTTCTTGATGCTGTGCCGGCCGGAATCTTTATTCTGACGGCGGACGGCAAGCCGTTCTTTGCCAACAAAGAAGCAAAAAATATCTTGGGACTGGAAACAGATATTAAAATTCTCACCGGAAATTTTTCCGAACTTTTTCCGCTGGTCAAATCGGGAACGAATGAAATCTATCCCAAAGAAGAACTGGCAATTTACCGAACCTTACGGGGAGAACGAACGGTAATTTCCGATGCCGAATTACAACGGGGAGAAGAAGTTGTTCCGCTGTTCATTACCGGCGTACCAATTTGTAATGCTGAAAACATGCTTCAATACGGAATGGTCGTCTTTATTGATGTTTCCGAACAGCGTGAATCGCGGAACAAACTTGCCGAGAGCGAAGAACGCCACCGGCAGTTTATTGAAAATGCCACCGATTGTATTTACCGGACCGATGCGCGCGGAAATTTTGTGTACGTCAATCCTGTCGGGCTGAGAATGTTCGGGTACACCGAAAAAGAAATTTCCGGCATTCACTATACGGATATTATTGCGGAAGAAGATCGGGAGACGGTAAAGCGTTTTTATATGAAGCAGATTCTTTCAAAAACGCTGAACACCTATTATGAATTTACCTCTCAAAAAAAAACCGGCGAAAAAATCATTCTCGGTCAAAATGTTCAACTGCTGATTGAGAAAAATGCCGTCGTCGGTTTTCAGGCGCTTGCCCGCGATATTACAGAACAAAAGCTGGCGGAAAACGAACTGGCGCGCCGCCAGCAGCAGTTAGATACCGTCATCAGCGTGGTGGACGAAGGAATTACGCTGAGCGATGAAACGGGAACGTTCTTCATCTTTAATCAAAAGATGGAAGAAATAACCGGCTATACAAAAGCAGAGGCAAATCTCAGCGATAACTTTACGGAATTATTGTACCAGAATGAACAAGACCAGCGCGAAAGTTTAGACCGGCTGAACATTGTTTTTGAAAAAGGTATTCTCCGGGATGTTGAAACAACAATTCATTCGAAGACCGGAGAAATAAAAACGCTTCTTATTTCAACGCGGCTGGTGGTTTTAAAAAATGAAAAATATTTTCTCAGCGCCTGGCGCGAAATTTCCGAACGGAAAAAATTTGAAGAAGAACTCGTGAAAGCAAAAGAAGCCGCCGAAGCCGCGACCATTGCCAAATCGCAGTTCCTTGCCACCATGAGCCATGAAATCCGCACGCCGATGAACGGCGTCATCGGCATGACGGATCTGCTTCTGCACACACCGCTGACGCAGGAACAGCGCGAGTTTACCGAAACGATCCGTATCAGCGGTGAAACACTTCTTACGCTCATTAACGATATTCTCGACTTCTCAAAAATCGAATCAGGAAAACTTGAATTAGAATCGCACCCGATTGAAATAGAAAAATTTATTGAAGAAACATTCGATCTCGTCGCGCATCGGGCGGTAGAAAAAAGTCTCGACCTGCTCTATTTTGTTGAACCATCGGTGCCGCAGTATGTTGCCGGCGACGCCATTCGTCTCCGCCAGATAATATTAAATATTGTCAACAACGCAATAAAATTTACGCATGAAGGAGAAGTGTATGTGCACGTGGAAGAAGTGGACAGCACGGAAATAAAAACCGAGCTGCGTTTTTCCGTAAAAGATACCGGGATAGGCATTCCGCCGGATAAAATGGATCGGCTCTTTCAGGCATTCTCTCAAGTGGATGCTTCGACAACGCGAAAATTCGGCGGCACCGGACTGGGACTTGCCATTACCAAACGTCTTGTAGAATTAATGGACGGTGAAGTGCATGTAGAGAGCGAAGAAAAGAAAGGGTCAACATTTTCTTTTACGGTTGTGCTCGAAAAAGTTTCGGATGCCGCTCTTCAGCCGAAGCGGTATGTAAAAGGAAATACGCCTGAACTTCTCGGGCGAAGAATTCTTATTGTTGACGACAATACAACGAACAATAAAATTCTTGCCGTGCAGTGCAAAAACTGGGGGCTCATTCCGCGCACAACGAACTCTCCCGATGAAGCGCTGGCGTGGGTACAGGCAGGAGATCCGTTTGATATTGCTATTGTGGATTATCACATGGCAGCAATGAACGGAGTTCAATTGGCAAAATCCATTAAAAATTTTCTCGGCGAAAAAACATTTCCCATGATTCTCTTTTCTTCTTCGGCAAAACATGAACTGCCCAAAGAAGAGAGAGAATTATTTGCCGATATTGTTACCAAGCCGATTAAACAATCGGTTATGTTTCAGGCAATTACCAATGTCTTTACCGGAACGGAAAAAATAAAATTTCAGGCGCGGCAGCAGCCCACCGTTCAAATGGAAAAAATTGCGGAAAAATTTCCCCTGACAATTTTGGTTGCCGAAGATAATCTGGTAAATCAGAAACTCGCCGTGCGGCTGTTTCAACAATTGGGATATGAAGTTGACATTGCTGGTAATGGATTAAAAGTTCTGGACCTGCTTGAACAAAAAAAATATCACATCATCTTTATGGATGTGCATATGCCGGAAATGGACGGCTTGGAAACAACCCGCCGGATTGCCCGGCGCTATCCGCACCGGCAGCGGCCGAAAATTATTGCCATGACGGCGGATGCCATGTCCGGCGATAAAGAAAAATGTCTTGATGCGGGAATGGATGATTATTTAAGCAAGCCGGTGCGGCTGGAAGTTTTGCGCAACACTCTGGCGTATTACGGCGAAATAATTTTGAATAAGTCGGCTTCGGATGAGCGGGGCGAGAGAAAGCTTTCCATTAAACTGCGAATGAATGAAATATTGGAATACGCCGACGCCGCGTTTGTCAAGGAATTACTGGCTTCCACCATTGAACAGACGCGCGAAATGCTGCGGGAAATTCATTCCGCCGTGCAACAACAAAATGCGGAAGCTGTCCGCATAGCAGCGCATAAATTCCGCGGTATTGCTTTAAATGCCGGCGCAAAACATCTGGCGCAGATTTGTTCCGTTGTTGAAGACGCTTCTTCCGTAAATGCCGTTATTGAACAAAATCTCATCGATCAGCTTGTGGATGAAAGCACGCTGATGATGTCGCACATCCATGATGTTGTTGATGAAATGGGTTAAAATATTTTTCCAAGTAAAAAATTATGAATCTTGTTATAAAAAATATCGGACAGTTAGTAACCGTGGCTTCACACGGCGCAAGAGTAAAGCGGGGAAGCGAAATGCGCGAACTGCATATTGTGGAACATGCCTCGCTGCTTATTAACAACGGAATAATCACTCAGCTTGGAGCGGAGAATTCTTTTTCCGTGCCGGAAGAGTTTGATGTTATTGATGCCGAGGGAAAAGTTGTGCTGCCGGGATTTGTCGATTCGCATACGCATGCCGTCTTTGCGGGAAGCCGAGAAAATGAATTTGCCATGCGGGCGGAAGGGAAAACGTATCAGGAAATTGCCGAAGCCGGAGGCGGCATTCTTTCTACCATGAATGCGACGCGCGCAGCGACAAAAAAAGAATTAAAAAAACTCGCTAACCGCCGGCTGGATGCCATGCTGCGGAACGGGACAACGACGGTTGAAATAAAAAGCGGCTACGGACTTTCGCCCGAAGCAGAAATGAAACTGCTTGAAGCTATCAACGAACTAAAAGAAGAACATTATGTAAATGTTGCGGCAACGTTTCTCGGCGCGCATGCTTTTCCGCCGGAATTTTCCGACTGGAAGCAGGAGTATGTTGACCGTCTCTGCGATTTTATGCTTCCGCATATTGCCGAACGAAAACTCGCCACGTTTGTGGATGTTTTCTGCGAAACGGGATATTTCAATTTAAAACAGACAGAACAAATTCTTCTTGAAGCAAAGCGGCTGGGAATGATTCCGAAACTTCATGCCGACCAGCTGACGGCTATGGGCGCCGTGGAACTCGGCGTTCAGCAGAATGCAGTTTCGGTTGATCATCTTGAACAATTAAACGAATCCGGCATTGCCGCGCTGAAAAACTCTTCCACCATTGCAACGGTGCTTCCCGGCTGTTCCTTCTTTCTCAATCATCCGTATGCGCCGGCGCGGAGATTGATTGATGAACAGATTCCGGTTGCTATTGCTACGGATTTTAATCCCGGCTCGCAGATGTGTTTTTCCATGCAGATGATGCTGACCATTGCCTGTACACAGATGCATCTTTCGCCGGAAGAAGCGATTACGGCGGCAACGCTGAACGGCGCGGCGGCTCTCGGACTTTCTTCTGAAATCGGCAGTATCGAAATCGGCAAGCAGGCGGATGTTGTACTGTACGATGTGAAAGATTACCGGTACATTCCGTATCATTACGGAACAAATCATGTTTGGAAAATTGTGAAGAACGGTGTGGTGCTGGAGTTTTAATGTTCTTTTTATGAAAAGAGAAGCAATTTTGCGTCAGAAAAAACTTCTTCTTTCATAATTTCATCTTCCTGTGTATATTATATCTGTAGTTTTGTTCTTTTAAAATATTCGCACAACATCGTTAGGGGTGTTATTCTGCACAGTGCAGAAAACTGAGAACATACCCTTGATTTCCGATACACTGTATCGGGATGAACCACCTGATCTGGATAATACCAGCGTAGGGAAACGTCAAATATCTTTCAATAGAAAATTTGCCGTTACTGTTACGTCAGCGTATTCAGTAACGGCTTTTTTTTTCTACAGTTCTCAGTTGTAGAAAAAAAAGAAAGCAGTAATAACTTATGAAGAAGTTTTTAATAAAAAATTTTTGTCTTTTTCTTTTTCTCACGCTTCCGCTTTTCGGGCAGAGCGATCCGTCGCAGGACAGCGTAAAGTATAGATTTGCTCCGGTGCTTGTTACGGCAACCGAAGCCAAAGAACGCGAAACGCCGGTTACCTTTACCAACATTGCCAAGGGACTCATTCAGCAAAAATATTCGCTGCAGGATGTTCCGGTGCTGCTGGCGCAGGAGCCTTCCATGCTTTCGTATTCCGACGGCGGAAACGGAGTCGGATACAATTTCGTTTTTCTGCGGGGATTCGATCAGCGCCGTCTTTCTATTATGGTAAACGGAATTCCGCAGAACGATCCGGAAGATCATAATGTGTATTGGATTGATTTTCCCGACATTCTTGCCAGCGCATCGAATATTCAAGTGCAGCGGGGGGCGGGAAGCGCATTTTACGGACCGCCGGCAATCGGCGGCTCGATTAATATTGTTACCAATCCGTTTACGCCGAAACCATTCGTAAAATTTGAAAGCATGCTCGGCTTTCAAGAATTCGGCGACAGTTCGCAGTCGTTTGCGCAGACAATGCGAAAAATTTCCGCGTCGTTCAACTCGGGATTAGTAGAAAATAAGTATATGTTTTACGGCAGGCTCGGAAAAATTGATTCGAAAGGATACCGTCAACAGTCGGCAATCAGCATGGGAACATATTTTCTCGGCGCGCTGCTGCTCGGCGAAAATTCCACAACGCGCATACATCTTTTCGGCGGACCGCTTCAAGATCAATTAGTCTATCTCGGACTTCCGAAATGGACGAACGATAATTTAAAATTGCGCAGAATGAATTTAAGCGACTGGGGCGAAAATTCTTCCGGAACAGGATTTTCGTACGCCGTGCAGCGCCGCCCGCAGGAAAAAGAACAATTCAATCAGCCGCACTATGAAATTTTAAATGAATGGAATCTTTCTTCCGACCAAAAACTTTCCAACACGCTCTTTTATTACGACAGCCACGGCTGGTTTGATTATGACGCTTCGTGGGGAGATGCTTCAACCATTCGCGTGGACAGTCTGCACGGATTTGTTCCGACACCGGTTGTTTCTAATTCACTGGTGCGTGCCGGTGTTGATTTGGTGCAGTGGGGCTGGCTGCCGCGTTACGATTGGCATCATGAAAACGGCGATTTGACAATCGGCGGAGAATATCGTTATCATCGGGGAACGCATTGGGGAAAAATTCTTTATGCCGAAGGGCTTCCGGCGAACTTTGATTTAGATTATATTTTTTATCAATACGACGGAATAAAACATATGGCGTCACTGTATGTTACGGAAATTTATCGTCCGCAGGCTGATCTTTCCGTTATGGCGAATGTGCAGTTTGCATACAATCAGTATCAAATTCAGCACGAAAAATTTTTGCATACAAGTTTTGCCGTTCCTTATTATTTTCTCAATCCGCGCGTCGGCGTAAACTATAATCTCACCGATGAATGGAATTCATATTTTTCTCTGGCATACACATCGCGCGAGCCGCGCCTGCGGAATTTATATGCGGCGGAAGATGCGTACTTTGATCCGAATGCAACGCCTCAGTTTGAACTGAGTGATACGACAAACGGAAAACGAATATATGATTTCAGCAAGCCGCTGGTAACGCCGGAAGAACTGCTCGACTTTGAACTCGGCATCGGTTACAATTCATCGAAAATTTCCGGCACCGCTAATGTATATTGGATGGAATTTACACACGAGCTGGTAAAAAGCGGGCAGGTGGATATTTTCGGAAATCCGGTGTATGGAAATGCGGACCGCACGCGTCATATCGGGTTTGAAGTGGACGGCTCTCTTTCTCTGCCGATGAATTTTTCGCTGCACGGAAATGTTTCTCTTTCAAAGAACAGCATTGTCAAATTATCAACGGTTATTGTTGACAGCACCGATATCAACGGCATCAATTATACGCACAAGCAGAATCTCAACGGAAATCCGATTGCGGGATTTCCCGATGTAATGGGAAATCTTGAGGTAACGTACAAAACGGAAAGCCTGTATGCTTCGCTGACGATGAAATATGTCGGCTCGTTTTACACGGATAATTTTAAGGATGAGAAAAATAAAAATGATGCCTACACGGTTTTAAATTTTGAAACAGTGTATACCTTGCCGAAAATTTTCAATACCGAATTTCAGCTTCGCGGAGAAGTAAGAAATCTGTTGAACAAACTGTATCTGCAGACGGGCGAAGGGAATGCGTTTTTCCCGGCGGCGGAACGAAATTATTTACTCGGGGTAACGGTTCAATTATAAAAAAGAAAACTTTTTTTATGAGTACTCAAAAACAGAAAACGGCGCTGGTAATTTGTAACGGAAAAATTCCGCCGCGGGAATATTTTACGCCGTATCTCAAAGAGCGTCCCGTTATTCTCTGCGCCGACGGCGGAGCAAATAAAGCACGGAACATCAACATTACGCCGCATCTTATTATCGGCGATTTGGATTCCATTACGGAACAGACGCGGAAAGCTTTTCAACATATTCCGATTATTCATCTCGCCGATCAATATTCAACGGACTTGGAAAAAGCGCTGGAATATCTTCTTCAACATGCCGTACATTCTGCCGTCGTTTTCGGCGCCACCGGAAACCGTTCCGATCATTTAATGGCGAACTTCAGCATTCTTCTTAAGTATCATTCAAAACTGCACTTGCAGTTTGTGGATGAGTATTCTACCGTTGAAATTGTGGATAAAAAAATATCGTTCAAAGCAAAGCGCGGACAGCAGATTTCTCTTATGCCGATGGGGCGATGCGAAGGAATTGTTACGAAGGGATTAAAATATCCGCTGGAGAACGAAGCGCTAGCGCTCGGCGTTCGGGAAGGTTCGAGCAACGAAGCGGTTTCTTCAACGGTCTCCGTTAGTGTTGCCCGCGGCGCTCTGCTGTTATTTAAAATTCATCCGGACGCACAATGATGATGCCGCTGGAAGAATTTACTGCCGTTGTTCTCGGCGTTCTTGCCGTTTATCTTTCCACAAAGCAAAACGTCTGGACGTATCCGCTCGGAATCATTTCCGTTTTTATTTACATCGATATCTTTTACGAAGTGAAGCTGTACGCCGATATGGGCTTGCAGGTTTTTTTTATTGCACTCTTAATCTACGGCTGGCATGAATGGCTCTACGGCGGTGAAAATAAAACCGAACTGCATGTTTCCAAAACGCCGAAAAAGATTATCGGCGGAAATATCTTTTTTGTTGTTTCCGCAACGGGAATTCTCGGGTATTCGCTGCATCAATTAACGGATGCGTCGCTTCCGTATGTGGATTCGTTTCTTGCCGTATTGAGCATGAGCGGGCAGTATTTGCAGGCAAGAAAATATCTCGGCAATTGGAGCGTGTGGGTGGCGGTCAATACCGGTTCCATTGCCATGTATGAAATGAAAGGTTTGTATTTTACTATGGCTCTGTACGGCGTCTATCTAGCGCTGGCAATTTTAGGATACAGAGAATGGAAGAATGATTTTCTCAGAAAGAACAGTTCAACGGTTACATTTGATTCTGTGATAACGAAAGAATTTTTGAAACAGCATGAGTAATATCTTTCAGCTCAAATGGTTTTGTCAGCACCTCTGCAGCGCCGATATTGAGCAGCTCATCTTTTGTTTTATGATCTAAATATCCCGTCATTAAAATAACATTTGTGGCAATATTCATTGAGCGGATTTTTTTTATAAGATCGGTCCCGCTCATTCCCGGCATTCCGATATCAGAAATGATAAGGGAAATTTGACCGGAATATTTTACTACTTGTTCAAGCGCTTCTTCGCCGGTATGCGCCAGAAGCGTTTGATAGCCTTCCGATTGCAGTTCGTCTTGTAATGTTTCCGCCAGCGAAACTTCGTCATCCACAATAAGAATATATCCGTTCTTTGCCGGAGAAAGAACGGCCGGACTGATGGTTTCTTTTTTTGAAGTTTCTTTTAACGGCAAATAGGTTGCGGGAAAGTATAACGTAAATGTCGTTCCGGCGTCGACGGTGCTTTGAACAGAAATAAATCCCCGATGATTTTTTACAATGCCGTGCACAATGGAAAGCCCAAGCCCCGTTCCCTTGCCCCGCTCTTTCGTAGAAAAAAACGGCTCGAACATTCGTTCAACAATATGTTCTTCAATCCCCGAACCGTTATCAACAACCTGCAGGCGGACATATTGCTGATCAATCACTTCAGGAAATTCTTTGGCTATCGAAAGTCCGGAGATATTGGAAATATTAAACTGTAAAATTCCCGGAATTCCTTTTTGCTCAATGGCATCGCGCGCATTAACGGCAAGATTAATCAGCACTTGGTTCAATTGGTCGCCGTCGCCGAGAAGAATATCATTTTCCGCAGTGAAGTTTGTTTGAAGAGAAATAGATTTTGGAATGGAATGTTCAAGCAGGCGGCAGACATCGGAAACAAACTGCGAAAGCGAAAGCGGCTTCAGAATCCCTTTTTCGCTTCGGGCAAACATCAGCAGCTGTTTGGCAATTCCCGAGCCGCGTTCGGCGGCGCTGCAGATAATATTGCTGAATTTTAAAATATCCGGATTCTCTTTTGCTCTGTTCTTAATAATTTCCGCCGCGCCGAGAATCATTGCCAGTACATTATTAAAATCGTGCGCAATGCCGCCGGCAAGCACGCCGATGGAATCCATTTTTTGCGCGTGCTGCAGTTGTTCTTCCAAGCGTTCGCGTTCGGTAACATCGCGGAAGACCGTCAGCAGCATTCGCTCGTTTACGCCGAAGGTGATGAAAGAAGTTGAAAATTCAACGGTAATTTCTTTTTTATTCCAGAGAACAATATCCGCTTCGGTGCCGGTGGTAATAATATTGTTGGAAAACCGCTGCTTATAGATCTCCACTCCGGCTGAAATTTCGCTTTCTGTATTATTATACACCACAGAATAGAGCTGCCCGACGAGTTCTGCTCTCGCTTTCTTAAACATTGTGCAGTACGCATCATTCACCATGATAATGGTGCCGTTTTTATTGGTAACGCGCATGCCGTCGGCAGAATGTTCCCAGATTGCGCGGAAGCGTTCTTTTTCAGATTTTTGCAGAATAGCAGCGGCAATATGCCGGGAAACAAAAACAAGAACGCCTTTTTCTTTTTCGCCGAACGTAATTTCAGGATCGTAGCTTTGTATCACCAGTGCGCCGAATGTTTTCTCGGCGGATTTCAGCGGAACGCCGAGCCAATCCACCGCTTCGGCGCCGATAATACTGATGGCGCCCTGCGCTTCCATGTTTTTTGCCAGCGTGCGGGGAGAATGAAAAATATTTCCTGTCTTTAAAATATATTCCGTTGAACCGTTGGAAAATTTTCGCGGTTCTGCCGGCGGATCAACTTCATCGACAAAATAGGGAAAGCTGATAATCTCCGAAGCAGGATCATACAGCGCAATGTAAAAATTCTTCGCGTAAATCAATCCGCCGATAATATGATGAAGGCGTTCAAAAAATTCTTTCATTTCCATTTCAATGGAAGTGAGTTCGGTAATTTGATACAGCGCGGATTGTAATTTTTCATTCCATTTTTGTTCCGTTATATCGGTTACGGTGCCGATTGTTCCTTTAATGGTTCCTTTTAAATCTCTAAACGGCGCGCCGTACACTTTCGCCCAAAACAGCGAGCCGTCTTTTCTCAGCATCTGCTCTTCGTAGCGGGAAGAGATACCGGCAGCGCGCTCTTTATTCCGCTGTTGAAGTGATTCCCAGCGCTCTTTCGGAAGATAAAATGAATAGCCCGGTTTACCTTTTACATCTTTTAACTGCCATCCGCAGAGTTCTTCCATGCGGTGATTCATATAGAGAATATTATCGTCAATATCCGTAATGACTAATCCTTCGCTTAAACTTTCCACAACTTCCAGAAAGCGCAGTTCGGACTGTGCCAGCGCCTCTGATATTTCTTCGGCTTCGCGGATATCGCGAATGAGAGCAATCACTTCGTTTATTCCGCCGGCAACAAAACGGGCTTCATAACGGCTGCCTAAATATTCAAACGCGACAACCTGCACTTCGTTGGTTTGCAAGGCACGGGTAACGGCATGCATCTTTCTTTTTGCAATTTCAGGAGGAAATAAATCGGCAACGGTTAACCCGATAATATTATCCGAAAAAATTTCAGACGGCGATTCGGCGGAAGTATTGACGGCAAGAAATGTTCCGTCACGGCGAATGCGGAT
Source organism: Bacteroidota bacterium (assembly GCA_019455105.1). GTDB lineage: Bacteria > Bacteroidota > Ignavibacteria > UBA10030 > UBA8401 > JACFMZ01. Next base: position 7,011 of record JACFMZ010000024.1, on the reverse strand, counting down.
GATGATATTCGGAATAGAAGAGAGAAGCGCCTTGCTCTGTAATTCGGATTCAAGAAGCGAAGTTTCGACGGTCCGTATTTTTTCTATTTCAATTTGAAGATCTTTCCACCGCCGGTAGGAGAAATATGCGGCGGCGGCGGCAATAAAAAATAAAACGAAACTGAACTTGGTAATCTGCCATTGCGTGTAATGGTACACAAAATCGAGCACGAAGCCGAGAAAATGCGTTTGTGTTTCTGCCGCAAGAATCAGAAAAAAAAAGAAAACAAGTATTAGTACGTCCCGCAGCGTGGGCGAAATATATCTGTTATTACTCACAAAAAATAGTTACGAAAAAGAAATTAGAGTTGCGCAGTAAACAAAACTGTAGTCCCCGTACAGTAATGTTAAGAATTCTTCAGACCATGTTTATTGCAATGAGTTCAGAGCGATGTCATAAGAAGCAAAAACTGCTCTTAATGCAGGTATCGTTTTTTAACGACCACGCAACAAATTAAAACTTAATATACAGTTTATGGATAATATTACCCAATAGTTTTTCCTAAAAATATTACGAAAAAAGTAAAATATGCTTCAATTAAAGCCAAATCTGTTAAATATACGGCGATTCGTATACGGCATCCGCCAGCAGCCAATCGGCATTGTGCATTGCTTCTTCGGTAGAAATGGTATCGGGGGAAATTTGAGTGAGTGAGGCGAGATGTAAACGCTCTTTTAATTTTTCTTTATCGCCGGAAATTTTTCCGACAAAGGCGTGCACCGGTTTATGATATTTTTCCGCCCGCGCGCAGATGCCGGCAATTCCTTTTCCGTACAAGGTCTGTTCGTCCAGCGTTCCTTCCGCGGTAAGAATAACATTGCAGCGCTGTATCTTTTCATCAAACGAAAGAGCATCAAGCACAAAATCAATTCCGCCGGTGATGCGGGCGTTGCAAAATGCCAGAAGTCCGAAGCCTAATCCGCCGGCGGCGCCGCTGCCGGGAATGTTTCGATATTCTTTTTTGAACACCGATTCGGTAATCTCCGCAAAATTTTTTAACGCCGCTTCAAGATACGGAAGCTGTTCTTCATCGGCTCCTTTCTGCCGGGCAAACGTAAACGTTGCTCCTTCGGGTCCGAGCAGAATATTGTTGACATCGGAAAGAAGTACAATTTCCTGTACGGACGGCAATGGCTGTGCAGAAGTTGAAATGTTGTGAAGACGCAGAAGAGGTATTGCACCGGCAGAAAGTTCATTCTTGTGGCTGTCGAAAAAAGAAATTCCGAGAGCGCGCGCCGCGCCGCTTCCGCCGTCGTTGGTGGCGGTGCCTCCCAGCCCGATAAGAATTTTTTTGCAGTTCCGACGCGCAATTTCCAAGATAAGTTCGCCGATGCCGAACGTGGTTCCGTTGGCAATAGTCATCGGCGAAGGATTCAGTTTGTGCATGCCGATAACTTCAGCGGATTCAATAACGGCGGTGGTGCCGTCCGGAAGAATTCCGAAACGGGCAAGAGTTTTTTCGCCCGGAAGAATGCCGGTCACTTCTTTTTCAACCATTGTTCCGCCGAGCGCCTGCAGTAAACATTCCAGCGTGCCGTTGCCGCCATCCGCAACGGGAAGAGGAGTGCATTGAGCATCTGGGTATTTTTTTAAAAGCGAATTCCGGATAATTGATGCGCACTGAACGGCAGTGAGTGAGCCTTTCATGGCGTTGGGAGCAATGAGAATATTCATGAAGAGAAATTTTCTTAAAAAAAATTAGGATTGGCTCTGACCCTTCAGCAATTGTTCCGCTTTGGAAACTATTTCCTGCAGCGTAAACGGCTTCGCAATAAATTCCACATTCTTATAAAATTCAATATTGACTCCCAGCTCATTTAACGGATAGGCGCTGATGAGAATAATGGGAATGTGCGGAATTATGCGGCGGACATTTTCAATCACCATTCTGCCGTCGGACATGTTTAAATAAAAATCGGTAATAACAAGCTGAAGATCGGCGCCGTGTGTTGAAATCCATTCTTCCAATGCCGATGCTGAATCGAAAGAAACGGCGGCATATCCGCTGTCGGTAAATATTTCTTTTAAAAGCGAGGCGTTATCTTTATCATCTTCCACAATGGCAACGGTGATGTTTTTTTGCCGGGAAAACAGATCGATATTATTTTTCGGCGGAATATTCAGCGCCGAACTGCCGAATGATTTTGAGAATAGTTTTCCGATAACCGACAGCACAATAAATGAGAGATTGTAAAAGACTATTTCAAAAATATTTTCCGTGCGAAGTTCCGGAAGATGCAGCGCGCTGTTCCAATGAAAGAGGATGCCGAAATTAAAAAGAGCCAGCATTAAAAACGCAGCACTGAAATACGCGGAGCCGGAAATAACGAATGCCGAAAAAATTAGAAGCGCCGGAAAGAAAATAATTGCCGGATCGTGAATTCCATCTCCCGCAGCGGTAACAATGGTTACGCAGAAGGAAATTCCGAACAGGGTGAGTATTGCTGAAAGAAAGAGAAGCCGTTTGCGATACAGAAGCGCGGAAAGAATTAATAAAAGAAAAAGAGAAAGAGAGAGTGAAAGAAACAGCGCGTAACGGATGAACAGCGATACAATAAATCCGATAACCGAGCCGGCAATGCAGATAAAAATAATATCTTTTAACACCGGAACTGATCTCGGGCGAATGGATAGCGCCATAAGTAAATTCTCCCCGTGCTTTTTTCAGTGTGTATTCAAAGATAGGAAGCGGTTTTATCATTCACAAGCGGAAGAGCATAGTTCGGCAGAACTTTCCTGAGAGAGGGAAAAACAAAGATTTCCTTTTACATTAATATTCTTTTCTATTGGCGTACACATTCATCAGCAGCCCCGCCATAATCATATACGAAAGAAGAGAGGAGCCGCCGTAACTGAGAAAGGGAAGCGGAATGCCGATCACCGGCATCAGTCCGACGCTCATGCCGATATTGACAAAAATATGAAATGCCAGCAGCGAAGTAATGCCGATTGCGAGCAGACTTCCGAAGCGGTTTTTGGTAATGGTAGCGAGACGAACTCCGCGGTATAATAACAACGCAAACAACGCGAGAATAATTAACGCACCGATAAATCCGAATTCTTCTCCCGGAACGCAAAAGATAAAATCGGTCCACTGTTTCGGAATAAAGCTTAACTGCGTTTGCGTGCCGTGCAAAAATCCTTTTCCCCACAATCCGCCGGAACCGATGGCGACTTTTGCCTGAATAACATTATAGCCGGCGCCGAGAGGATCATTATTCGGATCGAGAAACGTTTGAATTCGTTTCTGCTGATACAGCGGAAGTTTATCGTACACAAGCTGTACTAATAACCCGATTAACGCGTTGGCGCCGAAGACCAGTGCGGCAACAAACCGGTTTCCGCCGACAGCATATAAACCAATTCCGAGAAGAAGAAGCACAAGTAGAAAGGGGGTAGTGCCGATAATGGAAGCAACGCCGATAAATGCCGGAGCAATAATAATGATAATAAGAAATTGAGAAGCGCCCGCCCAGAACAACACGGGAATAAACATTCCGAGAAATGTCAGCGCCGTTCCGAAATCCGGCTGCATCATAATCAGCGTAATGGGGAGAAGTACAATACCCCCCGCCTTCACCAAATCTTTTAAATCAGTGGCACGCACATCGCTTCGGCTGAGAAATGATGAGAGTGCAAGCAAAGTAGAAATTTTTATGAACTCCGATGGCTGAATTCCCAGCCCGGCAATGCCGAGCCAGCTTTGCGACCCGTACACTCTGCGCCCCATAATGAGAACGAGAATAAGAAGCGGGAGCGAAGAGAAGAAAATTGTGAATGCCTGCCGCTGAAGCCAGCGCAAAGGAACAAGCATGGTAACCAGCATGGCAATTAACCCGATGCCGACCCAAGTCAGCTGACGGTAAAAATCTCTTCCCGCATACGCATCAAACGTAGCGCTGTAAATAGAAATTAATCCGACGGCAGCCAGCGCAATGACGGTGGAGAAGAGAACGGTGTCAAAATATTCTTTAAAAAATGAATTCATTATTGATTTGCGGCAACTGCTGCTTTTGATGATTTCGATCCGAAGCGGATAATTTCTCCGTACAAATATTGTTCCATGCATAATCCGGCAATCGGCGCGGCAATGGCTCCGCCGTAGCCGGCATTTTCCACAAGAACGCAGACGGCAATTTTGGGATTATCAAACGGCGCGAACCCCATAAACCAGGCGTGTGATTTTCCGTGCGGATTCTGCGCCGTACCGGTTTTTCCGGCGACTTCAATTCCCGGAATGCGCGCGGCGTATCCTGTTCCGTGCGGTTCCATAACCGCGCGGCGCATTCCTTCACGAACAAGATTCCAGGCATGTTCGGAAAGAGGGACGGTGTGCATCGGCGTCTGCATTTTATGAAATGTTTTTGTCTGTTTATTATAAATGCGGTCAACAAAATGCGGCGTGTACCACGTTCCTTGTTCGGCAAGCGCGGCGGCGTAATCCGCCATTTGCAGAGGCGAAACGCCGACTTCCCCTTGACCGATACCGAGCGAAATTAAATATCCGGGACCCCATTTCCCTTTTCCGTGAACGCGGTCGTAATATTCCCTGTCCGGAAGCAGTCCGGGATTCTCTTCAAGAATATCAACGCCGGAAATTTTTCCGAACCCGAATTCTTTTCCGACTTCTGACCAATCATCTAAACCGACTTTTAACATTAATTGGTAGAAGAAAACGTTGCACGATTTGTGAATGGCATCCACCACGTTTACTTTTCCGTGAACATGTTCGCAGGCAAAAACTTTATTGCCGTAACGGAACGAACCGGGACAAACCACCGTCCAGTTCTCGTCAATAATTCCTTTATCGAGCGCGGCGAGCGCCAGCAGCATTTTAAAGGTAGAACCGGGCGGATACCGCGTTAATGTTGCGCGGTTGAAGAGCGGTTTTTCCGGATTGTTGTTCAGCGCGTACCATTGTTCCGGCGTTGTTGTTCCGCTGAAAATAGAAAGATTATAATCCGGTTTGCTGACGAAAGCAAGAATGCCGCCGGTGCGCGGGTCAACGGCAACTACGGCGCCGCGCTGCCCGGTCATTAACGATTCGGCAACGGCTTGAACTTTGGCGTCAATATTCAAATATAAATCTAATCCGTCTTTTGAAGGAATATCGTGCTTGCCGTTATCAAACGTGCCGATAATTTGTCCTTTGGCATTTTGCGAAATAAAATTCCATCCTTTTTCGCCCCGCAGAACTTCTTCATACTTTGCTTCAATGCCGGTGCTGCCGATGATATCTCCCGGCTGATAATAACTTTTATTTTTTTCCAACTGCACATCGGAAATTTCTTTTGCATAGCCGAAGAGATGGCTGCCGTGAACGGAAGACGAGTACGAGCGTTTCGATTCCATCTGTATTTCTACGCCGGCAAGATTGTCTTTATACTCTTCCAGCATGGAAAGCTCGCCGAAGCTGATATCCCGTTTCAGGCGCGACGGAATGAATTGATTGTATTTTTTTGCCGTGCGGATTTTTTCTTCAATAATATTTTCCGGCAGGGAAAGAATGGAAGAAAGAAGCGGAAGATTTTTTTTATCAAAATCAATCGGCGTCAGCATGACGGTGTATGAAGGATGATTATCCACCAGCAGCCGGCCTTTTCGGTCGTACACATATCCGCGAATCGGCACTTTGGGAATGTTGCGGATACTGTTCTCTTCCGCCTCTTTGCCGTATTGTTCGCCGTACACATATTGCAGCTGGTATAATCTTCCGAAAAGAAGAAGAAAAAGAAAGGCGAGAATGCCTTTAAAAATCATTCTGCGCTGCGATGAACCAAACTCTTCAAACATTCTGCACCATCATCGTAAAGAAAGCCTGCGTGAATAAAAAAAGAACGGAAGGAGCGCCATTGCCGTTGTATAAAGCGTGGAAAAAACGCCGAACTGAAAAATTGCCGCCGCCAGCGGCACGTCGCTTCCCTGCGTGAAAATAATAAAATAGAGAATGTTGTGCACCAGCGAAACGGCGCCGGTGATTACCAAAAACTGATAATTGCTGAGCGTAACATCCACTTTGTTTTCGTGATAAAAATATCCGGCAAGAAAACCGGCAACGGTTTTACAGAGCGCGGAAAGACCGATAAACTGTCCGCTGAGAAAATCCAAACAGAGCCCGACAGCAAATCCAAAAATCGCTGCCGGAATTTGTCCGCGCGTTACGGCAATATACACAATCCAGATTAATAAAAGGTCCGGAATAATATTACCAACAGACGTAAACGGAATGATGGTCGTTTGAAGAATAATAAGACCAAGCGTATAGAGCGAGAGACGAAGATAGTGTTGCATTACCCCGAAATATTTTTACCTACTGCAAGGTACAACACGAAAGAATGAAAGTCAAAAAGGAAGAAGCGGAATTTAGTTTTTCATAACGGAAATTTTTTGGGAGAGCGCCCGGAGCGAATCAATGCCGAATTGAGATTCGCATTCCTTCCATGTTTCATTTCCCGCAAACAGCAAGACCGCAAACAGCGGCAGAATAACGGAAAGCGTAAGAATGCCGGGCGTGACCTTCGGAATAAACGAGACGATCAGCAGAAAAATTATTCCGCCCCGAACCAGCACAAACCGGATGCCGATAAAGCGCCATTTTCCTTCGTTCCGAATTACCGCCCAGTTGTTCATTCGTTTTTTGTGCAGCGTCTGTTCCAGCATAACAAGAAGAAACAGAGCAATGAGAAAAAAGAGAGTCGTTAAGCTCTGAAAGATTCCGCCGAGATAGAAGTGAAGCGCAACGGCAAAAAGAATAAGAAGGATATAGAGTATAATAATTTTCTTTTTCATGGAGCTAATGTAGAGAATGCGAAAAGAAGAAGCAAGCAGCGAAATACCGAGGTGAGGGTAGATATTTAATATTTTAGAAGATAATTGCGCTGTAAATAGATAGAGTTGCATAGAGTTTTGATTTTTATACGAGTCTGTAAAATAATTTGTGTAAATAGGATTTTTCATTACAATAAATGTTC
>JACFMZ010000164.1 GCA_019455105.1 Bacteroidota bacterium | reverse complement strand
ATGTGTTTGATGATAGTTTCGGAACATCAGAAGAAAAACTTTTCATAAAGTATATTAACAAAACATACGAGCAGTTAAAAAAGAAGTATGATGAAATATATCTTATCCGAAACGAAAGAAGTTTTAAAATTTATAATTTTGACGACGGCAAACCGTTAGAACCGGATTTTGTTTTATTTCTTTCTAAAAAAGAAACAAAAGAAACGCTACATTATCAGATATTTATCGAACCTAAAGGAAGTCATTTATTAAAAACAGATGAATGGAAAGAATCTTTCTTGAAACGATTGAAAGATGAGCATTTCATTGAGCAATTGTGGGATGGAAATAATTATTCTATTTGGGGAATGCCATTCTATAATGAAGAACTACGAAGAGCGGAGTTTGAAGAGGCGTTTCAAAAAGTTTGACAAAACGAGATGAAAATGATAAAAAGCCGTCCACTAATAGTATTATTAAACGGCCTTTTTGTTTTTAAAAACGAATAAAAAAATGAAAATGTATTTATACGTTCCAAGGGGTAATCTAAAAACTAAAAGAAAGGAACGTATCGTATGAAACAAAAAGCAAAGTTAATATCTCGTTCTCAACGTTTCGTTTGGAATGCAATATAAGCGAATCTCTGATTCGCGTTTTGAAACAGAGTTTGAGAACGCAAAAAAAATCAGAATAAGATTAAAGAGAACTAATTTAACTTCTTGGCGTCTTTGCGTGAAATATCAAAATAACTAAACACTCCAAACGCGCGCAGCGCCTGAGACTGCGCGTGCACCGTTCCGATTTCATCAACACCGTAGCCGTCTTCGCCTCCGTTGGGATTCCAGCCGTTGCGTATTGCATGATCGTATTCGCGGTGCAGCGTAACAAACGCCTGACCGTGATGGTTCGTCCAAACATGAGTGAGCATTTTTTCAATCTTCGCCGGAACATCAGAAAGTTCCTGCGGCGCAATTTCATACGCATCTAATAAAAAGTGAACAAACGCGCCGTTGCCGTCCATGTGTATTTGATAAAAATCAGTCGAGTCAACCCAGCCGTTTTTCGGATTGAGAATATGCTGTACGGAAGCCACCGCCATGGTTTTAAATTTTTCCTGATGCGTTGAATGATACAGCGCGGCAAGCACGGATAAATAACTTGCCGATTCCCACGGAAGCTGTTTGCCGAATGCGGCAAGTCCGCCTTTCCCCTGCCAGATTCCGTTTCCGCGGTAAAATGTTTTTTCAATTCCCGGAGTTTTTCCGTCGCCGTTCCAGACAAGGAGTGCATCGTTTAAAAATACATTGCTGCCTGTTGCGTCAAATAATTTGCAGGCAACAGTAACCATTTGATTCATGTTGCTGTTGGTAATAATTGCTTCATTGACGCGCCAATGGGAAGGATAATTATACCAGCTCCAAAATCCTTCGTGTGCAGAAAGCCGTCCTTCGCCTCGCGCATCAAGATAACGCTGCTTCGCATCTTCAACCCAGCGTTGATTTGTTTTTCCGGAAAATTCCCACCAGTATAATTCTGCGAGAGCAATCCAGGCGCGGTCATCCACCCATGTTCCGTTGAACATTTTTGTTAAATCGAATTCGTTCAAATATTTTTTGAGAATGGAAGAATCTTGTGTTGTGCGGAAAAGATAGGCATCGCCGATTGCGCCGTTGGCGCCTTCCCAGCCGGCAGTGTACACATTGTTAAATTTTTTTTGAATCAGATATGTCTTCTCGCTCCACGATAATTCTTTCTGCGTCTGTGCGGCGGGCTGCTGCTCCGTCTGCTGTTCGTTTTTGTGCGAACAGGAAAAAAGAGCAATACAAAATAAAAATAGCGTGCGATACATGGGTATAGTGATGTGAGCAGAATTCGGCAGGCGTTTGAAACCTGCCGTTTCTTCATTTGTTATTTTAAAATTCCATCAATGGTATTTGCGCTGACGGAATGATATCCTGCGCGGGCTTGCGCATACACTTCTTTTGCCCATGTTTTATCTTCAGGTTTTTTGGCAAGTTCCGAATACAATGGTTTTAAAAATTTTCTTCTGCCGACACTCATTAAAAAGTTTTTTAATGGTCCGTATGCTGTTTCATAATGCGCTTTAATGCAATGTAAAAACCACTCGCAGGCAATTTCGGAATTTCCGGTTCGTGTAAAGTTAAAAGTATAATCAAGCTCAATCATTTTTTCTTTTGAAAGTGTATCCGGGAGATTTCCAAGGAAATAGAGCCAATGATGCGTTGTCCAATTTTTTGTCTCTAACTGCGTTGCCGGCGTTCCGCTTAAAAATGCATTCAGCTGCGCGGTAACTTTCTCGAACTCTGCCGATTTCGGCTGCGGACAGTTCGCCGGCAGTCCCGGCTGGTAAATCCATTCTTCGTAATTAATTTTTGATGCCAGCGCTTTATTTTTAGCGAGAAGATTTTTCTTAAAATATTCAACGAATTGTTCGGTGGTCATAGATTGGAAAGCGTGTTCGTTAAAATATTTTTTTAAGAATGCATCCCATTGTTCACGCCCGAAGGTTTCTTCGCATAAGCGGAGAAAAAAGTATCCTTTATTGTAGGCAATATCGGTCATGCCGTCATCGGGATCGCGATTGACAAGATCGAGTTTCAATTTTGTATTGGGGCGGGATGCGCCGAGTTCATTTATTGTTGCGTGTAAATCCTTTAAAGTGAGAACGGCAAGCATTTCAGAATATGTTCTGCCGTATAATTTTTCCATAATACGATGTTCAAAATAGGTGGTAAATCCTTCGTTCAGCCAGAAGTCGTTCCATGTTGCATTGGTAACAAGATTGCCTGACCATGAGTGAGCAAGTTCATGTGCAACAAGAGCAACAAGCGAGCGGTCGCCTGCAATAACCGTCGGTGTGGCAAAAGTTAAACGGGGATTTTCCATTCCGCCGAACGGAAAACTGGGGGGAAGAACAATAACATCATAACGTTCCCAGCGGTACAGTCCGTATAATTCTTCCGCCGCTTCAACCATTTTTTCCATATCGGCAAATTCGTACGCCGCTTTTTCTACCATTGCCGGTTCGGAATATACGCCGCAGCGGTTTCCGATCGGTCGAAAATCCAAATCGCCGATTGCCAGCGCAAGAAGATACGACGGAATTGCCTGCTTCATTTTAAAATGATACGTGCCGCTGTCGTTTTT
>JACFMZ010000023.1 GCA_019455105.1 Bacteroidota bacterium | reverse complement strand
ACTGGTAGCGTGAATAACCTCCAAATATTTTACACAACAAATAAGACTTGACCAGGAATTATTAAGATACTTTATAGAAGGATATACAAAACAGCAAATTGCAGAAAAACTCTATCTCAGTTATCATACCGTTAATACCCATATACGAAACATCTACAGTAAACTTCATGTTAATACCCGCGGAGAGCTTTTAGCAAAAGCATACAAAGAACGGTTAATTTAATTTCCACAACACAAAAAAAGAACTCTTCATGCCGCTGATTTACACCGAAGCACAAATCTAATTTCTCAATTATTAATAACGCAGGAATTTCAAAAACCAAGAAATTTTTCTTGTTGATATTTAAAAAAATTAGGGCAGACCTGCTGCGTAAGATCTGCCCTAGGAGGAGTATAGCTGAGGAGAGAATTCTGTGTTACATATAACTTTGCAGCGCTTTCATATAATTTGCCCGTTCAAACGCCGAAGGATCGGCAACATTTTTATGGCTCATGCTTCCGCGCATCATATTCAGCGATTCATATTCACGATCAATCATCCAGCGCTGCATATCATCCAGCACTTCACGAATTTTTCTCGGTCCGTGGCGGAGAAGAGCGGAACACATCATGGTTACATCGGCGCCGGCCATGGTTAATTTAATAACATCTTCCGCTGTGTGAACGCCGGTGGTTGCCGCAAGACTTGCCTTAATTTTTCCGTTGAGAATGGCAATCCAGCGGAGTGGAAGCCGAATGGAATTGGAACTGCTTAACACAACTCCCGGCTCAACATTTAATGTGTCGAGATTAATATCCGGCTGATAAAACCGGTTGAACAACACTAACCCGTTCACCCCCATGGCATCCAGATTGCGCGCAACATTTGCAACCGAAGTAAAGAACGGAGACATTTTTACCGCTATGGGAATTTTTACTTGGCTGCGAACATCGTTCACAATATCGTAATAGGTTTTTTCTATTGAATCGCTCGGCACCGATGAATCGGTCGGGATGTAATAAATATTTAATTCCAGCGCATCAACGCCTGCTTGTTCAATCAGTTTGGCATATTCAATCCAGCCGCCATCTGTAACGCCGTTAATGGAACCGATAACCGGAATGCCGACCGATTCTTTCACGCGCCGGATATGTTCAAGATATTCATCCGGTCCGGCGTGGTATTCATGCGGCTCAGGAAAATATGAAGTGGCTTCCGCATAACTTTCCGCCGGCGCGGTAAGGTGATGAAAAATTTCTTTTGATTCGTGGCGAATTTGTTCTTCAAAAATTGAATATAACACTACCGCCGATGCACCGTAATCTTCCATTAACCGAATTGAGCCGACGGTGCGCGACATCGGCGAGGCAGAAGCCACAATGGGATTCTTTAACGGTAATCCGAGATATGTTGTTGATAAGTCCATAAAAATTTCTCCAAGTAAATTTTTAAATCAAAAATATCAGATTTCTGTTCTGTCGTTAATGTGCCGATTCTTTTGGAGCGGTACTGTTGCCATATTCCATACGAGAAAGCTGTTCGTAATAACGCCACCGCTTGTTAATATCGTTCTGCGCTTCTTTCATTAATTCCTTCGCTTTATCCGGATCCATTTTTGTCAGCATCTTAAAGCGGATTTCGTTGTACGCAAAATCTTCAACCCGCACTTTCGGCGCTTTGGAATCTAATTGGAACGGATTCTTTCCGGCATCGGCAAGAGCCGGATTGTAACGATACAGGGGCCAATAACCGGAATCGACCGCAAGTTTTTGCTGATTCATTCCGTACGTAATATTAATGCCGTGCGCAATGCAATGGCTGTAGGCAATTATCAGCGAAGGACCGTCATACGCTTCGGCTTCCAGAATTGCTTTCACCGTGTGCAGATCGTTTGCGCCCATGGCAATTTGTGCCACATATACATTTCCGTAACTCATGGCAATAAGTCCGAGATCTTTTTTCCCTGCCGGTTTTCCGCCGGCGGCAAATTTTGCTACAGCGCCGCGCGGTGTCGATTTCGACATTTGTCCGCCGGTATTGGAATAGACTTCCGTATCCAGCACAAGAATGTTCACATTTTTTCCTGAAGCCAGCACATGATCTAATCCGCCGAATCCGATATCGTATGCCCAGCCGTCGCCTCCCATAATCCAAACGCTTTTCTTCACAAGATAATCGGCAATTTCCAGCAGGTGTCTCGCTTCAGCATTTGAAGAATGTTTCTTTAATTCTTCTTTTAATTTTGCAACTCGTTCGCGCTGTGAGAAAATTTCTTCCTCGCTTTCTTGTTTTGAAGAAAGAATTTCATTAATCAGCGGCTCGCCGAGTATCGGAAGCAGGCGGAGACACAATTCGCGTGCTTGTTCATTTTGTTTATCAATAGAAAGCCTGTATCCCATTCCGAATTCGGCGTTATCTTCAAACAATGAATTAGACCACGCCGGACCTCTTCCGTCTTTATTTTTCGACCACGGAGTCGTGGGAAGATTTCCGCCGTAAATTGATGAGCAGCCGGTGGCGTTTGCCACTACGGTTCTATCTCCGAATAACTGCGAAACAAGTTTTATGTACGGAGTTTCGCCGCAGCCGGAACACGCGCCGGAAAATTCAAACAGCGGCTGTAAGAACTGCGAGCCTTTAATGCTGTTCATTTGAACATTTCGCTTGTCGATATCGGGCAGAGTTAAGAAGTAATCCCAATTTTTTGTTTCTTGTTCGCGAATCGGCGGCTGAGGCATCATGTTCAACGCTTTGAATTTTGTCTCTTTTTTATTTTTTGCCGGGCAGACTTCAACGCAAATGCCGCATCCGGTGCAGTCTTCCGGTGCCACTTGAATGGAGTATGCCTGTCCTTTATATTCGTTTCCCTTGTACTGCATGTGCTTAAAAGTTTCCGGCGCATCGTTCAGCAATTCATTATCAAATACTTTTATGCGGATTGTTGCGTGCGGACAAACAATAGCGCATTTACCGCATTGAATGCACCATTCCTGATCCCACACCGGAATTTCTAAAGCGATATTTCGCTTTTCCCATGTTGTTGTTCCCGTCGGATATGTTCCGTCAGCCGGCATTGCGCTGACCGGTATTTTATCTCCTTCTCCGGCGATCATCTTTGCCGTTACGTTCTGAATAAATTCCGGCGCATGAGAAGGAACAACCGGGCGAAGCGTAATTTTGCTCGTTACTTCTTTCGGGTACTCTACCTTTTGAAGATTTTCAATGGTCTGATCTACAGCGGCGAAATTCATTTTTACAATATCTTCCCCTTTTTTGCCGTAGGTTTTTTTAATGGATTTCTTAATTGCTTCAATAGCTTCTTCTTTCGGCAGCACGCCGGAAATTGCAAAGAAGCAGGTTTGCATAATTGTATTCACGCGTCCGCCCATGCCGGTTTTCTGCGCCACGGCATTTCCGTCTATCACATACAAGTGCAAATTTTTACTGATTATATTTTTTTGAACACTCACAGGCAGCTGATCCCAAACACGCTCGGCAGGGAACGGCGAGTTGATGAGAAATGTTCCGCCGTCAATAATGGAAGAGAGCATATCAAACTTTTCCAGGAACTGCCATTGATGGCAGGCAACAAAATTTGCTTTGGTAATTAAATAGGTAGAATGAATCGGACGCGGACCGAACCGTAAGTGAGAAACGGTTGTGGAACCGGATTTTTTAGAATCGTAAACAAAATATCCCTGGCTGAAGAAATCCGTTTCATCGCCGATAATTTTTATGGAATTTTTATTTGCGCCGACAGTTCCGTCTGCACCAAGTCCGTAAAACAATCCGCGGAAGACATCATCTTTTTCGGTTGAATATGAATAATCTACATCAAGCGATGTGTGGGAGACGTCATCAATAATTCCAACCGTGAAATGATTTTTCGGTTTTTCTTTTTTCATTTCATCGTAAACAGCTTTTACCATTGCCGGCGTAAATTCTTTTGAAGCCAAGCCGTATCTTCCGCCGATAATGCGCGGATACGACGCAAATTTTGATTTTCCTTCAGCATAGTATTCAGACATTGCCGCTACAACATCAAGATACATCGGTTCGCCGGTTGTTCCCGGTTCTTTTGTACGGTCAAGCACCGCAATGGATTTTGTTGTTGAAGGAAGAGCTTCAATAAAATGTTTTAGAGAGAAGGGACGGTATAAACGAATTTTTACCACACCGACTTTTTCATTCTGTTCCATCAGCGCATCAACGGTTTCGTGAACGGTTTCGGAACCGGAACCCATTAACACAATTATCCGCTCTGCATCCGGTGCGCCGTAATAATCAAACAGGTGATATTGCCGTCCCACAATTTTTGCAAAATTATCCATCCACTTTTGAACAATCCCCGGTGTTTCAGTGTAAAACGGATTGACGGTTTCACGTCCCTGAAAATACACATCAGGATTTTGTGCTGTTCCGCGCATCACCGGATTATCCGGCGTAAGGGCGCGCCGGCGGTGCTGGGTAACAAATTCTTCGCTGATCATTGCGCGAATGTCGCTGTCGGCGAGCTGTTCAATTTTCATTACTTCATGGGAAGTGCGGAACCCGTCGAAGAAATGAATAAACGGAATGCGCGCTTCAAGCGTTGCGGCTTGTGCAATTAACGCAAAGTCCATCACTTCCTGAACGTTATGCGAGCAGAGCATTGCCCATCCCGTTGAACGGGTTGCCATCACGTCGCTGTGATCGCCGAAAATGGAAAGACCCTGCGCAGCTATGGAGCGGGCGGAAACGTGAAAAACCGTTGAAGTTAATTCGCCGGCAATCTTAAACATATTCGGAATCATCAGCAATAAACCTTGCGATGCCGTAAATGTTGTGGTGAGCGAACCGGTTTGAAGCGAACCGTGAACAGCGCCGGAAGCGCCTCCTTCACTCTGCAACTCTGCAACGGTCGGCACCGTTCCCCAAATATTTTTTCTTCCTTCCGATGACCATTGATCGCACCATTCACCCATATTGGATGACGGGGTGATGGGATAAATGGCAATTACTTCATTTGTTTTGTGTGCAATGTAGGCGGCGGCTTCGTTACCGTCAACGTTTACCATTTCACGAACAACTTCTTGAGATTTATTAGACATACTCACTCCATAGTTAATTCAATATTCAATTTCAACGGCGGAAGAAAAAAGTAAAAATCATCGCAGCAAAAACCAGAAACAACTATCCGCCGGCAGGTTTTCATTCCTATAGTGCAAATACATTGCCAGAATAATAGCGCTTATTTATTCAGTTTTTATACAGATTTGAGTGTTATTTTTTCAGAAATGGAAACAATACGAAAAAAATCTTATGAATGGGAAAGAAGAAGAGCAGCTTTTACGTTATCGAAAGATGAAAAAAATAAGAATTATGTTTCCAAATTCAGCTTTCGTTTAACCGCGTCAACATCAATTCCGTAATTGCGGAGTTTTGTTTCGGATTCTTCTTCAACCATTGCCCGGAATTTATCGAGAAAAGAATCAAATGCCGTATATTTTCTTCGCGAATAAATTAATTCATATTCCACGGGAATCCATGTAGAAATATCTGCTTCGTTATGCTGAATTTGTGCTTCAAGTTTGTCTAAAGCGTTGGCGGTTTTCGCTTCATACGTTTCGCATTCTTCAAATTCATTCCAAAGAGAAAATATTTCTTCCCCTATTTCATTATTTAATAATGAACGGATATGCGCAATTGCCGCACGCTCCTTTTTTTCTTTTTCTTTCTTTACGTCTTCGTTGTTAAGCATAAACGGAACCGGCGTGTCTCCGGCTTCAGCTTCCACAAGATCATGAATGAGAATCATCTTTAATAATTTTTCGGTATCAATCTGTTTATCTAATTTTTTGGCTGTAAGCAATCCCATGAGTGCCATGCGCCATGTGTGTTCGGCAACGCTCTCTTTTCTTCCGGTAGATGTGGAACTGTGGCGGAGCTCAAATTTCAGCTTTTCAGCAAGATGAATCAGTTGATAAATCTTTTCTATCTCTTCCATTTAATTCTCGGTACGGTTGTTGAATAATACATCAATGAAATTATCTGTTTGTTTACAAAATACTCAAAATTCTTGATATTTGAATAATTTCAAGAATAAAAAGAAAGGGCACTTTAGCATGATTGGGAAATTTGCATTATATCTCTCATTAGTTGCAGGAATTCTTGCCGTTTTCGGCTACGTTCAGGCGGCATTAGGAAAAAGAGAAAAAATTAAAATCGGCAGAGCCGGATTTTTATTCAGCGCGCTGGGAATTTTTACCGCCTCGATATTATTAATGACGAAAATTCTTCTGCACGATTTTTCCATTGCGTATGTGTGGAGCTATTCTTCGCGCGATTTACCGCTTCACCTTTTACTTTCAACTTTTTATGCGGGTCAGGAAGGAAGCTTTTTATTTTGGGCGCTTTGTTCGGCAGTAATAAGTTTATTTTTATTTTCCTACACAAGAAAACGAAATATAGAAGAACATATTCTTGCAATATTTCTTGCTGTTCAAACATTTCTTGTTCTTCTGCTCATTGCAAAATCTCCGTTTAAAACAATTTACGAACAATTTCCCGGAGAGCTTACGGCTGGTCAGGTGCCGTTTGACGGACGCGGTTTAAATCCGTTGCTGCAAAATGTCTGGATGATTGCACATCCGCCGGTGTTGTTTATCGGTTTTGCCGTTATGGCGGTGCCGTTTAGTTTTGCCGTTGCGGCATTATGGCGCAGAGATTATTCGCATTGGATTTCGGCGGCGTTTCCGTGGGTGTTGTTTTCAGGATTAGCGCTCAGCGCCGGGTTAATGATTGGCGCGTACTGGGCGTACGGCGTACTGGGCTGGGGCGGTTATTGGGGATGGGATCCGGTAGAAAATTCTTCGCTTATTCCATGGCTTATTGCGGCGGCATTAATTCACAGTATGCTTGTGCAGCTGCGAACCGGAAAACTTGTCCGCACTAATTTTATTTTTGCAATTCTTTCTTTTGTATTGGTTATCTATTCAACATTCTTAACACGAAGCGGCGTGCTCGGCGATTCTTCCGTACATTCGTTTACCGATCCAGGCGCTATTGTGTACGGAATGTTAGTGCTGTTTCTTTTCGGCGCAATAGCGTTGGGGTTTGGTTTTCTTTTTGTGCGCCGCTCGGAATTAAAAGCGCTCGCTGGTCCGATGCAATGGCTGACGCGGGAATTTGCATTGACGCTCGGTTCGTTGGTTCTGCTTGCCAGCGCAATTATTGTTTTCTTCGGAACAAGCCTGCCGATGTTTTCCACTACGCAGGTTGAGCCTTCTTTTTATAACAGAATGAATTTTCCCGTTGCGATTTTTATGATGTTGTTAATCGGTTACAGTTTTTATGTTCGCTGGGAAGAAGAAGATACAACGTTATTAAAAGTAAAAATCTGGAAGCCGTTAAGCACGGCATTCGCCGGCTCTCTGGCAATTGCGTTCTTTAGTTCATTCAATCCAATGTTTATTCTGTATAACTTTGCGGCAATCTTTGTTCTCTATGCGAATATCGAAATTATTTATCTTACCTCGCGGGGCGATATTCGTACAATGGGAGGAAAAATTACCCACATCGGCGTTGCGGTATTTTTAATCGGCGTTATTATTTCGGGAAATTATGATCAGGAAAAACCGGCGGTGTTGGAACTGAATAAGCCGCAGTCAATGTTCGGCTACACTGTTACGTACACCGGAAAAGAAATTCTGGAAGGGAACAAACATCAATTTACGGTAAATGTAACAAAAGAGGGAACAACAAAAATTCTTCATCCGGTAATGTTTGAAACGGAAAATCAGGGAACGATGCGGAATCCCGATATTGAATCATTCTTTTCAAAAGACGTATATATTTCGCCGGTAAGTTTTGAAGACCAGCGCATGAGTAATAACGGAACATTTCTTCTTCATAAAGAAGAAACAATACAAATCGGCGAAGCATCGATAAAGTTCTCTGCTTTTGAAATGAACAGCAATCATACCGAAATGAGCGCCGAAGGAATGAAAGTCGGCGTGGTGTTGGAAATTTCATTGAAAGGAAAAAAAGAAACAATTATTCCCTACGTTGTATTCGGAGAAAATGTGCCGAAATATTTCGGAGTAAAATCAAAATTATTAGATGATACCGTTGAGTTGCAGGCAATAAATATCGGCGGAATGGGAGACGGCAGATCGGTAATTCAGATTTCCTTACCAAAGAGCAGAGGCGAACAAAAAGTTGAAAAAGAAGAGACGCTGACAATTGAAGCAAGCATTAAGCCGTTTATCAGTCTGGTGTGGATTGGAACACTGTTAATATTAACGGGATTTACAATTTCGATATTCCGAAGAAAAAAATTAGATAAAAAATAATTCTCTTTCTCCTTTAATTCGGCGCAGAACAAGATAGCTCTGCGCCGTTTTTTATTGTAACTCGCCGGCTAAAATTTTTCGGGCAATGTATTTTGTATGCCCGGAAAAATCCTGCTGCAACATCCATTGAAGCATTCCGGGATTATCTGAGGCAGCTTTTCCTTTATTGGTGCCGAACGTAAAAACTATCCGTCCGTCTGCATTACGCGAAAATTTCCCGTCGTAATCAATAATTTGTTTGTTTGCCGAAGAAAATGCCGAAAGCATATCCACATTCGGTTCAAGGTCTGGATATTTGGAAAGCTGTCCCTGTAATATTTTAATTGTTGCTTCCACATCGGCTTCGGCAGAATGCGCATTGAGAAGTTCTTCCTGCGCATAAAATTGTAACGCTGCAGCAAGGTTACGCGGTTCTTTTTTATGAAAAATAGAATAGCAGTCAACAAACCGCGATGCAGTAAACGGATCGTCGGCAATACCGGCGCGAAAAAATTCTTCTACCAGAATGGGAATATCGAATTTCACAATGTTAAATCCGGCAATATCGCATCTGGAAAAAAATTGAAACAGCTCTGAGGCGTGTTTCTTAAACGGCGGTTCCTGCGCTACCATGGCGTTGGTAATGCCGTGAACGGCAGAAGCATCCGCAGGAATGGGTATTTCAGGATTAAACCGCCGGTAAATCTGCGCGCGGGTTTTATCCGGAAAAATTTTTACGGCATACAGTTCAATAATTCTGTCTTTTGATGTATTAATGCCGGTTGTTTCTAAATCAAAAAAAACCAGCGGCTGTTCGAGCAGCAGGGAATTGAGCATAAAATAGTTTAAAAAGTTATTAACAGAAGGTAAGCAATTGCAGAAAAAATTTCACGAAGATTTTACTGCCGGCAGGTCAATAAAAAACGTGCTTCCTTTTTCCGGTTCGCTTTCAAGCGTAATCGTTCCTTTATGGGCTTCAATAATTTCCTTTACAATGGCAAGTCCCAAACCGGTAGAAATTTCTCCGCCGGTCGGCTGTGCAGAAAGTTTTTGAAAGCGCTTAAAGATTTTTTCTTTATCGGAATCCGAAAAGCCCGGTCCTTCGTCATGAACGGCAATACGAATCTTACCGTCGTACTCTTCAACGCTGATGGAAATAGAGGCTCCGACCGGCGAATATTTAATGGCGTTGCTGACGAGATTTTCCAGCGCTTCCTGAATGCGCGTGCTGTCCGCAGAAATAAGGTATTCTTTTTTCGGGTTTGCGCGAAAAATAATTTTTTGTTCTTTTCGCTGGGCTTGAATTTCGTAACCGGAAACAACAAGAGCGGTAATTTCCGAAGCGTTCAGTGTTTCAAATTCTAATTGTATCTTTCCGCTTTCAATTGCCGAAAGATTTAATAAATCACTGATGAGTGAAACCATCCGTGAGGCATTCAGTTGAATCATTTTGGAAAGTTCAAACGAATGATCATCTAACCGAGGGGTAAGAGAGATTTCTTTTGCCAATCCTTCAATGGACATCAGCGGGCTTTTCATATCATGCGCCGCAACATACAATAACTGAGTTTTCATGGTATTGGCTTTTTCGGCAATCTCGCGGTGTTGTTCAGCTTCGTGAAGAAGATTTTCCGCCTCCTTCTTTGCATTATTTAAATCTTTTGTGCGCAGCTCCACAAGATGAGAAAGAGCCTGTTCACGCTGCACAATCTGGCGGGTGCGCCAGCGAAAAATTCCATAAAAAAGAAGGAGTACGGTAACAACAACAAAAAATAAAAATAATGATGTTTGATAAAACTGTGCCTGTACAACAAAAGGAAATGAAGCACCGGTGGTATTCCAGATTCCGTCGGCATTGGCGGCTATAACGTGAAAAGTATATTCGCCCGGAGGAAGATGCGAATAATAGGCGGCGCGTCTGGTTCCGACATCATACCATTCCTGGTCGTATCCTTCCAAGTAAACTTTAAATTGAATTTTTCTCGGTCCGTCGAAACTCAATCCGGTATAGCGAAATTCAAATCGCTGTTTTCCCGGAGGAATTACCTGCGCATCGGAAGGTGAAAAATTTTGGTCGTCTATAACAAAATCTTCTAACACCACAAGAGGCGGCTGCGTATTGACAGAAATATTTTTCGGATTAACAGTCGTAACGCCGTTTGCCGTTGGAAACCAGAGATGCCCGTCGTGCGTTCTCCATCCGGCAGGGCTGGTGCCTCCGTTACATTCTGTGCTCGCCATGCCGTTTTCTTTTCCGTATGAATGCGAATTGACGGAACGAATTCTTCCCTCTGCAAAATCAATCAGTTCGTTTTTTTCAATTTGAAAAACACCTTTATTACAACTCATCCATAACCGGTGAAAATTATCTTCAAGAATTTGATAAATCACATCATCAAACAAACCATTTTTGGAATTAATTGTTGTTATGGAAGAATCTTTCCAAATCGAAAGTCCGCCGCCGAATGTGCCGATCCATGTTGTTCCCAGAGAGTCGACATATATTGAATGAATAAAATTTGCACCAAGCCCGTCTGCGACAGTAAAGTTATTACGAACAAGATCATTTTTCATAACTATCAGTCCCTGTCCGTCAGTGCCGATAAGGATATTGCCTTCCATATCTTCTGCAAGGCAATTAATATAATTGCTCGGAAATCCGTTGCGGGTATTAAATAAAGAAATTTTTTTCTCTTCAACTTTATACAATCCATTGTCGGAACTCCCAATCCACAGCGCGCCTTTACGATCAATGACAAAGGAAGAGATGGAATGTTCTTTTAACGGCTGCAAAAAAGAGGGGAGCGGTACTATTTCCTGGTTGACTATTTTATTCAGTCCGTTAATGGTGCCGACCCATAAAGCTCCGGTTGAGTCTTGAATAAAACTCCAAATAACATAATGCGAAAGATTTTCTTTTTTTGGTAATGTCTTTACCGATTTGGTTTTATAATCATAGAGTGCAATTCCATCATTCGTGCCGAACCATAAAAATGAATCTTTGTCCTCATAAATTGACCAAACAATATTATTCGGCAATCCTTCTTTAGTTGTGTAGGAAGTAAAAATTCCATCTTTTAAAACATTCAGCCCGCCGCCGTCGGTGCCGATCCAAAGATTTCCTTCTCTATCGGAAAAAACAGTATTTACCAACCGTTCGGTGAGCCCGTCGGCAATAGTAAAAGATTCAATTTTTGTATGAAAAATTCTTCCAAGCCCTTTATTGGTTGCCAGCCATACATTATTTAATCCGTCGGTTTTAATCGTTAAAATGCTGTTTCCGGGAAGTCCGTCTTTTGTGGTAAGTAATTCTCTGGCGGTTATTCTGCCCCTCTCATACGAAAGTTTTTGCAAGCCTTTTTGTGTTCCAACCCAGAGTGTTGAATCATCGGCTTCCCAAAGTGAAAATATTTGTTTACTGGCGACGCCTTCTTTTTCAGAAAAAGAATAAACAGCCGCTCCGTCGAGAATTGAAACTCCCGCCTCTGTGGCAAACCACAGCCTCCCTTTTGTGTCACGAAAAATATTCCACACATCGTTACCGGCAAGCCCGTTCCGGTTTGAAAGAGCGGTAACCGAAGAGGAAGATATTTTCACCGCTCCGTTATTCCGCGTTCCAATCCACATTGAAGAATCACGGTCGAGAAAGAATGAATGGATTTGACTGTTTACAATATTTTTTATTGAATCGAGTGTAACGAAGCCGCCTCGCTCATAGATAATAACGCTGCCGTCGTATGTTCCAATCCAAAGTTTCCCGGAAGTGGTATCGGCATATAAGGCGGAAATATAATTGTTATGAAGTTCAGGAGTATTGTTTTTATCAAACACAGAAAAGCGAACGCCGTCAAAGCGGACCAGTCCTTCTTGTGTGCCAATCCATAAATATCCGTCTTGTGTTTGTGTTATTGCATTAACGGAATTTTGCGGTAGTCCATTATCCGTAGTCCATACTTCCTGAGAGTATTGCGAAATACTTTTCGCCGGATTAAGCCCCTTAAGAGTCTGCGCGTGTTGTGAGTGTAATAAAGAAAAAACAGTAAACGCTAAGACGATATGTAGTGTAGATTTCCCCAAAGTATTTTTTGTGCAGATGGTAAAAGAAAAGTAGAGAACAGCCGGTATAGATGCAAGCAATAAATCCTTAGAAAGACCTTATAACCTATGTGCATCACTTATTCTAATATTTATCAGTGTGATTTTTCTCACTGCGATTATACGAGAGTGCTTCTTTTCCGAAAGGGTTCTGTAAAAAAAATTAACCGTCTGTAATGCTAAGGTATTCAAGAAGAATTTCGTTTTACCGAAAATAGTCTGTAACTTCCTTCTGTTGCCTGTCGTATCTCTTAAGTGCGTTTTTAAATTCAGAAAAACCGGAAAGAAATAATCTGAAATGAATCGTCTTCGCTCCTTTGGTATTATTCTTATCGTTCTCTTCACTTGCGGTTCTGCCGGAAATAATCCCCGTACACTAAAAGCCGTTCGTACTTCAGCGCCGCCGGTTATTGACGGCTACGGAAATGACGATGTATGGAAAAAGGCAAATATCGCAACAAATTTTCTTCAGCGTGATCCCGATGAAGGCAGTCCTGCGACTGAGCAAACAGAGGTAAAACTTTTATATGATGATAAAAATTTGTACCTCTTTGCCATGATGTGCGATTCGTCGCCGGAAAAAATTATCGGCCGGCTTTCCCGAAGAGACGATGAGAATGAATCTGATTTTTTTGCGATTGGAATAGACAGCTATAACGATAAACAAACAGCATATATGTTTTACATTTATGCTTCAGGCTCGGTGCGGGATGCCATAAAATATAACGACGGACGCAATGAAGACTTCTCGTGGGATCCTATTTGGGAATTGAAAACGCGAATACTGCCGAACGGCTGGAGCGTTGAAGTGAAACTTCCTTTATCTCAAATACGGTTTACGGAAGGGAATGATACATGGGGAATTAATTTCGGCAGAAAAATTTCCCGCACACAGGAAGAAACTCACTGGGCATTAATGAGAAAAGGAGTTGACGGCTTAGCGTCGCTTTTTGGCACGGTAACCGGTATGGCGGATATAAAATTGCCTCTACTCTTTGAAGTGCTTCCGTATGTTGTCGGTTCATCGGAACATTATCCGCAGACTTCACAAAGAATACAGAAAGAAAAATTTCGACCGAACGCAGGAGTAGATATTAAATACGGTGTTTCTTCAAATTTTACTTTGGATGCAACGGTGAATCCCGACTTTGCACAAATAGAAGCAGACCCGGCGGTTCTGAATCTTTCAACAATTGAAACATTTTATCCTGAAAAAAGGCCATTCTTTATTGAAGGAACACAAATTCTTCGCTTTGTTACGTTCGGCGGCGATTTCGGGCCCGGATTATTTTATTCACGGCGAATAGGTAAAGCCATTGAGATTGATCTGCCGGATGACGGCGCGTATATTACCGAAGAGCCGAGTTCGGCAACAATACTCGGGGCGGCGAAATTTTCCGGAAAGACCAGCAGCGGAACGTCCATCGGAATTTTAACCGCCGCAACGAATGAAGAACAGTTTACCTACCGTGATACTTTAGGAAATTTAAAAACAGTCACGGCAGAACCCACAGCTTCGTACAATTTATTTCGCATAAAACAAGATTTTCGCGGAAATTCCAACATCGGCGGAATTGTTACGGCAACGGCACGCAATGGAAAACATCCTGCTTTCACCGGCGGCGCGGATTGGGATGTACGATTTAATGGAAATGATTATCGTCTTAACGGATTCTTTGCCCACTCGCGATTTCTCTTACCAAACGGAGCAGTTCAAGAAGGAAGCGCCGGCAACACCACATTCGGACGCACCAGCGGAAACTGGATTTACAGCGTTAATGCAGATTTTACGTCGAAAGCATATAACATTAACGATATTGGATATTTCGGCAGCCCGAATGATTACGGCGTAAGCGGAAGCACATCATTAAGAAATTATATTCCCGGAAAAATTTTTCGACGATGGAGCGTCGGTATCAGTCCGCATTTTCGATGGAATTTTGACGGCTTGACAATTTCCCGGCAGATACAAGTGAATGCCTCGGGAGAGTTTTTAAATTATTGGGATTTTGAATGTTCGACGCAATATTCATTATCCGCAAAAGATCCGTACGAACCGCGCGGATTGGGGGCGTATAACTCTCCGGCAAATTTTTCACTTCGCGGTGAATTACAAACCGATTATCGCGCAACGATAATCATCGGCATTGAAGAAAGTTATCAGAAAAATACTATCGGCGCGGAAAAAAATAAACTTACCGGAGGGCTGGTTCTTCATCCCAGCACATCCATAGATTTTAAACTTTCCCTCGGCTATGCAACCGAGCGCGGCGTTGCTTCGTTTGCAGGAGTAATTATTGACAGTACATTATTTTTTGCTCCGAATATTCCTGCGGCGGCGTATGGAAAACGAGATGTTGACCAAACGGATGTGACACTCCGGAGTTCGATTCTTTTTACCAATACTCTTTCCTTGCAGTTGTACAATCAATTCTTTTGGGCGTCGGGACGTTATAAAAACTTCTCGGCATTACAGCCGGACGGAGATTTATTTCCCTATGCGTTTACCGGCAATCCTAATTTTAACCGCACGTCGTTTATTTCTAATGTAGTACTGCGCTGGGAATATACCGAAGGAAGTGTTTTCTATCTGGTCTGGTCTCACGGAAGGCGGTTTTTTCAAAGCGGCAATAGTGCGGAAAATACTTTTACCACAGCGGTTGATCACACCTTTGCGGTTGCGCCGGATAATACGTACGTTGTAAAAATTAATTATTGGATGAGCTTATAAAAAGGTGATTTGTTATTCACCAGGCATGTTCTTTTTTAAATTTTCGCTGCACTCTGGGCAAAGAGCATGCGAAAATGTTGCTTTGCTGTGGCGGACAAAATATTCATCAACCTGTTCCCAAAAACCGTGGTCGTCTCGGACTTTTTTGCACCGCGAACAGATGGGAATTAATTTACTCAGCGCCTGAAGTTCTTCAATTTTTTCTTCCAGTAAGGTATGGGTTTGATCTAGTGCAGAATGTTTTTCTTCTATAAGTTTCTTTTTTGCATTAAGACGGCGGTAAAATATAATGGAAACCGGAATTCCCAGCGCCAGAACAATAAAAATTCCCCAGTAAAAGTTTCGCTTGGATTGTTCCTGGGAGATCAGCAGAGAAGAAAGCTCCGCTTCTTTGGTTAACCGATCAATTACATTTTCTTTTACGGCAAGCTCTAACTTTACAGAAAGTTCGGTAATTTTATTTTTCTCTTTTCTTGTATAAAGAGAATCGTTGATGGCTGAAAATAATTTTGAATAATGAAATGCTTTCTTAGTATCACCGGAACGTTCATATAATAACGATAATATTTCGTAGCTTTCCTTTAACCGCGGCAAAACATTGTTTGCTTCTGCCAAAATTATAGCGCTGTCAAGGTATTTTAATGCTAACCGGTTATTCTGCAAGTGAAAATATGCTTTGCCCAATTCATGATATGCCTGCATCATACCGTACTTTTGCGAACGCAGAGAATAGAGATTAAGCGAGCGCTGCAAAAACTCAATTGCGTTGGCGTATTCTTCATTATCGGAGTACATAATTCCAAGATTAAGATAAGAATACGAAAGTCCGCCGATTAAATGATGGCGCTGAGCAATGGCAATGGCATTATAATGATTTTTTTTTGCCTCTTCAAATCTTCCGATTTTTGTTTGGGCAAGTCCGAGATTATCTAAAAAGCGCGCTATGCCTGAGGAATCATTGGAAATAGCCACACGAGATTCAATTGCCTGTTGGTAATATTGAATTGCCTTTTCATATTGTCCCATATTATAATAGGCAACGCCGATATTATTTAAAGTAGTTACCACTTTGTTCGGTAAGCCGAGTTCTTTGCGAATTTGCAATGCAATAAAATGATGTTCCAATGCCGCACTGTATTGTCCCATAAAGCCGTAGGTAATACCGAGAATGCCGTGAGCTGTTGCAAGAGATGTTTTATTTTCTATTTTTTCGCTTAACGCTAAAGTTGTAAATCCCCGCTGAAGCGCTTTAGAAAAATCACCAAGCATAGTATAGCTGTATGCCGTGGAAGCATAAAATGTTACGAGAGAAACAGAATCCTTTAAAGCATCCGCCAGAACGATTCCTTCTTGTGCAAATTCAATAGATTTTTTGGGGTTGACATCTTCTAACTCATTTGTCAAATTTTTAAGAATAGCGAGATGTTCTTTACCGGTAGTATTTAAAAGCAGATTAGTCAGCGAATCTATAACGCTTGTTTGCCCGCGGGAAGGTGAAACCGAAAGCAAGAGCAAAAAGAATACAATATATTTTTTTGATTTTAGAGACACAGAATATGCACGGAATGTTCTTTACTGCTGTAATTAAGGATATTTTACAACAAAGTTACAATTAAATATTTCTAATATATTCGTGCTATCTAAAAAATAATTTTCAATAAACGAATGATGACAGCTTTTCTGCAAAAATCGGCGAGAGTATTCTTTGTATCGATAGACTCTCCGAATACCATGTTTTTATAGTAACACAGCCGGCAGGAGGGATTAGTTCAAATTATTTCAATAATACTAAACGATACAGCGCTTCGAATAAGCTGTTGAGTATAAGTAAAGGAATGGGTAAGGATAATTTCTTTTTAAGAGTTACCAAAAAAAAATAAATCGGATGTTGGTTCAGCGTAATCGTTCAATTTTTTTAAATTTGTCTTTCACTTTCCAATAACTACTCTTCGCACCACGCCGAGTTTCTGTCCGAGAAAAATCTCACCGACAGCGGTGAATTTTTCCGGTGCGTCGCTGACGAAAAATTGAACATTCGGTTTCTGCTGACTCGTGTTGCGTAAGTGAAATTGATCAAGCATGGATTCTACCGTTGCGGCTGTTGCTTCGCCAGAATCGATAAGCGTAACGGCTCCTTTTGTTACTTTGGAAATTGTGTTTTTCAGCAGCGGATAGTGTGTGCATCCGAGAATTAATGTATCAATTTTTTCCGTAAGAAGAGGGAAGAGATAAACCTGGGCAATAGTTTCAGTCGATTTGTGATCCATCCATCCTTCTTCCACCAGCGGAACCAGCAGCGGACACGCTTTACTGGCAACGTGGGCTTGAACATTTAAATGTAATAATTCATTTTTGTAGGCATTACTATTAATTGTTCCCACCGTGCCGATAACGCCGATGCGGTTGGACTTTGATGCTTTTACTGCGGCTTCTGCGCCGGGAATAATAACGCCGGTAACCGGAAGGTTGGCGCGTTTTTGTACAACATCCAGCGCAACGGCAGAAACGGTGTTGCAGGCAACAACAATCATCTTTACATCTTTGGAAAGAAGAAAATCCGTATCGTCCAACGTGTATTCGCGCACAACCTGTTCAGATTTTGAACCGTACGGAACGCGTGCCGTATCGCCGAAATAGACAATATTTTCGTTCGGTAAACGTTCCAGCAGAGCGCGAACAACGGTCAGTCCGCCGATTCCGGAATCAAAGACTCCGATAGGTTTTTGATTTGAAGCATCCATAATTTTATCAGCAAAAAGTGAAATAATATTTTTACCGAGCTTATTTTCTCTAAACTGCTCAATGATAAAATAATGAACTTGGCGTGAAATTATCAAGCTCAGCAGAAAATTATTTTATCGTCATTTCTACATTCATTAACAGTTCAATGGTATCAAGAAGGCGCCGGCGGAGATGTTGCTGCTCTTCTTTGGATTCAATGCGCATTCCCGTTTTATTGCGAACATAAAATGAATCAACAATTCCGTCGCCGCGCGTTGCCAGCCGTGCAAAATAAATATGCAGATTTTCTTTTGAGAGCGTGCGGGTGATTTTATAAAGAAATCCAATCATATCCGGACCGTACACATCAATAATGGTGTATTTTTCCGTTTGGTGAAAGACCACATCAATGCGAATATTCGGATGGAGCAGCGGTTTCACTCTCCGTTTCCATCGGAGACGGTAGCGTTCAAAAAGAGTTTCTAAGGTTTCCTTCTTTTCAAGAACACGCTCAATATCCCGGCGAATTGCCTCTTCTTGAACGGCTGTCAACGTCTCTTTTGTTGCCGCATTAACAACACGGAAAGAATCAATAACAATTCCGTCTTCCCGTGTAAATATTTTTGCATCGAAAATATTTACGTCGTTTGCCGCAAGCACGCCGCACAGGGTGGAAAGTAAATACTGTGCATCGCGCGTAAGAATTGTTACCGCGCTGAAATTTTTTTCATGATGAAAAAATACCGCAACGGTTTTTTTTAACGGAAGATGTTGTTCAATTTCAAGAAGTTCTTCGGGGCTGAAAGGTACAGCGGTCTCTTCTTCCGGCGTATCTTTTTGCAGTAAATACGCGCGGGTGCGTGCATACAATTCCTGAAGCAGCATTTCTTTCCAATTTGTCCAGGCGGTTTTATTAACAGCAGAAAGATCGGCATAGGTTATTACTAACAGCATGTCGCGCTGTTCGAGGCGGTAAAACATGTGAGCAAAACTTTCAATCGTTACCGGGTCGCCGATATTTCTTCGAAAGGCAATTTGTTCCATCGCCAGATGGTTGCGGATGAGAAAGGCAACATCATGCAATTCATCGGTAAATCCGAACCGTTCCTGAATTTTTTTCCAAACAGCCACGCCGCGAATTTCATGTTCGGTAATACCTCCGGGTTTTGCAATATCATGAAACAGAACGGCAAGATATAATATTGTTTTGTTTGAAATTCTTTGAAAGGCTTCGCCGAGCAGGTTTTTACTTTCGGATAATTGTTCGGCATGTTCCAGCGCAATAAGCGTGTGCGCATCCGTTGTATAGTAGTGATAGACGCTGTGTTGAAAGAAGGCAACCAGCTCTCCCCATTCCGGAATAAATTTCCCGAGAATTCCGCAGTCGTTCATCATCTGCAGGGTACGGGCAACGTTAGAAGGAAGCCGGAGAATATCCAAAAGAATTGAAGAAAGATTGCTATCGATTTCTTTTGTCGTGCGAAAGAGCTGTTCATTCCGGCTCAGCATATCAAACCGTGAAGCAAGCGGCGGATTCAATCCGCTGTTTCTGGCGCCGCACCAGTAAAATGCTTTTAATATCTGTTCCGGCGAAGTAAATTCAAAAGAAGGATTTTTTAAACACAGCTCATTCTCGCGAAGCAGATAAATCTCATCAAGAATTTCTTCGTTGTCTGAAGCCGGCTGAGAGGGAACAATATTTTTCCAAATAACTTTTAATAACCGCCGGTTAACCCGGTACACAGCTCTGGCATGAAGATAATATTCGCGCATACAGCGTTCAACCGACCGCACCGGCTCTGTATCATGATACCCGAGATTCTGCGTTATGGTAAACTGACGGTCAAATTCTAAAATATCCTGACGCGATTTTGTTGTATAGTGTATTTCATTGCGCACGCGCAGCAGAAAATTGAAGGCTTCAATCAGCTCGTGAACTTCTTCCTGCAGAAGAAGTTTTTCACGGAGCAAATATTGCAGAGTCTCCAGCGTTGCTGATTGACGGGAACAAAAAGGTTGGTTTCCGAAGCAGCGAATATCCGCTGCACGGTACACCCACACCAGCGAATGAAGATCGCGCAGTCCGCCGGCGCTGTTTTTTATATTCGGTTCCAGCAGTTTAACGGAATGTTCATATTTTTTATGACGCTCTTCCACGCCGTTCAGAACGGCCGTGATGAACGGCGTGTTAGGTTGTTGAGTAATAGAATTGAGAATCTTTTCCGCATACCGTTGAACAAGCGTCATACTTCCGCAGACATACCGGCTTTCCAGAACGGAAGCCCAGACATCAATATCGGTTTGAAAAAGATTCAGCCGGTCATCAATAGTGCGAACGCTGTGCCCGATTTCAAATCCGAAGTTCCATAACAGATGAAAATATTTTTGTGCGGATTCCGTGTAGCGTACTTTTGCAGTTTCATTTTCAAACAACAGCATTATATCCAAGTCGCTGTGGGGAGAAAGTTCGTATCTCCCGTATCCGCCGAGTGCCACCACGGCGCAGGAAGACTGGAACTCTTCCGGCAGATGAGCCCATGTTTCTTTCAGTAAGGTATCGTGTACCTCCGTCAGTTCGGAGGTAACATCTATTCCGCTTCCGCCGGTGCGATGAAAACGGAAGATAGCATCATATTCCCGTTTAAAAAAAGCTTGGTTTGTCATAATTCATAGGTTGAGAAAAATTTTTCAGCAGGAAAGACTCTGAGCCGTTGAATGAAAAGAAAGATAGAAATAATTCAAGAAAACAAAAAGAGCCGAAGGCGCATTCATTCTTATAACTTTCTTGCAACAACGGCAACATCTTTCTGAGTCCGCACAACGCCGCCGAAGTTATCGAGTGCTTCAAAGAGAATAATATACATGCCGACGCGCACCCGAATACCGTTATCATCCAGCCCGTTCCAAATAAGCGTTCCGGAAGAAGCGGAGGGTTCATTAGAAGCAAGTCTCCGGATAATTCTTCCCTGCACATCATAAATACGAACCCGAATCATGGAACTCTGTGACGGCAGCGTATATGAAATTGTGAGAAAATCTTCCACGCCGTCATTATCCGGCGAAAAGGGATTCGGTGAAAGCGAAAGTGCGGATGAAGCAGCGGCGGCGGATACATAAATACTATTTACCGTTCCCGGTGTCGCCTGCATCGGCGCTACGCTGGAACTCCAGTTTTTACTGTCGGTGCTTTTTCCTAACGGAAGAATCCGTTCAAGCGAACGATTCGGCTTGTTAATATTTTTTAAATGCCAGAGCGGAGAATACCGGAGAGAATCAATTTGGGTTCCGGTTAAATCAACAAGGAGAAGATCTTCGCCGCTGTTGTTTAAATTCAGAGAAGAATGAACGAGCACGTTTTCTTTTTTCAGCAGAGGAAATTGCGAGAAGATTGTTGAATCGGAAGCGATAACAAAATAATCGTTCGGCAAAAGAAATTTTTGAGATGATGAAAGAAAAATTTTTGTCCGGCTTCCCGATGATGACGGCTGATCCATAACCATCCAATTATTTACATCAATGGAATCGCCGCTTGTATTATACAACTCAACAAATTCTGCGTTACCGGCAGAAGGTTCGTAGAGAATTTCATTAAATACAATACTTTGTTCTGCATAGCTGTTTGCCGTTGAAAGATAATACAGATTATTGCGCGTATTCTCATCCTGTGGATACTTTGCTTCAAAAATAAATTGATGCCTGCCAGGAGAAGTATTATTCCATTGATAGGAAACCAATGTTGAATTACCGGAAGCAATTGAATCGAGAGTAAAAGAAATTATTTCTTCGCTGCTGTGTGCCAGAGAATCTTTATTTGCATCGTAGAATATTTTCAGCGTAATCGCTGCCGCTGTTTTTCTTCCGATATTTTTAATTGTGGATTGAAACAAAATTCCGGAAGATCGTTGTAAAGCAGTTATCGATTCAATCATCACATCAAAATCTTTTTTACCGGCAATAGTTTCCGCGCCGGGAGAAGGAATATCAGAAATCCAGTTTGCCGAATCTGTTGATGACGAAAAGAGATCGAATCGCTGCAGCGATTTTCCGTTTATTCCGCCCCAGATTGGCTTATAGTACACGCTGTCAATCGGCGCGCCGCGGTCATCGTACAGCACAACGGCGTCGGGCGTGGTGTTGTTCAGCGTTCCGAATTTTGCTTCATAGAGCGGAACAGAGAACGAAAAATAATTTTTCAGCGCCGTCGTATCGGTGGTAACAATAACAAAAGAGTGCGAAGGAACGGCGCTGCTTCTGCCGTTCAAAAGCGCTTTTGTTGTTCCCGCATCGGAAATCTTCCACTGCGAAAGAGATATTGGTTCGGCGGAAGTATTATACAGTTCAACCCATTCCGGCATATCGCCGATCGGCGCATACATTATTTCGTTAATAACAATACTGCGGGGCGCAATGCCGATTATTATTCGTGAAACAAACATGTTATTTGTTGTATCGTCATCTGCCGGTGCCTGTACGAAAGCAATAGATTGGTGCGCTCCCTGCGGAAGATGTGGCAGCGTAACGCTGATCGTTACAGAATCATTCGGATTGAGAAGAGAAATATTCTGTTCGATTATTTTTTCGTCGTTGTGGCGAAGTGAATCGTTGCGCGCATTAAGATAGAATGAAAGCACGGCAGAATTCACCGGCTGCTTTCCGATATTTTTAATTGTTAACCGTGCCGTAACCACATCATCCGAAACCGGAAGCGCCGGCAGAAACGTAACGGATGAAATTTCCAGATCGAAATTTTTTTGAGTAACGGAATTGATGTATCCCGGCGTTGCTCCGAAAATATTTTTTGACGGTTTCCAATTTGCCTGAAGATTGGAACCGAGCGCAGTATCAATTCTTTCCAAAGAAATTCCGTTTGCGCCACCCCACGACGGACTGTAATAGACACTGTCAATTACGCCGCCGAACGGACCGTAAAGCACTACAGCATCGGCAGTGGTATTATTCAACGCGGAAAATTGTGCCTGAAAAAGAGGCGCATTCAGCAGATAAAAAGTTTTCAGCGCAGCGGTATCGGTGGTGATAATAAAATAAGTTTTCTTCGGAATGAACATGGCGCCCGATGTTATTGCGGCTTTTGTCGCTCCTGCATCGGAAACTTTCCAGCCGGAAAGAGAAATTACCGAATCACTGTTATTTACGCACTCAATCCATTCCGGCATTCCGGCGGGAGGCGCGTACATAAATTCATTAATAAAAACCGTGCGCGGCGCAAAATCTGCGTTAACGGTCAGTGAAAGAGAATTATTTGTTACGTCTTCATCATTCAATACAAGTAATTGTACGGTAAGAGAATGTTTTCCGGCGGAGATATTGGGATAAAGAATTTGAACGGCGGTTGTTTCCTGCGCTGAAAGATTTTTGGATGTTGAAAGCGCGGAAATCAATCGTGTTGAATCGTACAATTGAACATCAAAAGAAAAATTTCCGGCAAGCGCTTTATTGGTAATTCCGGCGGTGAGAACGATTGTCTCTCCGCTTTTTGGAAATGCGGGCGATGCCGAGACAGAAGAAAGAGCAAGGTCAAGAGATTTTTTAACGCGAAGAGCAACATCATCAATTCTGTAAGTTCCGGTTGCTCCGCTTCCGTTGCCGACAATGCGCCAGCGGAAACGGACATTCGGCTGATTGTTCAAACTCGGCGGCAGCGGAAAAATTCTTTTTATATAGGCAGTGCTGCTTGCCAGTTTCATGGAAT
Source organism: Bacteroidota bacterium (assembly GCA_019455105.1). Classification (GTDB taxonomy): domain Bacteria; phylum Bacteroidota; class Ignavibacteria; order UBA10030; family UBA8401; genus JACFMZ01. The sequence goes on along the minus strand of JACFMZ010000023.1, from coordinate 6,851 downwards.
CGCTCAGCGTTAAAGAAAAAGAAACGCCGCCGTCCGTTGATGCTTCCAGCAGCACATCCGATGTATGACTGGCGGAGCGCCGTTCGTAAAATTCTATTGAATCAGGAATTTTTCCGGTAAAATTAAATTGAGGCGAAACAAGCCACTGCTGCTTAGTGGCATCGGAAGAAAGAAGCGCATTGGGAGAACTTCGAGCGCTCGATTTTGTTACGGAAAAATCTCCGCCGGCGGATTTAACGGATGATGTCGTCCATCCGCTTGGAAGCGTTGAATCGGAATCAAAATTTTCAACATAGGGAAAAGAAGAAATCTGCGCCTGCACAGAGAGCGTAAGGCACAGCCACGCCACAGCCGATAAGAAAAATGTTCTCTGCATGAAAACTCCGGATGTTGTTTCGTTCAGCAGATACTGCGGAAAAGAATTATGACGAAATGTTACGGTTTTGTTGGTGAAAAAGAAAACACACTTTTAGAAATGGTAAAAAGAGATTACTTTTTTTGCGATTGAAACAGATAGCCTTCGCCTCGTATGGTAATAACGGGCGACACGCCGAATGTTTCCTGAAGACTTTTCCTCAGCCGGCTGATGCAGACGGCGACAATTTTCGTCTGCGGGTCGAAAGTAATTCCCCAGACTTCCTTTAAAAGCACATCGGAAGTAATAATATTCGGTTCGTTTAAAGCAAGAAACTTCAGCACGGAGAATTCCTTCGGCTGAAGAAGCAGTTCCTTGTTTTGATAGAATACTCTTGTTGAGATTGAATCAAACGAAAAATCGCCGCGGGAAAAAACAGCAACCTGATCATACCGGCGCAGAACGGCTTTCACGCGAAGCGCCAGCTCTCTCGGGTCAATTGGTTTAGGAAGATAATCGTCAGCGCCTCGTTTTAAGCCGTTAATTTTATCATCCACTTCATGATGTCCGGAAAGGAAGACGATGGGATAGTTCTGCTGTTTGTTGCGGAGTTCCGTCAGTAAATGATCGCTGCGGCCGTCGGGGAGAACGAGATCGAAAATGGCGAGATGCGGCGGCTGAGCCGATAATTTTACTTTCGCGCTTTCTATATCATAGGCGCTGTCAACTTCAAAACCGTTGTTTTGAAGCGTGCGTTGAAACAGACGCACTAAATCCACATCATCTTCCAAAATAAATATTTTCTTTTTTTCTGTCATACCCGCTTTGATTTCCTTGCTATGCAATAGTATGAAAACCTTTCGCAAAAAACAATATTGAGCCGGCTCAGAAAATAGCCCGTTCTTATTTCCTGTGAAACGTTACGGCAGAAATATTTAAAAACGGTTCGGTGGTATTTTCAGCGGCGCTTTCGGTGTAATAAATTTTTTCTAAAAATAATCCCGAAGGAGGCGCGGTCAATTTCGCCGGCTCGGAGGAATATTCTTCTAAAAACCGGTGAATATCTGCTTCGGCAAGCTTTCCTCTGCCGGCTTCTGCCAGCACGCCGACAATGCGCCTCACCATCTTCCAAAGAAAGTGTGAACCAACAATGCGTATGAGAATTAACGCGCCGTGTTCTTCAACCGTAATATTGTTGATAAGAACTTTTGTTGATTTTTCTTCATCATCCTTATCTGCAAACGATTGAAAATCATGCATGCCGATGAACAGCGCGGCGGCGTTTTTCATCCGGTTAAGATGCAGCTCGTCTTTAATCCACCAGACAAACGGTTTTCCGAACGCCGTTCTTCGCCGGGAAATTTGATAAAGATACGAGCGCTGTTTGGCATCGTGGCGGGCATGAAATTTCGGTGAAGCTTTTTCTACTTCGAGAATATTAATATCCGCAGGGAGAAGATCGTTCATTTTCATTCGAATAATTTCCGGCGCAAGCATGGTGGTAACATCGAGATGCGCAGTTTGTCTGAGCGCATGAACGCCGGCATCCGTTCTGCCCGAGCCGTAGAGTTCGATCTTCTGATTTTTGAAAATCTCTTTTACCGCTTCAAGAAGTTTTCCCTGAATTGTTTTACTGTTTTTTTGAAACTGCCAGCCGCTGTAGCGGGTGCCTTCGTATTCTATCGTGAGTTTAAATCGTGCCATGAGTATAATGTACTGAAGTTCTTCTTTTTGCGGAATGAAAAAGAAAAAAATTTTTGTAAAATATTATTGTTTCAGTGAGCTCAAATAGTGCAAGTATGAACTTTCTATTGTATATTTCGTCTAAGTATAGAAACCACGTGCTGCGTTCCCCTCAGTGTTTAACCATTCATTCGGCTGGTACGGTAAGCGGTGTATTATTCATATAAAGGAAAAATTATGAAGAAAAAATTCTTTGTAATCTCGGGTTTTGTTCTTGTTGCCGTAATCTCGTTCGGCTTTGTCGAACTGGATCAAAGTTTTTTTAAGATTAATCAAAACATCGATATTTTCGGACGAGTCTATAAAGAAATTGTTGCCAATTATGTTGATGAAGTTGACCCGGAAAAGTTTATGCGCGCCGGTATCGACGGTATGCTCAATACGCTTGATCCCTATACGGTGTATATGGTGGATAAAGAGGGAGAAGAAATTGATTTAATTACGCACGGAGAGTACGGCGGTGTCGGTGTTTCTATCGGTCTTCGAGACGGACAAGTAACGGTTATTTCGCCGATGGAAGGGTATTCTGCTTTTAAACAAGGAATGAAAGCCGGCGATATTATTACGGAGGTGGACGGCATACGTGTGAGCGGAATGAAAATTGACAGCGTGCGCATGCTGGTGCGGGGCGAACCCGGCAGCGTTGTGAAAATGAAAGTTCAGCGTGAAGGAGAAAAAAATCCGCTGGAATTTTCTCTCGTACGCGAACAGATTCAAATACAAAATGTAAGTTTTGCAGATTATGTTTCTCCCGGAATAGGTTATATTAATGTTGAGCGTTTTTCCCGCCGCGCCGGCGAAGAAGTGCGTATGGCAATAAAAGAATTAAAAGCAAAAGGCGCGCTGAACGGAATTATTCTTGATCTTCGCAATAACCCCGGCGGTTTGCTGGAAGCCGCGGTTGATATCGTTAGTAAATTTGCACCGAGCGGCAGTACGGTAGTAACGACACGCGGACGCAGAACCGATGAAGAAAGAACGTACACGGTAAACGAATCGCCGGTTGCCAAAGATATTCCTCTTGTTGTTCTGGTAAATAACGGAAGCGCCAGCGCCAGCGAAATTGTCGCCGGCGCCATGCAAGACCTTGACCGCGGCGTTATTCTCGGCACGCGTTCTTTCGGCAAGGGATTAGTGCAAACCGTTGTTCCGCTCAGCAGCAATGCTTCCATAAAAATTACCACGGCGCGTTATTATACGCCCAGCGGAAGATGCATTCAGGAAATAGATTATCTTCATAAAAATAAAGACGGAGTTTTTTTAACAACGCCGGATAGTTTGCGAAAAGATTTTTCAACAAAGAACGGCCGCCTTGTTAAAGACCAGGGCGGAATTATGCCCGATTCGGTAGTTGAACAAAATACACAAAGCGAATATTTTGCCGAACTGATGCGCAAGGCAATGTTCTTTAAATTCGCCACGACATATGTTTCGCAGCATCAAACTGCCGACAGTCAGTTTACGGCAACGGATGGAGTGTTGAAAGAGTTTGAAAAATATTTATCAACGCAAAAATTTCAATACACCGATGCCGTGGAAAAGCGGGTGAATGAAATTCACGATGAAATGAAAAAAGGAAACTACAGCAGCGAAGCGGCGGCGGAGCTGACGAAATTTTCCAATCTGATAACGAAAGAAAAATCCAACGCGCTTGCCCGGCATAAAGATGAGGTTCGTGCGGCGCTGGAAGAAGAAATTAACGGACGGTATTTTGGAGAAAAAGGAAGAACGAGAACGGAATTATCGTATGACAAACAAGTCAACACCGCCGTTGCTCTTTTAAATAATACCAAAGCGTACGAGCAATTGCTGCGTCTGCCTTTGGCAAAACGCTGACGAGAACGGAACAAAGATATTTGTTAATCGAATAATTGCAGCTGCGGCAGCCGTTCTTTTACTTGAGCGGCAATAAATTCAAAATCATCCGGACGGTGGACAAAATCGAGCGCATCGCTTTCAATAATCAGCAGCGGACCTATGGAATAGTTATTAATCCACTGTTCGTAATGTCTGTTCAGTTGTTCCAAATAAGAGCGGGCAATGGTTTGTTCGTAATCGCGTCCGCGCCGTTTTATCTGCTCCAACAGCGTATCTACGGATGATTTTAAATAAATAAGAAGATCGGGCGGTTTCAAATATTCCATCATTACGTGAAAAAGCGAAACATAATTTTCGTAATCGCGTGAATCCATTTTTCCTATTTCATACAAATTGCGCGCAAAAATTTCTGCATCTTCATAAATCGAGCGGTCTTGAATGACCGATTTATGCGACTCGACAATTTCTTTGTGGCTCTTAAACCGGTTGGAAAGAAAATAAATTTGCAGATGAAACGACCAGCGGTTCATATCGCCGTAAAAATCGGCAAGGTACGGATTATCATCTACCGATTCATAGTACGGTTTCCATTTAAATCGCTCGCCGAGCATTTTTGTGAGAGATGATTTTCCGGCACCGATGTTTCCGGCGACAGCAATAAAATATTTGTTTGAAGGTTCCATAAAATTCCGGTTATTCATACAGAGGATTTGGTACTACACACACCTGCCGAAACGAAGCATTTTCTTTTGGCGGCTTTTCAAAGTAATAAACTTTTAACAAAATTAAAAAAAGGATTCTCTTTGCCAATGAAGTCTCTTCACCCGCATCAACTGAAAGAAATGTTAGACCGAAATGACGATATTCAAATAATTGATGTTCGCGAACCGTTTGAATATGAAATTTGTCATTTGCATGCCGAATTAATTCCCGTCGGAAAAGTTTTGGACAATATTGAAAAAGTTAATACATCCAAACCGGTTATTGTGTACTGTCATCACGGGATACGAAGCGCCCGCGTTATTGCGATGCTCGAAGAGCAGTTTCAACTGGAAAATCTGTATAATCTTCGCGGCGGCATTCATGCCTGGGCTGAAGAAATTGATTCTCACATGGCAACGTATTAACCTTTCGCCGCCGCATTATTTCACAATCATCATCTTCTTTGTGTGAACAAAACTCTCGGTGGTTAAACGATAAAAATAGACACCGCTGGGAAGAGGATGTTCATGAAGCGAAAAAGAAATTTCATACGATCCGCGCATCTGTTCTTCGTTTACCAGTGTTGCCGTTTTTTGTCCGAGAAGATTAAACACTTCAATAGTCACGTGAGAAGCTGCGGGCAGCGCATAGCGAATTGTCGTTGACGGATTAAACGGATTGGGAAAATTTTGTTCCAGCGCAAATGTTGTCGGAATTTTTTCCCGCGGAACGGTCATGGTTCCCGTTTGTAAATCGTAATAACGGACCGGCGCATTATACGGACTGGTGCGCGTTTCATTTGCATCGCCTGCCTGCACATAAAATCTGACCGCTCTTCCCGAGGGTTGATGCGGAATAACGCCGGTGTATTTTCCTGAATGTGTTATTGAATCATGTTCTTCCGTTAATTGCATGAACACGTTGGTAAACGTGTGTCCGCTGTCTGAAGAATAATATAGCGCAACAGAATCTTTCTTGATAAGAGTTTTTGAAATAATATACATTCCGATAAGATTGTTGCTGTCCTGCGTAACGGAAATTTCCGGATCGGTGCTGATAACCATTCCGTAAAACAACAGCGCTTTGTAAGCATCAATAAGTCCCCAGCCGTATTCATTGTTGGGCGTAGCGGCATTGTTCGCCGTGTTTCTCAGCGCTTCCCGAACTTGTATCGGCGTTAATTCCGGACGAACGGAAAGAATCATCGCCGCCACTCCGGCAACTAACGGAGTAGAAAGAGAAGTTCCTTGATAATATGCATAGCTACTCGGTCTATTCGGATCATACGGAATGGCACAATACACATTTGTTCCCTGCGCAACGACATCGGGTTTTATTCTTCCGTCGCTTGTGGGACCGATGGAACTGAAATACGCCCGCACGCCAGCACTGTTCACCGCACCGACGGAAATAATGCTGTCGGCATCTGCCGGCGATGTCATATATTTCCAGGAATTTCCTCCTTCGTTTCCCATTGAATTTACTAAAAGAACTCCTTTACGCGCGGCAATCACGGCGGCTTTTGTTGTTGTTGCCGTATGTCCGTTCATATCGGCATAGGTGTAATCTCCCTGACCGGGATCGAATGTGTTGTATCCCAACGAGCAGCTGACGACATCAACGCCGTTTGCTTCCAGCCATTCAATTCCGGCAACCCAATTGTCTTCATCTTCATGCGTTTCGTTGCAATTATATTCTGTTTTGGCAAGCATAAATTCCGCGTTAAATGCCGGACCGATTAAATTTCCCTGGCTGAATCCTGCCAGCGTGGAGAATGTGCTGGTGCCGTGGCTGTCTTCATCGGGGCATACTTCATTCGGGCTGTTTGCGGTATTTGAATCTCTTTCAATAAAATCATATTCGGCAATAACGTGTCGGTCTTTTAACGCTTCGTGCGTGCGCCAGCGGTAACCGACATCAAGCATTCCCACAAGCACGCCCTGTCCGGAAACGCCGATATTGTGTACGGCAACAGCATTAATTGTGGTCATTTGAGTGGCGGAATTCCCATAGGTGTATTTGTTGCCCGCCGCTTCATGAATTTTTTGAATTGAAAAACGCTGTTTCGGTTCTTCTCTGTGCTTGTATGTTATCACTTCTTGAATTGATTTCACAAACGGCAGAGAAGATATTTTTGCGAACTGAGCGTTTGAAAGATATGCAGAAACCGCATTAAGCCAGCGTGATTGTTGTTCAATGTCAATGCCCTGCGATGCAAGCTGTGAAATATATG
>JACFMZ010000022.1 GCA_019455105.1 Bacteroidota bacterium | reverse complement strand
GTGGGCGAATTAATTTCCGTGCACGTTATTCCTCGTCCACACAGCGATGTTGAATTAATTCTTCCCAAACGTTCCTAAAGAATAAAAAAGCACGAAAGAATAATTTCAATGATTGATTTTGCTTTAGGACTTGTTGAAACAAAAGGTCTTATCGGTGCCATTGAAGCAGCGGATGCGATGGTAAAAACATCCAATGTGAAGCTGGTGGGAAAAGAAAAAACCGATCCGGCAATGATGACGATAAAAATAATCGGTGATACGGCGGCGGTTCGTTCTGCCGTGGAAGCCGGAGCAGCGGCAGCCGAACGTGTGGGGCAATTAATTTCCAAACATGTTATTCCCCGACCGGCGGAAGGAATGGAAAGTATAATTTTTAAGAATTCCTTTCTATCCAAAAAAGATATTGACCTTCTGCTCGGTAACGCTCCTAAAAAAGAAATTGTTGCTTCCGAAAAAAATTCCGCAGAAGACAAAAAGGAATCCTCACCTGCTGTTCCGGAATCGGGAGAGCAAAAAGAATACTTTGACCAGCTGAATGCCATGACGGTGCATGAGTTACGAAATTATGCCCGCAAGATTGAGGGACTTTCAATTTTCGGCAGACAGATTTCCATTGCCAACAAAGATGAGCTTATTAAAGAATTGCTGAAAGCAAAGTTCGGCGGATAAATTTTTCTTTTCACGTCGTATGATACGGTGTTGACTGTGCCCGCTTCCGGCGGGCATCTTCATTCTGGAAAACTTCAATAATGAAAGACAGAAAGCTTCCCATATTTTTTTTCTCACTTATCTTCGCCGTCTTGGTGTGGATCTCCGTAAATTTGGGAAATGAATTTCAAACCACTTTTGAAATTCCGGTACGTATTGAAAATCTTCCGAAAGGAAAAGCCGTTGCCTCGCTTCTGCCGACTTCAATGAGACTAACGGTACGCGGCGCCGGATGGAAAATTTTAAATGCAATCCTATCGCCGAATCTGCGCTATTCCATTGACTTCAGCCGGCTCTCTTCCCGCGATACGCTGTTTACTTTTAGACAAATAAGCGAGCAGGTTGCGTTGCCGCGCGCACTGCAGGTTGTGCAAACATTTCCCGAAACGGTTATTGTAAAAATTGACGAACGAATTTCAAAAACGGTTCCGTTGAAACCGATTGTTGAGGTGACCTATCGGAGCGGATTCGGTTTAGTGGGAAAAATTACTACAAAGCCTGAAATGATAACGCTCTACGGAGCGCGTGCTTTACTCAATAACATTACCGAATGGGAAACGAAAGAAGTGGCAGCGGCGGATGTTTTTACGCCGACAAGAATTGAAGCGCCGTTGAACGACTCATTGTATCTTCAAATTACAAAATCGCTTTCTACCGCTACCATACAATTTGATGTTCAATCCATTGCAGAAAAAACTATTAAGGATATACCGGTAGAACTTACGCAGGTTCCGGAAAAACGAACAATTGTTCTTATTCCCAATACCGTAACGATTATTATTCGTTCCGGCGTCTATACCATTGCGGAATTGAGTGAGAAAAATTTTTCTGCGTATGTTGATTACAAAACCGTTCTTCTTGATACCAGCGGCTATGTCTCGCCCATTATCACTACGCCGGAGAATGTAAAAATTGTTCAGCAACAGCCGGAAAAATTACAATACGTAATCCGCCGGTAAGAGATTAAAACGTTCTATTGAGGCGAAGAAAAACCGTAACCGGCGAAGCAATATCCGTTCTCCAGGCAAACCCTACGCGCATATCATCCCCAAATAATCCTAAACCGAATCCAATATCCGATTTTATTTGTGAAGATGTTACTGCATTAAATCCTTCATAGATTTCCTTCGACGCAGGAACAAAAGCTGCCGCGCCGGCATCCGCAAAAAGGATGAAACGAAATGATGACGGTAAAAAGGAAATATCTCCTAAGAGTTCCGTGTTTTGATATTCAAAATTTATCAGCATCATTCTGTTCCCTGCAAATTCTTTAAAGCGGTAGCCGGGCAGAGTGTTGGCGCCGCCGATTTCATAAAGACGCTGGCTGATTAAATTTCCGGAAAGAGTACCGATGCGCACTCTGGCGCTTATCTCATCGGAAGGCGAGAGAGGCTGATAGCGGCGGAGATCGAGCAGCGCATTGGTAAAATTAAAATCGCCTCCCAGCGGTCTGCCCGAATATTCCGCACCGGCAAAAAGATTCCAGCCTTCGGAAATACGACGAAGTTTTTCTACCGAGCTTACGCCGGCAGAAATTTTTACGCTTCGCATAATTCCTTCGTTAATTTTCGGATTGACACGAAACATATTTCGCCCGGCAAAAACTGCCCAGTTTGTATTTTTATCCAGCGAATTATACCGGTCGTAGGAATACCGAACATCAAGCATTGTGGAATATTCATCCCGCGTGTAACGGGCAGCGTGAACGGAAAATCCTTCGCGCTGAAAATAATCCCGATAATCTTCTCGAAGAAAAATTGCCGCCGCGGTATTTTCGCTTGTTTTCACAATCCAATCATCTTTCGTATCGGTTACGCTGTGAACTTCCGAACCAAGTTCGTAGAGCGCATCGCTTGCGGCAAATTGTCTATCAATTCCCAATTGCATTCTCCATTTATGCATGGCAAAGCCGTATCCGACCGAACCCCAGCCGCTGACGGTGCGGCTTCCATCCCAAAAAAATTTTTTTTCTGAGCCGACGCCGAGAAATAATCCTTCCACACGGTTGTAACGAAACATGCCGAGTTCATCAATCATTTCATCGCGAAGCCAAAACGCATTGGGAGCAAACGCATACGAATACTTTGCACGAAGAGTTTTTTTCTTGTAATGAGATTTACCGTCAGCTTCTTCGGTATAGCCGTCAATCAGCGCATTTTCATCTTTTACTATTGCTCCGTTTATGGCGCGAACATTTCCCAGCACGTGCGAGCCGCTTCTCACTTTTATTATGCCGTTAAACACAACGGCATCGCCCGTAACTACTCCATACACCATCAGCGTTCCGTTCTTCACAATAATATCACCGTGAACCGTATCATTCTTTGCAACTTCCGTATCGCCGTTAAAGGTTACGGCATCTCCTTCAACACGCAGATCTTCACTGCTGCTATTCTTTTGCGATGAAGTATTTTCTTTTTGTTTATTGATAAAATATTGTATCTGCTCGTCAATTGTTTCCACAATGTTATCGACAAATTCTCTTACTTTTTTTTCAGCTTCTTGAGCGGATAAAAAGGAAGGAATACAGCAGGCAACAGCAAAAAGAAAAAAATATTTTTTCATAATAATTCTCCGTCGTGCAACATAACTTTTTTACGTTTTCCATAACAAAAAGTTACGGCTTTGATGAGACTCTTTGATTTTGTAAATTAAGAAAAAAGAGCGGAGTTTTCTATGCAATTATGTATAAATATTGACCATATCGCGAAGCTTCGCTATGCACGGGGCGGAACGGAGCCTGATATTTTAGAAGCGGCTGCCGTTTGCAAAAAAGCGGGCGCGGACGGTATTGTCATTCATCTGCGCGAAGACCGGCGGCATATTAAAGATCGTGACGTAGAAATTTTACGAAACGAGATTCAGACAAAGCTCGATCTTGAAATGGGCGCCAATGAAGAAATTATTTCCATCGCTCTCCGCATTCTTCCCGACCTTGTAACGTTAGTACCGGAACGGCGCCGGGAATTAACCACCGAAGGGGGACTTGATGTCGTTTCTCAAAAAGAAAAACTGCGAACTGTTATTCAGCGATTTCATGAAAAAAATATTGTCGTGAGTTTGTTTGTCGATCCGCAGCCGGAACAGATTACCGCATCAAAAGAAATCGGCGCCGATATTATTGAACTTCATACCGGCGAATATGCCGATGCAAAAAATTCCGATGCGCAGGAACAATGCTTTCAGGCAATATATGCGGCAGCGAAACTCGGAAAATCTTTAGGATTAGGAATTAATGCCGGGCATGGTTTAAATTATAAAAATGTACGTCGTATTGCCGAAATTTCGTTTATTGATGAAATGAGCATCGGATTTTCCATTATCAGCCGCGCTGTTTTTACGGGATTGGAAAATGCCGTAAAAGAAATGCTGGCGTTGGTAAAAAAATAATATTTTGCTATTTCACCAGAAGCATTTTTTTCATCGCGATATCGTTTCCGCGTTGCAGCCGGTAAAAATATATTCCGCTCGGAAGATTCGCTCCGTTCAATTGAACAGAATATTCTCCCGCCTCTTGAACAGCATTTACCAGCGTTGCAATTTCTTTTCCGAGCAGATTGTACACTTTCAATATTACCGGCGCGCTTTCGGCATTGTGAATATTATCAATGGAATAGCGAATGATAGTTACCGGATTAAACGGATTCGGATAATTTTGCGCTAACCAAAAACTGTTCGGAAATATTTTTTGCTCTCCTGCATTGTTCGGTGAAGCAACTGTTGCGGAAATTACCAATGCATAAAAATACGCCGTGCTGTCCGCCTCGAGATATTTTAATCGGTACCAATATGTTCCCGCAGAAAGCGAAGAATCTGCAAATTGGTAAATAGTTACGTAGTCCGTTGTTCCGGCGCCGGGCTGAGTGTTTACGGTTTTCCAATTTTCTTCCGGAGAATCTTTCCGCTCAAGAATAAATTCCAGCGTATTCTGTTCTGCTGTTGTTTCCCAAAAAATTGTAACGGTATTTTTATTTACCGTTGCAAAAAATTCGTCAATTGTCGTTCCGCCGGAGGAAGTATGCTCTTCCACCAAGAGGTACACTTTTTCAAAATAGACTTCTGCCGCACCTTGGTTTGTATAATCCGCTAAGGTGTAGCGGTAATATCCCGGAGAAACATTTTTATCTTCAAGCATGTAATAATGCGGAACGTTCGATGTGCCGCTGCCGGCAATAAACTCTCCAACCTGAATCGAATCCGACCAGCCGTTTTTTGTTGAGTCGCTGCGAAAGATTAAAAACCCTGCATTGTGTTCTTCCGTTGCCGTTGCCCAATTAAGAAATACGGATGTTCCGTGCACATAACCGGTAAAAGAAACAATCTGCACCGGCATGGTTTCGGCAAGAAGAACAGAACAATAAATTATCGGGAGGAAAAAATGCTTTTTCACATGTCGCCTTTTTTCAGAACTTATTTTTTCAATTATACAAAGAAAAGAAAGCTTTCTGAAGTGATATTATTCACAAACGCTGTTGTTTCGTTTTCACCTCTTTAATATATTAAAAGAAAATCATTCACGAACAATATTTATTACTATGAAACTTACTTACTTCTTTCCATTTCTCTTTGCTGTATTACTGTTCGGTCAGGAACAATATCCCTCAATTCACCAGCAGGAGTGGCAGTTTTACAAAGACCATCCTGAAAAAATAGGCAGAACGGTTGTTCCTCCGGCATTTAAAAAGCGGCAGGATTTGTTGAATGTACAGACACTTAACAAAGTTGTGTACGGTTTTCATCCGTACTGGCAGAACGGCTCTGAGAATAATTATTATTTCAGCCTGCTGACGCATCTCGCTTATTTCAGCGGTGATGTGAACACCACAACAGGAAATTTTACTTCAACACACAGCTGGGCATCGGCAAATGTTGTTTCTCTTGCGCAGCAGTACGGCGTAAAAGTTCATTTTGCCATAACTATTTTTTCCGACCATGCAACATTACTAAATAACAATACGGCAAAAGCCAATCTCATCAACAACATTCTTACAGAAATAAACCGACGAAATGCCGACGGTTGTAATGTTGATATTGAAAGCATCAGCGCTACGGTAAAAGACAGCTTACGCACCTTTATTGTGCAGCTCGGCACCGCGCTGCATAATGCCGGAAAAGAATTAGTGGTAGAACTTCCGGCTGTTGATTGGTCTTCGGGATGGTCGGTATGGGGAACAACATTCTTTCAGGCAACGGCTCCTGTTGTTGATTATTATTTTCTTATGGCGTACGATTATTGGTGGTCGGGCAGTTCTACTGCCGGTCCGGTTGCGCCGCTCCGTCCTTCTTCCGTAACAACTGCATGGCATTCTCTAAGAAGCATTGATACCTATCTCAGCAAAGGATGTCCGGCAAATAAATTGATCACCGGTTTTCCATATTACGGATATGATTGGCCCACCACGGGAACAGGATTACTTTCAGCCACAACCGAAACAGGTTCTTCCCGCACGTATTCAGTGGTAAAAAATAATTATATCGATACCATTCCTAAAGCACAGCAGTTTTGGAATTCAACATACAACACGCGATGGTATTATTATAACAACGGCTCAACATGGCGCGAATGCTGGTACGATGATTCGTTATCGCTCGGAATGAAATACGATTCCATTAAAGCAAAAAATATTGCCGGAACAGGAATGTGGGCGCTGGGATACGACGGCAACGAACCGGAACTCTGGCAGCTTTTGAAAACTGCCTTTACTTCACCTTCAAATACCAATAACACCATATTAGATGATTTTGAAAACGGTGCCGGGCATTTCGATAAATCGCCGACCTTCAGCGGTTCTACAATAGGTATTTCAACCTCTTCTTCTGCACAGTTTACGAATGATGTTGCAAAAAACGGATTGGGATCGCTGCAAATAATTTTGAAAGATGACCCGGCGGTTGCTAACGATTGGAGCGTACGGCTGGTTTCCGGAAGCGGAAATCCTGCAAATAATATTTCTTTTTCTGCTTCAGGATATCTCGGTTTCTGGTTGAAAACATCTTCCGCCGCTACGAATGCACAAACAGCTCTTTCCATTGATGACGGCGCAGGAGGAACATTAATTTCCGAAAAGAAAACAATTATCAATGACGGAAACTGGCATTTGTACGAATGGAATTTATTAACCACACAATGGACAATTCTTGCCGGCACAGATAATATTTTAAATGGACCGACAGCAACTTTGGATGCGATTATGTTTTATGCACCCAACGGCTCGCCGGATTGCAAATTTTATATTGACGATGTTGCGCATAATCCTTCCGGATCGCTGCCGGTAAAACAAATAAAAACTGTTCCATCGGAATTTTTGCTTGAACAAAACTATCCCAATCCGTTCAATCCCGTAACGACAATTCGATACAGTATTGGAAACAATACACACTTTTCATCAATTCACGTAAACATAACAGTGTATGATGTGCTGGGGAGAGAAATTGCGGTCTTGGTGAATGAAACGAAATCTGCCGGAACGTATGAAGTATCCTTTGATGCCTCCCGGTTGAACAGCGGAATGTATTTCTACACGTTACGGGGAGGAAATTTTTCCGAAACAAAAAAGATGATTCTTATAAAATAAAAAACAAAAAAAGAGCAGGAAAATTTCCTGCTCTTTTTTTTTACGGCTTTTCTTTTTGTTCAATCTTCGCCCACGAATCTTTCAACGTAACAATACGATTAAAGACAGGCGCTCCTTCTTTGGTTTCTTTTGCATCGGCGCAGAAATAACCAAGCCGCTCGAACTGAAACCGCTCCCCCGCTTTTGCAGAGCCGAGCATTGGTTCTACTTTGCAGGAATTTAACACTTCCAACGAATGCGGATTAAGATTTGAAAGAAAATCTTTTCCTTCTTCTGCTTCATCCGGATTTTCTTTAAGAAATAAGCGGTCATACAAACGGACTTCCGCATTGACGGCGTGAGGCGCGGAGACCCAATGAATAGTTGCCTTTACTTTTCTTCCGGCATTTGCCATTCCGCTTTTTGTCTCAGCGTCGTAGGTGCAGTGAATTTCAAGAATATTTCCTGCCTCATCTTTTATCACCTTCTCGCATTTAATAATATAGGCATAACGCAGGCGGACTTCCTTCCCCGGCGAAAGCCTGAAATATTTCGGCGGAGGAACTTCGCGAAAATCATCCTGCTCAATAAAAATTTCTCTACTGAATGGAAGCATTCTCGTTCCGGCGGCTTCATCTTCGGGATTATTGACGGCAGAAAGTTCTTCTGTTTTGTTTTCCGGATAATTTGTAATAACAACTTTTACCGGATGCAGCACCGCCATTGCCCGCCGGGCGCGTTTATTTAAATCTTCCCGAATGCTGAATTCCATTAACGCAACATCAATCACGCTGTCCCGTTTTGCCACGCTGATAATATCGCAGAAATTTTTTATTGCTTCGGGCGTGTATCCTCTTCTTCTGTAGCCGGCAATGGTCGGCATCCGCGGATCGTCCCAGCCGGCAACATGCTTTTCACTGACGAGCTTTAACAATTTGCGCTTGCTGAGAACAGTGTAACTTAAATTTAAGCGCGCAAATTCAATCTGACGCGGGTGATAAACTTCCAGCTCTTCCAGAAACCAATCATACAGCGGACGATGGTTTTCAAATTCCAATGTGCAAATAGAATGCGTGATTCCCTCCAGCGAGTCTTCAATTCCATGCGCCCAGTCATACGTGGGATAAATGCACCATTGCTTTCCCTGCCGATGATGTTCCTCGTGAATAATGCGGTACATAATCGGGTCGCGAAGATTAATGTTCGGCGATGCCATATCAATTTTTGCCCGCAGTGTTTTTAAACCGTTGGCAAATTCGCCGCTCCTCATCCGCTGAAATAAATCGAGATTTTCTTCAACGGTTCTGTTTCTGTACGGACTTTCTTTTCCCGGCTCGGTCAGCGTTCCGCGATATTCCCGAATTTGATCGCCGCTTAAGTCGCAGACATACGCCTTGCCTTTTGTAATTAACCGAACAGCGTATTCGTACATTGTTTCAAAATAATCGGAAGCAAATAAAATTTTTTCTTCAAACTTTCCGCCGATCCATTTCACATCTTCAATAATGGAATCAACATATTCCTGTTCTTCTTTTTCCGGATTTGTATCGTCGAACCGCAGATTAAATTTTCCGCCGTATTCCTGTGCAATGCCGTAATTTAAATTTATGGATTTCGCATGGCCGATATGAAGATAGCCGTTCGGTTCTGGAGGAAAACGGGTGTGCACGCGTCCGTTAAATTTATTGGTTTTTAAATCTTCGTTAATGATTTCACGAATAAAATCGCTTTTTTCCTGCTCAGACATGGTAATTTTTATTCCCTAATTTTTCATTGAAAAATACGCAATAATAGGGATTTTTGAAAGAAATGTTTGTTGATGGGAAGAAAAAATGATAATTATTTTGAAAAAATCATTTTCTTCACGGAAGAAAATTTTCCCGCTTTCATGGAAAGAAAATAAATGCCGCTTGATAAGTTTTCTGGAGAAAACAGCTGTGTATGCGTTCCGGCAGAAAGTTTTTCGTTGACAAGAGTAGAAATCTCGTTTCCCAAAATATCAAAAACTTTCAGTGTTACCAATTCCTCCTGCGGAAGCGAAAAGATAATTGTTGTTGTAGGATTAAACGGATTAGGGAAATTTTGATTTAAAGAAAATGCTGCCGGAGCAGATTGAACATTCACCGATACAATATCGGAATAACTAAATTCGCCGCTGCGGTCGATTTGCTTTAAACGATAGAGCGATGTTCCGGAAAAAATATTTTTATCAACAAACGAATAAGAATGAGGAAGAGAAGTTGTTCCGTTTCCGTTCACAAAGCCGATTGATTTCCACGGCGAGTTCCTTTCATTCTTCTTTTCACTTCGTTCAATTTCAAAACCATAATTATTGGTTTCGGTCGCTGTTTTCCAAGAAAGAAGTATTCCTTTTTGAGAAACCGATGCTTGAAACAATTGTAATTCAACCGGTAACATTTGATTGACAAAAGCCTGCTGTACCGGGTCATTCGCTGCGCCCATTGTTGCCGTTGAACTATGCTGTGCTTTTGTATTATCGGCAAAGTGCTGTGGTAACGAAGTATTAAAAAATCTTACTACATTTCCGGTAGACGATGAGCTGCTGACATTTACCCACGGCTGTGGAATTGAGGCAATGGCTCCGGGTTTATTACCATGACTTAATGCGTGAATATGTCTGTTTCTCGATGATAAAATTTCTAAACAGTCGGTTGTTCCGCTGATGTTAAACGATGTTCCGGAAAAATATAGTGCGTTTGATGAGTTGACCATAAGTTTTTTATCATCAATGAATAGATCTTCCGGCGTTGAATTTCCATTTCCTAACACCCCAATAACAGTTCCGTGTGGAATTGAAGACCACAGCGAATCGTCGCTGAAGACAAGCGGCGAAGTTTGCACCGAACCTGATCCTGAATAATCACGTAACACCATTCCACGCATATCAAGATTATCTTCAAGAACCAGGAGTTCCACCCATTCGGCGCTCGTTGCGGAACCGTTCATATATTCATTTATGACAACGCTTGCCTGAACCGTATCCGGAGAACCTAAGGTTGAATAGATCGTTGTCAGCGTCTGCGGAAAATTTGACGTTTTATATTTTCGTGCTGTTCCGTTTCCATTGTAAGGATATAAGCGGAAACTGTAATTTGTTGCCGATGTTAATCCTGAAAAAGTAAATTGCTGTGTGCCGTACGGAACATTAACAACCGCGGAGCCGGCATTTAAATTCGAATTATCCGTAAAGGATTTTCCATCTTCCGGATCTGAAAATATGTTTATTGTATTTGCCAGTAATAAATAACCGGAGGGAAGAATGCTTCCCGTCGGATCGGTCCACGTTACCGTTATGGATGATGAGGTAATCGCCGGCGTATTAAATCCGTTCGGATAATTTGTCGGTTCATCAGCGAGAACAACCGGAGAGGTAACTTTTCTTGTCAGCGTATTAAAATCGATCAGATTCACGTATTCAGGATGATCAATGAACGGATTACGGTTTTCTTGAATTGAATAGACATAATTATTTCGATCTTTTTCCCACTGATCCGGCGGATCCTGCTGATGCCACTGTAAAAGCGTAGCAACATCCTGCGGCGCTTCTCGTAAAGAATCTACCAGCACCCTGTTGAGATTATTAAATGTCCAATCAAAACCATCCACGCCGTTGTAACACACTGCCATATAGAACAATGCACGGGCAACATCTCCTTTGTGAGAAGAGCGCGGTTCGAAAACCGTTGCACCGCGGGAATCGGTTCCCCGCTTGCATAATAAATACGTATAGGTCGGCGTTACGACGTTTCCTTCAGGATGATTACTGCGAATTCCGTTTGCTTTATTTTGGTTCACCGGAAAAATATGATGCTGATCGGAATATTCCGGCCTGTTTTCAAATCCCGAGGCGCGACCGGAAGGCATCCAGCTTTGGCACCACGTATGCTCGCGGCTATATGTTCCCCAGGCAAACGGCGGCGTGTATACATAATTTTCTCCGCTGTACACGCAGGTAACAACTTTTTGTCCGCCGGTTGTATCACGCGATGCAAAATTAGCAACATTTGTAGATGCAAAATTTGCGTAGGTGATTCTTGTATGAGGATAAATTAAATTGTGCAGGTCGGTAATAAAGGAAGCGCTTGCCGTATCAATGGAGACATAGTAATTCCCCTGCGCCAGAAGAATAAACGGCGTGAAGAGTAAGACTCTGTAAAGAATCCGTAAACGTTTTATCATAGAAAATTACTGTGCGTACCCCGATACTACACAGTCTGCAAGAAGTATGCCTGTTACTTCCTGTTGGAATTGTATTATTTTTACGCATTTTTAAGGTTTCTTCCTATAATTTTCTACAAAGTATTTAAAAATTATTCCAGAAGTATCCATTTTGTTGCGTCAGTTGGTTAATAATATACAAAATATTTTCTGCCGTTGTGTAATATTTTCTAAAAATATCTCAACGGTATATTACCGTAACAGAAAACGGCAGAGACGTTATGGTAATAAACATCGTATCATTAAGAAGTTCTTTTCCATTGTAAAAAACTTTTCTGTTCTGCAAAGAAGATGAAGCGGTTGGAAATAAAATTTTTGTTCCTGAATTTATCTTGCCGCTGATCTGCAGGAAAACCGAATCGCCCGCCGATGAAATGGAATAAGAAATTGTTCCGTAATGTGTCGGAAGATTTTCCACCGTAACTCCTTCGCCAAGCCATTCATCTTTTAAGCCTGAAGCAATCACAAGCGAACGGTCGTTATCATTTTCATATACGAACATTGCCCGAACGGCATTGATGTAATCCGAACCGACCCACGTATGAGGCATGTCGCCGATAAAGCGGGGCTGACGAAGATGATGAGAGACAACTTCCGCCCAATGATTCCATCTCTGCGGACGCTGATCTTTGACAAACCATTCCAACAAGGTCAGCGCGCGTTTCTTTTGTCCGAGATAAAGATATGTTCCGACCGAGCGGATTTCATACGGCGTATAGACATCCCAGGGAATTTCTCCGCTCGCACGCGATTGAAACCATTCAAAATATTTATCGAACGTAAAGCGTAAAGCTTTTGCCGGGAGAAAATCTTTTTCGCCGGCAGGATACAACGCAATGGAGGTTGAAGTCGGATCAAAATCTCCCAGCTCCGCACAGCCGGGAATATACTGAACCTGTTTATCGTTCATTGTTTTTTCGATGGATGCATACAAATCTTTTCTGTAATCAAGAACAACACTGTCATAATAATTTGCTTCTTTTCTTTTATTCAGAATATGCGCAGCTTCGGCGGCATCGTTCAATCCTTTCAGCGCGAAAAAATTATCCCAATACGAGTGGCGCGGTTTATCGGAATAACCTTCGTGGCTGATGGATTCCGTTACCAAGCCGTAAAAACGTTTTCGTTCATCATTCGCATTTTTATATTCTTCCGTCATCCGCTGAGCGCGGAGAGATTGAATGTAGCGTGCCGCGCCGGAAATATTTTTCCAATGCTGCCGCAAAAAAGCTGTATCGCCGGTAAAGCGAAAATATTCCATTACGGCAAAAATTAATTCACCGTGGCTGTCGTTCTCCGGAACCGGGTCCGGACCGCGCGTATCAACCACGCAGGGAACCATTCCGTTTTCATATTGATAGGAAGAATACCAATCAATAAATTTTTTCGGCTCGTCGGTAATGCCGAGTTTCAGCAGTGCGTCGGAAGTCATAGAGCCGTCGCGAATCCACGAACGTTCGTACGAACGGGAGCCGGGCTGAAATCCGTTGTTATCTTTGTTGATAAGAATGTACGCCAGCGTTGAACGGAGAATATCAAGATATCGTTCGGCTTCTTTCGGAAGAGAAAATTTTACGGTATTGAGTTTTGATTTCCAAAATTTTTTCATGCTGTGCAATTCCTTTTCAAATTGCTCCGCCGTAGGAAGCAAAGCACGCCAGAGATTTCCCTTCTGCCGGAACGGAACAGCGGCAATAAAGAGGGCGGAATCTTCCGCTTCAATGGAAAAAGGAAATTGAAACGCCGCCGAACACATTCCCCGCGTATTGAAAATATTTTTTTCGGCGGGAAGCTCACCGCGCGATAGAAATTCCGAAATATCTCCTTCATCAATAGCGGCGCCTCCGGAACTATGCCGCGCCGATGAAACGATTACGGTCTTATCACCTGCTTTTGCGCTGTCGTTATATAAACGAATCTTTTCCGTTCGAGCAAATCCCCCTTCGATGTTCAGCCACTGCGAACTCGGATTAACCTGAAACGGACGAAGCGCCAGAGAGAATAAACCGGTTTGTTTTTGCGGCGAAATATTTTTTACCACATACCGCACCATGATTGAAGAAGCATCGGCTTCGCCGCGCGCTAACAGCGTAACGGAGAGTTGAAGTTTTTCATAATTCCGCGTTACCGAAGGAATCGGAAGATAATTGTCTTCCAGTGATTGTTCAATTGTTCCGTTTGCCCAATTCAAAATCTTATTCTCCGAATAAATAAACGGCTCGAGAGAAAATTGCTGCTTATCCACTTCCACACTTCCGTCTTCACTTAACAGCGCTTCCTTTGTATCATACGGAACGCCGGCAACCGTCCAATACATTTGTTGATTGAGAAAATAGCGCGGATACATTCCTTCGGAAGAAGAGGCGGCAAGCGCCGCATAATAAGAATTCGGCGATGAAATGGAATCGGTGGAGATAACCGACAATGAATGCAGTATAAATTTTTTCTTTGCGCTGTTATTTTCCAGTAAAATTTTAAGATATCGCGCTTCCGATTCCGGAGTGTACAGCAATGCCTCTCCTCCTTTTCCGTTAATCACCGAATAGAGCGTATCGAAATTTTTCTTATCATTTGAAGCAAGTATTTTATACTGCAAGCCGCGCAGAGAATTCTGCCATAGTAATTTTATTGCACCAAATTCTTTATGATACCCGAAATCAATCAGTAACCATTCGTTTGCAGAAGATTGACTTTGCCAGCTTTTTTCGCTCAAAAAAATATTTTTTGCATCACCGCTGAATGATGATGCGCTGACGACCGGTTCGGGAAACGGATGAGGAGGAAGCGGAATCGGCGTTAAGACGAGATCTTTAATCCACACGCTCCCTTTGCCGCCGCTTCCTGCCGTTACAACAAATTCAAGCCGCCGCAATTGTTCAGGAAACGGTTTGTTTTCAACTCCCCAGGCAAACGAAATCTGCCGTTTCTTTAAAATTATTTTCTTCCATTCAGCAGGGTAAGAAAAATTTTTATTATTCTGCCACCAGATAGTGCTGCCGAGAGAATCATCGCTTAATTTTATTTCAAAATTATTAACCGGAACCGTTGCTTTCATCCAAAAGCTGAGTTGATAATTTTCCGACAACGGCTGGTCAAAATTTCTCACTATGCCGCCGTAGCCGGAACCTCTCGTAAAATCAATATCAAACCGGAGCGCCGATTGGTCCTGCTTTTTTACAACATACACGCCGGCAGATTGAAATGGTTTCCATGCGGAAATATTTCTGCCGTTATCAAGCGTAACAGAATTTGTTTGAGAGAAAAGATGAAGAGAAAAAAAACAGACCAGAAGAAAAATATTTTTCATACGTCATTACCCTTTAACACTTCCTGCCATAATGCCTTTAATGTACTGTTTCTGCACAAAGAGAAAGACCAATAAAATCGGCAGAACGGTCAGCACCGAGCCGGCCATCATTAATTCCGTATCGGGCGCATGCTCGCCCATAAGATTTCCCACGGCGACCGGAAGCGTGTACATAGCATCATCCGTCATAATAATCAAAGGCCAGAGAAAATCATTCCACGTTCCCATAAAAGTAAAAAGCCCGAGCGTTACTAAAATAGGTTTTGTCAGCGGAAGAATAATGCGCCAATAAATTTCTATTTCAGTTGCGCCGTCAATTTTTGCCGCTTCAATCAAACTCTCCGGAAGCGAAAGCGCATATTGCCGGATGAGAAAAATTCCGAAAATACTGGCTAATCCCGGCACGAGAATTCCCCAATACGTATTCACCAATCCCATTTTATTCAGCATTAAAAACAACGGAAGCATTGTTACCTGCGCCGGAACAATCATTGACGCAATCAAAAATTTAAACAGCTTATCTCTCCCGCGAAACCGAAATTTTGCAAATGCATATCCCGCCAGCGAGTTGATAATTGTTGAAAGCGCCGTAACGCCGAGTGAAACGAGAAAACTATTGAACACATATCTGCCGATATTTAAACGGGTGAACAGCGTTATATAATGTTCAAACGTAATGGTTGAAGGAAAAAATTTCGGCGGAAAGGTATTGGCATCCCCGCTCGGCATAACGGAAGCGGAAATCATCCACAGCAGAGGCGTAAACGTTATAACGCTGATAAGCATTAAGAGAACATATAAAAATATTTTTTTCAATGTTGTTTTCATTCCGCCGCTCCTTTTTGCATTCGCAGCTGCACTATTGAGAACAGAAGGATAATAGCAAACAACACAAACGCCACGGAAGCGGAATATCCCATGCTCCACCAGCGAAAACCGTGCTGATACATCAGCAGCACAATGCTGATGGTGGCGTACTGCGGACCTCCCTGTGTCATTACATATGGTTCGGCAAAGAATTGAAAATATCCGATCATCGTTGTTAATCCGATGAAGAGTGAAGTCGGCGCCAGCATGGGAATGGTAATTGTTCTGAACTGCTGAAACGACCCTGCGCCGTCTATTCTTGCCGCTTCGTATAATTCTTCAGGAATATTTTGCAAGCCGGCAATAAAAATAAGCATGTTGTAGCCGAAATTTTTCCACACCGCCAGAAGAATCATCGCCGGCATTGCCCACGCCGGATCGCCGAGCCAATCAACGGCAGAAATTCCGAACCAGCTTAAGACAAAATTAATCAGTCCGAAGCGGGGATGATATAAATATCTCCACACTATGGCGACCGCTACCAGCGTTGTTACCACAGGAGCAAAAAAGAAAAACCGAAATACGCCTTTGTATTTTACCAGACGAGATTGAAGCAGCAGCGCCGTGCCGAGCGAAACAAGAACGGAAACCGGTCCGCCGGCGATAACAAAATAGAGCGTGTTGCCCAGCGCTTTCCAAAACAACGGATCGTGAACAAGGTTGACATAATTTTGAAATCCGACAAAACGCAGATAGGAAATATTGCCGAGCGAATAAATATCAAAATCCGTAAAGCTGAGCGCAAACGCCGCAATAATCGGAATAAAAAAGAAGATCAACAGCGCGCTCAACGCCGGGGCGAGAAACATCCATGCTACTGTTTGCGTCGTAGATTTCTTCATTTATTATTTTGGTAATTTCCCTGATTCAAAAAGCCAGCGGCGTTTCGTTAAAAATTGATCAACGTACGAATCCAGTTCTTTCAAAATTTCCGTGTTCGGTTTGGTCTGCCGCGCTGCCGTTTCGGAAAAATCCTGAATTTTTTGCGCAATCTGTTCCCATTCAGGAATTTTTGCCGGCGAGCGCACTACCGTAAACTGCGTTAGAAATGCCTGCATCAGTTCATTCTTCGTCAGCAGTGTATCGTTCCACGATTCTTTTTGCGCCGGAAGATTTCCGGTGAGTTGGTAAAACTGAAGCTGCACGTTCGGCTGAGAAAGATATTCAATAAATTTCCAGACCGCCTCTTTATGGGGAGAATGTTTGAAGATAACAAAACTCGAACCGCCCGGAAGCGAAACTCCCGGCAGCGAATCCGTTCTGCCCGGAAGCGGAGCCGTTCCCCATTTTCCTTTTAACTCCGGAGGAAGCCGCCGCTCGAATTCGCCGATATTCCACGGACCGGTGATATACATTGCAAAATATCCTTCGGCAAATCCTTGATAGACATTCATCACTTCCATCATTGAAGAAGGAGCCAGCCGTTCTTCATAAAAGCTTCGAAGAAAATCGTATCCTGTTTTAAATTCTTTTCCCGAAAAATTTCCTCTCGTCATGTTATCTTTCAGCAGCGTTGAGCCGGCTTCCATGCCGAAAAGGACCGAAGGAAGCCATTCATTAGTCGGGAGAAATATTGCATAGCGTTTGCGCTTTCCGGAATTCACTATTTTCCGGGAAACATCTTTCAGTTCATCCCACGTTTTCGGCGGATGAGTATAACCAACGGCGGCAAGAATATCTTTTCGATAAAAAAGAACGCGCGTATCCACATACCACGGAATGCCGTACACCGTTGAATCAACAATATTTGAATTCCAAATTCCTGCAAAATATTTTTCTGCACGAATCTGCGGCGAAGAATCAATATACTTCGTCAGCGGCTCAAGCGCTCCCAGCATTGCAAATTCCGGAATCCACGTATTCCCAAGCTGGCAGATATCGGGGAGGGAATTTCCGGCAAATCCGGTGAGAAGTTTTTCATGCGCCGCAATCCAAGGAATCTGCTGAACAATAATTTTTATTCCGGGATTCTGCCGCTCAAACTCCGGAAGAAGTTTCTGAACATTTTCTCCTTCGCTGCCGAAAGTCCAAAACTTGATGAGAATTTTTTCATCCGTTGAAGAAGAACAGCTGAGCAAGAAAACCGCCGCAACAGCCGACAGAAAAATATTTTTCAAAGAAATATTCATTCAGAAAGATTTTTTCGTGTGCTGAAGAAACCATTCATACAATTCAGGCGTTCCGTAAGCGGCATCCCACGCGTTATGATTGGCATCAGGATAGAGCGTAAATTTCACCTGCGTATTGCCGAATTTCTGCAATCGTTCAACCATTTTCTCGCTTTCAGAAGGCGGAACGACATTATCTTTTGCGCCGTGAAAAACCCAAACAGGCATCGTCCGCAATTTTTCCACATCTTCCAAAACTCCCCAGCCGCACACCGGAGCGATTGCCGCAAACCGATCGGGATGCGCAATGGCAAAGCGCCACACGCCGTATCCTCCCATACTTAATCCTGTAAGATAAATACGATTCGAATCCACCGGAAGTTCGGCAATAACTTTATCAAGAAGCGCATTCAGCACTTCCACATCCCAGCGCTGACCATCGGGACATTGCGGCGATACGACGATAAACGGAAAATCATCTCTGTCGTCAATTATTTTGGGAATGGAATGAACTTTTAATTTCTGCGGATCGTTTCCGCGTTCGCCGGAGCCGTGCAGAAAGAAAAGAAGAGGCATCTTTCCTTTGGTTTCATATTCTTTGGGAAGATACACCAAATACGGAATATCAACCTGTTTAACAAGCGTCGTTTTAAACTCATTCGGGTGCTGTCCGGTATTCATCATAATTTTTTGAGAAGCTCCGCAGCCGACGAATATCGCTGCAAGAAAAACAACCGAAGCCATAACGGAAATTTTTCTACAGAAATATTTCTGCCGGGAGTAAACGGTTGTGATATATTGAAATTGTTTAGCGCAACGATGATTAATTTCAGAATATGTTTTTTCATCGTTTCTAAAAATAAGTGTTTTCATTTTCTGCTCTTACGATAAGGATAAAAGATTAAAAAGAAATTGCTGTGCAACAGGATCGGGACGCCGCGCATACAATTCGGTATATGACGAATCTGAAGGCGTCAATCTACCGCGAAGCTGAATTCTGTTTAAAATTATTTTTCCTTTACCAACGTGAAGTTCGGAAACCGCATGAATGTTCAACTGCATTCCGCATCTTGCCAAAGGGTGCGAAGGAAGAGAAAACTCAACGGTATATTCCGAAACCATTTCTCCGCCGCAGGCGCCGTTCAATAATTTCAAATGATCTTTTTCAATATTATGCCAGAGCGCATGCGTCGGGTCTTCAGCAAAAACGTACGAATCATATCCCCCTTTATCAATATCATCACGCTGAGATATTTTCAGCATAATGCCGGGAATAATTTCGCATTCTGCTGCGCCAATCAACCGAAATTCCGGTTCGTTAAGAATAAGCGTACCGCCGTTTCGCACAAAGGATTCTATTTCTTTTTTCTTGGAACAATACGCCGGCGAAGAAAAAACTCTGCCGTTAATAAAAAGAACATCTGACGAAGACCAATCCGAGTTTTCGAATGAAACGATCGGAATATTATTCTTCCGCAGAAAGGTATCAATTTCATTTGACGGATCAAAGAGAATGACCGATTTCTTTCTTACCGGTTCCGGCTTTTTAAAAACATAGCAGATTTTTTCACTGTAGGAACGGCATATTCCTTCTTCAATAATTTCTCCTCTGAGAAAATATTTTCCCGGTTCGGATGGAAAAACAATTTGTTCCTGCACCACAACATCGCCGGCAGCATCAACACTCATCGGAATTTCTTTTTTTGTTTTCCATTCACCGCTTGATGTTGTTATTCCCATTGAGAGAATTCCCTCTTTTTGTTTCGGCGAATCATTAAAAACAAAAATGTTGACGGAACGATTTTCGGATTCAAAGAAATGCCGGTCCCACAATTCAATGCTGACGCCGAACGGCGCAAACGCATTTTTTACGGCAGAAAGAACCGGTTTCGGCTGCAGGTCTTTAATATCGCCGAGAAACCAATGTGCCGTTGGTCCGTCGTTGTTGCTTAAATAGACAAACGGTTGAATCGCTTTAATCCGCAAACGGCGGAAAAGCTCAATCAATTCCTGCGCAAGAAATGACTGATGAGCAATCAATTCTTCTGTAGAATAATTTTTTCCCAGCCAACGCTCCACGATTTCTTTTGTTAAGATTGTCGGCTCCCATGTATTATTGCACCACCACCACAAAAATTCGTTTATCATTGAAGGCACCGGAAGCTGTTCAAGTTCCTGCAGCGAACGGCTGAAACCGAATTTTCGATGATTCAACACCATACCGAGCGAATAGATGTACGGATGTTCTTCAAGAAAATCTACCGACTCCCACGGGCGGGTCGGGTCGAGTTGTTTCATTTCGGGAACAATTTCCCGTTGAATTGTTTCATCGGAAGATTCATTCAACGGATCCCAGATGACAATGCACGGGTGATTCCAGTTATCGTGAAGCCATTCAGTAAATTCTTTTCGAATTTGTCCGCTCGAACCGGTGGCGCCCCAAAAGTGCCATTCATTTTGCACCAGCATGCCGTATTCATCGGCAACATCATACCAGCGATTATACAATTGTCCGAGATGATTCCGGAAGAAATTAAAATTGTGCGCTTTCGGAATATCAATGAAAAGTTTTTTTATCCACGCTTCATTCCACGGAAGTAGCTTTCGCTGCGAATCCGACAGAAAACGGTGAAAAGCAATATTGCCGCCGCGCAGCAATATTTTCTTTCCGTTCAGAAAAAAATCCGCGCCGATGATTTTAAATTCGCGCATACCGAATGTTGTTCGGCATTCATCAACCGGTTGGTTGTTCTGCTGAAGATGAATGACCGCTTCATACAGAAACGGATGGTCCGGCGACCAACGCTGTACAGCTTCAATCGGAAGTTGAAAAATAACTTCTGCAGTAGAATTTCCTGCTACTGAAATTTGGCGACTTTCCATTGGAGAAACTTTTCTTTGGGATTTCTTTTCCTGCACACCGGCGAAAACCGTTACAACAGATTCTTCAGCAAGATTGTTTTCAATCCATGTGCGGACTTCGGCAAGCTCTGTATCAATATGCGAAATTACCTGCACAAGTTTCACCCGTGCGGCACCGGTGATAATCAGATCAACATCGCCCCAAATACCGGGAGTATATTGCTCTTTTTCCTGATCTCTTCCGACCGCGCTTTCCGGCGGCAGCATTTCTTTTGCACCGACGCGGATCAGCAGCTCATTTTCTTCATTGAAACGAAGCGCTTTATTCAACAGATATTCATGCGATGTATAACAGCTGATGGAGCCGCCGAGATAAGAGCCGTTCAGCCAGACTTTCGTTCCGAACATGCTTTGCGAAATTTTTAAAAAATAATTTTGCGCCGAGGAGTGTTGTTTCACGCGGAATGCGGTGCGATACCAATGATATTGAAAACGTAACCAGTCGTACGGCGGTTCTGCTGTATCCACAACAGAAGGGACAGTAATTGTTGAAGAAAAATTTTCCGGCTGTTCTGCAGTTCCGCCGGTTATCTGCCATGTTCCGTTAAGGGAAAATATATTGCGCGGTTTTTCTGCGTTCGGAATAAAAGTAAAAGGCATTTCTGTTTTTGAATTTTCTGTGAGAGAATAAAAAATGAATGTGCAGTTTTTTTTACGGTAACTCTTTCTGACGCACAAAAATAAATTTTACTATTTATCGAGCCAGCCGCCGGTAAAGCCCGCACGCTTCAATCCCCGAATGAGAGACGGATTTTTTTTCATCACCTTCCAGACAAATTCTGAACGAAGATTTTCAATCATAATAACAATCGGTCCTTGATCAATTCCGAGGTAATCATTATCCACCCAGCCGTTCGGCGTTTTTTCGGTGATATACGAAAGATTGAAAGAATCAAAAAATCCGTAGGTGCTCCAAAGTCCGGGAATTTCTTCGCGCATTGTTTTCAGTGCCGAAAAACAAATTTCAGGAGCAAAGGCAATTGATCCGCCGGCGGCTGTCGGTGTAATAGTTCCGTCATCGCTTGTCCAATGGTAGGAATGTCCGCGCGCACCGTACGCCAGAAAGCGCCGCTGCATTCCATCCACGGTTCGTGTTTCATCCGCCGGACCGTCGCAGGCGGAAAATCCCCACAAATTTTGGCCGTAGCCGCGAAACTTTCTCGGATTTTCAACGGCATACGCTCTGTTTGCATACGTAGCGAGGCGGGAATTTTCAAAATAATCAATTTCTTTTTTTCTCATATAGGCATCACGAATTCCGCGGAGATCTACCCAGCATGCCGTGTATTGATGACCAAAGAGAGGCGCGAAGCTGACAAATTCATATCCAAAATATTTTTCCCATAAGTACGATTTTGTATATTCGCTCCACGCTTCAGGAGCAATCGGATGCGTCGGCGAGCCGAGCGCAAGCAAATACAAAATCATCGCTTCATCATATCCGCGCCAGTTGAGATGATGAAATCCTTTTTCCGGATACCAGCCCATTGCGATAAGCGGCGGTTCCGGCTGCATCCAATTCCATTCAACGCGCCGGTAAAGTGAATCGGCTGCTCGGCGAATTGACTGCTCTATTGGCGTCTGATTGTCAAAATAAGACTGGCAGAATAAAATTCCTGCCATCAGCAGTCCCGTATCAATCGATGAAAGTTCAACATCATCAGCAAAGCGTGTTCCGTCGCTGAATTTTAAAAAGTGATAAAAAAATCCACGGCTGCCATTTGTTCCTTCGGATTCATTTCCCTGTTTTACCGATAAGAGAAATTGCAGCGTAGAAAGAACTCGTTGAGCTGCCTGTGCGCGCGTAACATAACCCCGTTCGGCGCCGATGCCGTACGATGTCAGCGCAAATCCGATTGCCGCCGTACTGGAAAAAGTAATATTAGGATAACGGTCGGGCGTTAATCCTGTTTTTGCATCGGTGGTTTCCCAAAAGAAGTTAAACGTGCGGCGCTGAAGCGAATCGAGAAATCCGTCCGTAAAATATTTTTTTGTCTCTGCTTTTTCTCCTGCAGAAAGATTGGAAATACAAACAGACAATACAATGAAAAGCGACAGAAGGCGGCATCCAATATTTTTTCTCTGCCGGAATAAAACGAATGCAGAAAAAAAATAGTTTTGGGTTTTGTTATTTTTTTTCATTGCAGCACAATCATTTTCTTCGTTTCAGAAAAATTATCAGCAGTTAACCGGTAAAAATAGATACCGCTTGTTAAATCGCTGGCACGAAACGGGACTTCATACGTTCCCGCGCTTTGTCTTTCGTTCACCAGCACCGCGGCTTCCCTGCCGAGCAGATCGTACACAGTTAACGTTACGTTCATTCTTCCTCCTTTTCCTTTGGAAGGAAGAGAATATCGAATTATTGTTACGGGATTAAACGGGTTCGGAAAATTCTGCTCTAAAGAAAAATTAAGAGGAATTGCAGTTTTGTTTTCCGCAACATTTGTTACGGTTGTAAATCCGCTTCGGGAAAGTCCGTCGGTAATAATTTTTTCTTTCATAAATGTTTTCCAGATATTTCCCGTTCGGTAATTTTCAATCATTAACACAATGGGTCCTTCATCAATGCCTATTTCATCCGGACCCCACCAGTTTTTTGTCAGATTAAATGCATCTCGAAAACCGTACCCGCTCCAAATTTTCTCCCGATATTGGTCATACATATAGCGGAGCGCCGGAATTGAAATTTCCGGTGCAAAGGCAATTGAGCCGCCGGCGGCAGTCGGCGCAATTGTTCCGTCATCATTGGAATTTAATCCGCGGGCGTTATACCCGGCTGGCGGCGGACCGTCACACGCCGTAAGCCCCCAAATATTTTCTCCGTAACCGGTAAAACTTTTTGGATTAGCAATGCAATATTTTCTTTGAGCAATCGCGGCGCGGCGGGAATTTTCAAAATAGGTTATGCTTTTACTCTTCATATAAGTATCGGCAATAGTTCGAAAATCAATCCAGCAGTGCGAATATTGATGACCGAAGAGAGGAGGAAAATTTACAAAAAAATCCCCGAGCCAGTTATTATAAAACCATTGATAGCCGCTCGTCCACGTATTCCACGAAGCGGCGGGAACAGGATTATTTTGCGCGCCGATTGCCATAATATAAAGAATCATCGCTTCGTTGTAACCAATCCACCGCGCGCCGAGAAATCCTGATTCCGGAGTCCATCCCATTGTCAGCGAAGAAGAATTATTCCGCATCCAATTCCAATCAACACGGTTAAACAGTGAATCTGCCAGTGAACGAATTGCTGTTTCCACAGAATCGGTTCCGGTAAAATACTGCTTTGCATACAACACGCCGGCAAGAAGCAATCCCGTATCAATGGAAGAAAGTTCGCAATTCCACACTCTGCTGATGGAATTCATATCCATAAAATGGTAATACCAGCCTTTATAGCCCGCCATGCCGATCGGCGGCGTTCCCTGCCGGCTGTTCCAAAAAGTTTTTAAGGTTGTCAGCACGCGGTCTTTCCCGGCATCGCGCGAAATCCAGCCGTGATCGATTGCGACGCCGATTGCCGTTAATCCGAAACCAACAGCGGCAATGCTTGCAGGTGAATCGGGCGTGCTGCGGTCTTTTATCAATCCGTTTTCGGGATTTGCTTCGTACCAAAAATAATCGAACGATGTCTGCTGAAGGTAATCAAGAAAGGCATTATCATCGGCGAAAGCTTTCGGCGTAACGGAAATCGTATCCGAGCTTTCGCCTTCAGTTTGGCTGGAATTTACTGCGCGAACAAAATAATAATATGTTTGATCATTTGTTACATTCATATCTGCATAACTTACCAGTTGCAGAGCCGACGAAGTGAGTTTTGAAAACGGCCCGGCAGCAGCCGTTGAGCGATACACAACATATCCGTCGGCTGTTTGGTTCGCATCCCAATGAAGCACTACGCTTTTATCGCCGGAACGGGAAACGAGATTTTGCGGCGCCGTTGTTTCTGCGGCGAATAAATTATTTTGTAGAAAGAAAACAAATCCGCAAAACAGGAAACAATAAATATTCCGCCGGCTGATTTTTTTAAAATCACTGTTCCGGTTTCTTCTTCGGCGAACCGGAGAAGAACTTTTGATTTGAAATGAGAATGCAAAAGGTTTCATTATTATCCTAATGTAACAATAATTTCATGTGTTGTGCCGGTATCAAACACCGGAAGCAGATACGAGTCGGCGCGAAGATCTTTTTCATCGCCGTCGATGCTGATGTTCCGAATTCCGTGCGACACATTTTTCGGATTCTTAACGACGATATGATACACCGCTCCTCGAAAAATTCTTTTTACGGTATATCCTTTCCATTCTTTCGGAATGCACGGATCAAGAAGCAGCCCTTTTTCTTCCGCTCGGACGCCGAGAATCCAATCCGTACCGGCTTTAAACAACCACGCCGCAGAACCGGTGTACCACGTCCAGCCGCCGCGTCCGTAAAACCGCGAATCGGGTCCGTCAATATTTCCCGGCGTTACGTACGGCTCGGCAACATATTCATCAGGGTCCATTCCGCGGACAATGGGATTGATTTTTGAGAATGAGCGATACGCGGCTTTTGCTCGTTTTAATTTTGCGTGGGCAATTACGCTCCATGTTGCCGCATGGGTGTACGTTCCGCCGTTTTCCCGCATTCCCGAAGCATACCGCGTGAGATATCCGATTTTTGTATCGGGAGTTTTGTAACCGGGAGAAAGTAAAACGGTTCCTGCTTTGTGTTCCAATAAATTTTCTACAACATCCATCACCTGGTGACCGCGCTGTTCATCAGCAATGTTATTAATAACCGACCATGTTTGTGTATTCAGCCACACTTTCCCTTCGGAGCTTGAGGCACTTCCTAATTTTTCGCCGGAATCTTTTGTGGCGCCGAGATAATATTTTCCGTCCCAGCCGCAGGTATTAACAGCTTCAAGAAGCGCAGCGGATGCTTCACGATATTTTTTTACGCGCTGCTCATCGTTTCGCGCTTCGGCAATCGGCAGAAAGTCCAAAAGAATTTGATATAAAAATTGTCCGAGCCAGATTGATTCCCCTTTCCATTCCAATCCGACGGCGCTTAATCCGTCGTTCCAATCTCCGGCACCGATCAGCGGAAGATTTCTCGGGCTCATACGCGTCAGTACTTTATCAATTGCGCGGACGCAGTGTTCATACAGCGAAACGGCGTTTTCATCATTCAGAAACGGTTCGCGCAGATCAAGAATTGTTTTATCATTTGTTTCCAGAAGATACGATTTTACAATAGAGGGAAGCCACAGCAGATCGTCGGTCATTTCTGTCGGCAGACCGACTTCCGAAAGAGGATGCCACCAGTGATACACCGTTCCGTCTTTAAATTGATGGCGCGCATGCAATGCAATTTGATTTTTTGTTTTTTCTGCATCAATCGGCAGAAAAATCTGGCTGTCCTGCAATTGGTCGCGAAAACCGAAAGCGCCTCCGGTTTGATAATAGCCGGTTCTTCCCCACAATCTTCCGGCAATTGCCTGATACTTCAGCCAAGTGTTGAGCATAATATTCGCTGCATCATCCGGCGTATGTATTTCCATGGCGTTCAGCATGGTATTCCACCGCGCCTGCATTTCATCAAACGCTTTCCGGACTTCTTTCAGGGATTTATATTTCGTCAGAAACCGCTTAGCATCGTTTTTATTTTCCGCCGCACCGAGAAGAAAAATAATTTCTTTTTTCTCATTCGGCTGTAATTTTATTTTTACATGCAGACTTCCGATTGCATCGAGCGAATTGCCCGATTGTTTTTTCAATTTTCCTTCCGCCACCGATTTTGGCGCGCGGAGACTTTCATACATTCCCATAAATGATTCTTTGTCGCAGTCGAATCCGCTCGGTTTAATATTTGAAGTATGAAAGGCAACATATTCCCAGTTCCGATTCCAGTGTCCGTTGGACGACGGAACTTCCCACAGCCGCTTGGTTCCCCAAATTGTTCCGAGGGCGGAATCATACGTTGTGTTGATGAAACATTTATGAAACTCGCGATGCCAGTCCGGCGCAGCGCCGAGATTCCATTCAAAGAACGAAAAGAGAGAAAGTTTTTTTTCTTTTCGCGTAGTGTTGGCAAGCGTTACTTTCCAAATTTCAACCGGCGCATCGTTCGGAATAAACATCAGCAGATCGCTTTCAATGCCGTTGTTTTTTGAATGAATGTTCGTGTAGCCGATTCCATGGCGCACTTCGTACTGTTCCGGCTCTGCACAGACAGGTTTCCAGCCGGCAGACCAAAATATTTTCGTTTCATCATCCCGCAGGTATAAATATTTTCCCCATTCATCTTTTATTAAATCCTGTTCCCAGCGCGTAATGCGATTTAATTGAGCATTCGTTTTCCAGCTGTAACCGCTTCCGGTCTGCGAAACAATACAGCCGAAATCGCCATTAGTGAGAACATTTGTCCACGGGCGTGGTGTTTTCGGCGTGGTGATAACAAATTCTTTTCCGTTTTTATCAAAGTAACCGTATTTCGTTTTAAATTTATTCACTAAGTTTCCTTTATTTCATTTTTTTGTTTTGTGTAAAAAGTTTTTCCAACCGTTACAATTCCATTCCAACGGTCAGCCGCTGAACTGCGCCGAGGTGTTTATGTTCCGCCCAGCTGTAATCAATGTGAAGAATATAATTGGCAATATCCCACATAATTCCGGCGCCTGCCGTCAATCCGACTTCGGAATCCGTTTCAAACAAATGCTGATACCCGGCGCGAAGCGCGAACGATTTCATGAAGAGATATTCTCCGCCGAAACTGATGCTTTCCGAATTATCGCTCGGATGAAACGCATCAATTGCCAGATTGAAAGTGTTATTTTCGTTGAACGAAAGCGGATACGCAAAGCCGACACGAAAAACAACCGGCAGAGAAAATTCTTCCGTTATCAATTCTGCCGGAAGCGTGCTGTTATCGCCGTGGCGCGACGGGTCAAGATCGTAGGCAATGCGCAAATCGCTTCCGCTGAATTGAGCGCGCGCGCCGAAATTTGAAATGCTGGCGCCAATCTGCAATCCATCCGCCGTAATTTGATACAGCGTTCCGAAATTAACAGCAACGGCAGAAAGCATACTATGCCAGATTGTTTCTTGAAGATAGCTTATCTGAAATCCCGCGGAAAATTTATCCGTAATCTTCTGACCGTAACCGATGCCGATGGAATAATCCGTTACTCGATACTGTTCGCCGGTTCCGAGCGGCTGTTCAACGGTGCGCACGGCAATATCGCCGGAGTTCAGCGAAGAGATTGAAAGCGCCGCCGAACCTCCTTCCCAAAATTTTACCGACGCCGCAAAATAATCATGACTGATTCCGGCAAACCAATTATTATGCGTAAACCCGGCAGTAGTTGTCTGCAGAGAGCCGAGCGCCGCGGGATTGTAATAGGCGGACATGGCATCGGCTGCCGTGCCGACTCCGGCATTTCCCATACCGGCAGTCCGCGCGCTTGGTTCAATTAAAAGAAATTGTCCGATGGTGGTTCCCGTTTTTGTTTGCGCTGCAGAAATGAAAGAGAGCGCAACGAGACTAAAAAGAAGATAGAACGTTCGTTTCATTGTGAGCTCCCTATTTTATAATTGCAAATTTTCCGATGAACGTACCGGCATCATTTCCGTCAACATGATAGACATATAATCCAGGCGCAACGTCCATATTATCTTTTGTTCGCAGATTCCACGCTGCGTAGCCGCTGTTCGATCCGTCTTGGCGAAGAGTCTGCACCAGCGTTCCGTTTACCGTATAAATTCTTACCACGGCATTCACCGGAAGATTACGGAATTCCATTCGCCGCTCTCCTCGTCCGGAGATTGCAAATTTTTCCGGCTCGAAACTTGCCGCGCCGACGTACGGATTCGGAACAACATACGGCTGAGAAGCAAAATCTGATTTTGCTTTTTGCGCATTTATTAACTGCGCGGTGGTGGAAAAAGTAAATTCATCGGCGTTTGAAAACGGAATTTTCAGCGCAATGCGGAATTCATCTCCTGCTTTCGGTTTCTGAAGCGGTCCGCGAAGATACTGTCCCGACGTATCAATTTTGATTGACCAAACAATATCCGGAATGCCGGGAAAATTTTGCTGTGTGGTGGTATCGAGAATGCTGATTGTTTCGCCGTTGGCGCCGAAGGTGCTGTCGCCGTCAACATTGGTGAACGCAAAACGCAATTTCGAAAGTGAGTTATCGTCATTAACGGCATACACCGCAAATTTTGCGGGGCGGCTCGGCGTTGGAAATCCTAACCGATAAGAAACATCCATCACTGTATCACCGAAAAGAATGCGGATATTTTTCGGATACATTGAACGGCGCTTTTCCTGCTTTACATTCGCTGTTGCTTCAAATGTTGTAATGGTTTTAAAATTGGCAGAACTATTTACGGTAAAACCGCTGTTTGTCGTATCAAGAACGGGCGCTGATATTGTTGAAATGACCGCTTTCAATCCGGTACTGATGCTCGCTTCGCCTCTGCCTGTTCCGTTAAGATCGGTTCCGTGATCGAGATAGACAAATGATGTTGCGCTGTCAACAATTTCATAATAATCCGGACGAATATTTTTCGGATCGGTATTTCTAAACCGGATAACCATAGTGCGGTTGTTCGGAATGGAATCGGAGTTGACAATTTCAAGTTTCACCGTTCCGATTCCGTTTCCCTTTGTATGTCGAACTGTGCCGGTGGAAGCAGGAACAAAACCGGAAACTTTCGGCTCCGGACGGACTTCAACAATATTTGGCGGAAGAATAATTCCGCCTCGAACCGTATGCGAAACCGATACGGCATTTTCCGACGGATAAAAACCGAGCGAGTCATCGCCGTAATCATACGCCACAATAGCGTAATAATAAAGTTGTCCGTTCACAGCCGTTGTATCAACATAATCATGACGGATGCCGGTATTTTCGCCTAAGAAATACTGCACGCCGTCAACGGCGAGATTTGAATATCCCTGCACATCATCAACAAGGTCAAACTGCGCAAGCGGCTTTCCGAAAACCATTGTCCCCGTTCCTTGTCCGTTGGAAATAACACGAGGATCGCGAAACTCCGGATCGGTTGAACGATAAATTTTGTATCCTTCAAAATCATTTTTGTATGAAATGGGATCAATGCTTCGTTCCGCAGCATCATCCCACGTAAGTTTTACAAAACCGTCGCCGGTTTCCGCCGTTAATGTCGGGCGGGGCGGCGGAACGGCAAACTGATAATTTGCATTATAAATCTGCTGAACGATAGAAACCGTTTTGCGCAAATCATACAACGAATTTCCGAACGCCAGCGCAAGACTAAAGCGTTCGCGGCTTCCGGCGGGCAATTTGAACGTACCGGAAGCAAAAAGAAATCCGATATTGTAATCATTTTGAATCGGCGCGCCGAACGGATTCTGCCCTCCGTACCCGGTAAATTGCTCGTACAGTTTTTGGGGCCAAAAAACTTTTGCGCCGGGATCGTTCCAAAAGACAATTCCGTCGGTTTCGCCGCCGGGATTTGATTTCCCCGGTGCGATGCGGTTTATTTTAAATCCGGTCAATCCTATCTGGTCCGATTCATGCAAATCTGTTTTGCCGAAATTCGGCTCGCCTTGTGTCGGTATGCCGTCGTTTTCACCCGGATCGTTGGTGCCGAAAATTCCGTCTTCGCCGGTATCATGAAATCGCGCCACCCAATCCATATCTTCATCGCCTGTCCACCACACGCTGTCTTTAAACGCCGGACGGGA
>JACFMZ010000163.1 GCA_019455105.1 Bacteroidota bacterium | reverse complement strand
CCGATTCCGAAATGAATAAGACTGTATGACGTTGTAAAGAATGAATGTTGTGTCAGCCATTGCTCGTTACGGGGCGCATCCGGATCATACAATCGCCAAGCAACATCAATTCGCAACGGACCGACAAAGGTTTCATACCGCAAACCGATGCCGACCGCTAAGGCAATATCCTGCACTTTTACGGAAGACATTGTTAACCATGTATTTCCATAATCCAAAAATAATACAGACCAAAAGCGCTGCATCTCGAAAGTGTTAAATAATTTTCCGCCGTTCGGCATCCACTGAAGACGCTGTTCAATACTTCCTTCCAAAACAACATTTCCCCCCACATTGGAACTGCTGAAAGCAGAAAGCGTGCGGTCTTTCCATCCGCGAACGCTGCCACTGCCGCCAACAAAGAATCGTCTCGGCAGCGGAACGGGAGTTCTATTCTTCGGATTATACAACTCCGCATATCCGGCGCGAAGCTTAAAGGCAAAGATATTATTTTGTAAATCACCGGTACTGATAAATTGTTTTCCCAGAAAAGTAATTTTAAAATATTCCGAATACGGCAGCCCCAGTCCGCCCAGTGTTGTATTAATAAGGCCGGCTTCTTCAAAAGATATTGAATGAAAAAATCCTGCAGAGGGAGAAAAAATATTATTGGTCTTATCCCGCTGAAGAGTTAACGCTTCAATAACGTTAAACTGTTTTGTTGTGTCTTCCACTTTCAATAAACTGGCATTGGTAAATTTTGGATCGACCCGTTCAATGTTAAGATCCGCCGAACCAATAGTGTACGTTGCCATTTGCGTTACAAAACCCACCTTCGCCCGCAGCGTGTTTAAGGTATATTCTTTTTGGCGCTCTGCTTCGCCGGTGAAGGTAATGTTTGCACTTGTTTTGTTGCTGTAGAAATAGGGAAAGATTAATTGTGATTGAAGTTCAGCTTTAGAATAGGTAATCGGTTTTCCTGCACGATCCAACAGATAATCAAAATACCGTTCTATTTGATTAAGACGCCCGTTTGCCGTAATAGAAAAGTTTCTCGCACCGCCGAAAAAATTTCTGTGTTTATAGCCGAGCCCCAAGCCGATTGAGTTCGCATTATTTTCGTTCAACGCCAAAAGCTCAGGCTTTATTTCTTGAAGGTCTTGATTTCGCACCGTAATGCGAAGCGGTGCCAATGCACTTCCGCTGTCCGAAGAAAAATCTGCCTGCAGGTTCACGCTTTCAAACAATCCGAGCCGGTTAAGATTCTGCTCGCTGACAAGACGTTTTTCTTCATTATAGATTTCCCCGGTCTGAAAATCAAGCTGACGTAACAGCACTTCATCTTCAACGCCGGATCTTTCTTTCGGTATATGAATATCGCCGAACAGATATTTCTTCCCCGTTCTAAATCGAATAACGACTGAGATATTATTTGTTGAAGCATACCGTACCTGCGAAACCGAATCAACTTCCGCGAGAGGATATCCGGAATTCGTAAGAAGATGAACAATACGGTTTTGTTCATCAATAATTTTCTGCCGATTATACGGCTTGTGAAGCGCAATGAAAGAACTATTTTTAATAGTGGAAAGCAGCGTGGAGTCTATTCCATTTATTCCGTCAAACCGAACGGAATCAATGAAGGAGAGATTCCCCTCATCAATAGTAATTTGGATATTAATTTTCTTTGCGTCAGACGCAAAAGAAAGCACTGTATCAATAATCGAATTGAAATATCCATACTCTGTAAGATATTCCCGTATCTGGTTAATATCCTGATTAAAAATATTTTGATTAAAGAAACATCTCGGTGCACCGAGTTTTTCGGTTAGATTTTCGTTTAAAAATATCCACACTCCCCACGGCGATGCCTGTGTTGCCATTCTTGAAAGAAGTTCTTCGCTGCGGATTTTTCCGGTTGTTTTCATCACCAGAGAATTCACTTCAATCTGCTTAGGTTTCTCTGCTTGAGTCTGCGCAGGAGTATTTGCGTAAACAACACAAGACAACAGTATAAAAACAACATGTCCGAAAAATACAATACGGCGATATTTTCCAAAACATTTGCTTTTGCTGTCACACTGCATATTCCTGATAGAAGGAATTATCTTATGAATGCGAATGAAATCTTTTGGATATTTTTTATATGAAAGATATTTCAGTTTGGGAAAGTTCACGATTCAACAAAAAAACCCAGCCACTGTAATGCTGGGTTTATAATGAGTGTTCACGTTGTATACTAAAGAGAGTTTCGCTAACGGGTTTCCGATCAATAATCGTTTTCATCTTCGTAGAAGAAATCTTCATCGGTCGGATAATCTGGCCATATATCTTCAATGCTTTCGTACGTTTCATCGGATTCTTCAAGTTCATTTAAGTTCTCTACGACTTCCGTTGGAGCGCCTGTACGAATTGCATAATCAATGAGTTCTTCTTTTGTTGCGGGCCACGGCGCATCATCAAGATACGCTGCTAATTCAATTGTCCAAATCATACTATCAATACCATCTTTACTTATTGCTTTACTAGATATTCATTTTGTTTTAATTGTGCTCGTATTTTATCGTAATCGATATCGTTGACAAAAAATTCGACCGGATTTCTCTTTTCACCGTTATAACGAACTTCATAGTGAAGATGCGGTCCGGTTGAACGTCCGGAATTGCCGGAGTAGGCAATTAATGTTCCCCGTTTTACTTTCTGCCCCGATTTTGCCACCGTACGAGAGAGGTGGGCGTACCAAGTTTTATAACCAAAACCATGATTAATTTCTAACGCAATTCCATAGCCGCTTCCTGTTTTTCCCGAAAACTCAACAACGCCATCGGCCGTTGCATACACCGGCGTGCCGACATCTCCGTGAATATCAACACCGGTGTGAGCGCGCGGAGTTCCGAGTATCGGGTCGGTTCGTAATCCAAATCCGTGGTACGAAAATGATCCCGTCATTGGTTTAATGGCAGGAAGGCAGGCAAATCGAACTTTGTTTTCTTCGGATTGCTTATAAATATCTTTATAACTTTCTTTTTGAAATTCAATTTCGCGATCTAACTTTCCCAACAAAACTGTTGAAGAAGCTAATAATTCTCCGGCATCTTTAGAAAGAATACCGTCATAATTTTCTACTTTCGTACCGCCGGTTCCCATTAATCGGGTTTGGCTGTCAATCTTCGGTAAATTAACGGCAACACGCAGTTCATTATCTCTGGCGGCTAAACTGGAAAGAGTATTGGAAAACTTTGAGAGTTTCA
>JACFMZ010000162.1 GCA_019455105.1 Bacteroidota bacterium | reverse complement strand
GTGTATGGAGAATCGTGCTTATAATATTTTCCTATCGTTGGATCTTTAAATACTCTGCAGCCGCAGCCGTACGGCTGTAAGCCGTGCTTGTGAGGATCAACGACGATGCTGTCTGCTTCCGGCAATGCAAGAAATGGTTCTGCATTAATAATCGGCTGAGGGTTTCGGGCGAGTAACGTAAAGAAACCGCCGTATGCGCAGTCCGCATGAACGCGGACGCCGTATTTTTTACACAGCGGAATTATTTCCTGTAACTTATCAAGCGCGCCGACGCCCGTCGTACCGAGTGTTGCAACAACGGTTCCGATAGTTCCTTGTTTCAGTTCTTGCTCCAATGCGTTGAGATCTATTGTATGATTATCATTCACCGGAATTTCAATCCCTTGAATTCCGAGAACACGGCAC
This sequence comes from Bacteroidota bacterium, assembly GCA_019455105.1. Lineage (GTDB taxonomy): Bacteria > Bacteroidota > Ignavibacteria > UBA10030 > UBA8401 > JACFMZ01. The sequence goes on along the minus strand of JACFMZ010000162.1, from coordinate 2,837 downwards.
ATTCTGCTGTGCGTATAATGTGCAGAAGATGAAAATGCAATTGCTTTCTCCGGATGAATTGAACGGGCAATCCACAATGCTTCAAGATTTGCAATTGTTCCGCTTGAAGTTAAATGTCCGAGATGTTGTTTGTAGCCGAACATGTGAGCAATATTTTGAATGACTTCCAATTCCATTTTTGCGGTTGCCGGTCCGCCGTCCAAAGCATGGTTATTCGGATTGATTTGCATTGCCATAAGATATGCCGCAACGGCAATTTCATGAGGCGGCTTCATCATTTGTGCCGCATACCGCGGATGATAGAACGGATAATTATTTTTAAGGCGTTCTTCTAATTCTGAAAGAACGCTTTCCATTTTATTAATCGGGATTGCTGTTGTTTCTTCGTGCGGAACTTCATCCCAAGAGTTCCGGAAACGGTGCTGTGCTTCTATTACCTGCTGAATGAGGTTCTTCATAAATTACCGGTCGTTTTTCTGCTTTTTTTTTGTACATTATGAAATAATTTTACAAAAAATGCTACCAAAGATTTATAATTTTTCTTACAAGAATTTATTGTATTTCAACCCCTTAGACAGAAAACACTTTTGAAATGATACAATTAGCAATTGAAGCGGCTTTAGAAGCAGGAAAATTTCTTAAATACAATGTCGGAAAAGTAAAGAATATTGAACGAAAGCAGGGTGAGGAAACAAATCTTGTTACGGAAATTGACAAACAATCCGAAGCCTTAATCATATCGAAAATTAAAAAACATTTTCCGCACCATGATATTTTAGGAGAAGAATCCGGTTCGCTTAATTCCCGTTCTGAATTTAAATGGATTATTGACCCGTTGGACGGAACAACAAATTTTACGCACGGCTTTCCGATCTTTTCTGTTACCATCGGAATTGAACATAAGGGAGAAATTATTGCGGGTGTAATTTATGATCCGAATGCGGATGAATTATTCAGTGCGGAAAAAGGGAACGGGGCGTATCTTAATAAGAAGCGCATTCATGTTTCTTCTACTGATTCGTTAATTAAGAGTTTGCTTGTTACGGGGTTTCCTTACAATGTGAAAGAAAATCCGCAGCACGTGGTTGAACATTTTGTTAATTTTCTTCCGCTGGCGCAAGGAGTGCGACGGCTTGGCTCTGCGGCGTTAGATTTAGCGTATATTGCCTGCGGACGGCTGGACGGTTATTGGGAAGTGTTTCTCAATCCGTGGGATAAAGCAGCGGGAATTTTATTAGTTCGAGAGGCGGGTGGCAAGGTAACGAATTTTCAAAATGACGAACACGATGTAATTTACAACCCAAACACGCTTGCATCCAACGGCAGAATTCACGAATATATGCTTGACGTTCTACGAAAAATAAAATAATCTATGGCAGAAAAACCGTTAATATTTCTAGTTGATGATGAAGAGAGTCTTTTAGAGGTAACAAGTATTATTCTTGAAGGAGAAGGATTCAATACCGTAACCGCGAACAGTGTAAAACTCGCTATTAATATTCTGCAAAAAATCTCGCCGGATATTATTGTTTCCGATATTACTATGCCGGAAATGACCGGATATGAATTTTTCCAAATTGTTCGAAGTTATCCGCATCTACAAAATGTTCCCTTCGTTTTTATGACGGCGCATAGTGATATTGAAAGTATTAAAAGAGGAAAAGAGCTGGGAATCGATGATTATCTAACGAAGCCGGTTGATGTTAATATGCTGCTTTCAACAATTCGCGGAAAATTAAAACGGCGGCAAATGCTGACCGATGCTTTTTCCGTACAGATGGAGCAGATGAAAAATCAGCTTTTTAAAATGATTTCTCACGAAATGCGCACGCCGTTAACGGCAATTCTTGGTGCAACGGAAATTTTATCCGACACGAAGGAAAATCTTACACCGACAGATTTTACGACATTTCTCCGCATGCTTCAAGAAAGCAGCGTACGATTGAACAGTATGGTTGAAGATTTTTTTTTTGCTATGAAAATTGAATCTAACCAAATTCTGAATGAACTGGAAGCACAGTCATTGAATATTAACGCTAAGCTGTTAATTGACCGCCTTGTATTGGATTTTGAGCGATCACTACAGAAGAAAAATATTCATTTGGTGAATACCGTTCCCGACGAAACCATTCAGATTATCGGATATGCCCCTCATCTGGAAAATATTCTTAAGCGGCTGCTCAGCAATGCCGTAAAGTTTTCACATGAAGGAGGAAAAATTATTGCTGCGTTGAAAATGGAAGAGGGTGAAGTAATTTTCAGCGTGCAGGATTTCGGTATAGGTATTTCGGCAGAAAAGCAGCCGCTGCTTTTTCAAAAGTTCAATCAGGTAGATCGTGATAAACAGGAACAGCAGGGTTCAGGGCTGGGGCTGTATATTGCTCATCGGCTTGCACAGCTGAATAAATGTAAATTATGGTTTAAAAGCGAGATTGAAAAAGGTTCCACTTTTTATTTTTCAATTCCTCGAGATATCTCTTCCGTTCATTAAAATTCCTGTTCTGCTACCCGCTGTACCGATGCCCCCAGAAGATTCAAACGTTTTTCAATCGCCTCATATCCGCGGTCTAAGTGATAGACACGCAGAACTTCAGTTTTCCCCTTTGCTGCTAACCCCGCCAGAATCAGTGCGGCGGAAGCTCGTAAATCTGTGGACATGACCGTTGCGCCGGTGAACGATTTTACTCCGCGAATCAGAGCGGTATTTTCGTGCAATTCAATATCCGCACCGAGACGAACGAGTTCAGGAACATGTTTGAAACGGTCGAAATAAATTGTGTCGGTAATGCGGGATGAGCCTTTTGCAACGGACATTAAACTAATCCACTGCGCCTGCA
>JACFMZ010000021.1 GCA_019455105.1 Bacteroidota bacterium | reverse complement strand
AACGCTGTGCACGCAGCAATAATCAAACTCAATTCCCTGACCGATGCGGTTTGGTCCGCCGCCGAGAATAATAACTTTTTTTCTTCCGGATTTTACCGATTCATTTTCCTGATCGTAACTGGAATAATGATACGGCGTTGAAGCTTCAAATTCCGCCGCACAGGTATCAACCGTTTTATACACCGGAAGAACGCCGAGCTCTTTTCGTTTATTCCGCACGGCATCTTCACTGCTCTTCCACAAATGCGCCAGCTGCCGGTCGGAAAATCCGTATTGTTTTGCTTTCTGCAGAACTGTTCGCGAAATGTTTTGAATATTATTTTTTGATGAACGCAATTCCTGTTCAAAATCAACAATCTGTTGTATGTTGAATAAGAACCATCGATCAATCTTCGTCAATTCAAAAACATCGTCAATGCGTAATCCTAACTGAAAGGCGTAGCGCAGATACAATACATTATTCGGTTTCGGGTTGCGAAGCTGCATTTGAACTTTTTTTATCCATTCCTGCGCTTGTTCTTCGGATAATGAATCGGCTTCAAACAAATCTTTTCCGTCCGCGCCCAAACCGAACCGCCCCTGTTCCAGCGAACGAAGCGTTTTCTGTAATGCTTCCTTAAATGTTCTGCCGAATGCCATTGCCTCGCCTACTGATTTCATCTGCACGCCGAGTGTTTCATCAACACCTTTAAACTTTTCAAAATCCCAGCGCGGAATTTTTACCACCACATAATCAATCGTCGGTTCAAACGAGGCGGGCGTGAGTTTCGTAATATCATTCGGAATTTCATCCAGCGTATAACCAACGGCAAGCATAGCGGCAATTTTCGCAATCGGAAACCCGGTGGCTTTCGATGCCAGCGCGGAGCTTCGCGAAACGCGCGGATTCATTTCAATGACATACATTTTTCCGTTTTCGGGATTCATGGCAAACTGCACATTCGAGCCGCCGGTATCAACGCCGATGGCTCTCATCACTTTCAGCGCCGCATCGCGCATGTATTGATATTCTTTATCGGTTAATGTCTGCGCCGGCGCAACCGTAATGGAATCTCCCGTGTGAACTCCCATTGGGTCAAAATTTTCTATGGAACAGATAATCACAACATTGTCATGATGATCCCGCATCACTTCAAGCTCGTATTCTTTCCAGCCGAGAACCGATTCTTCCACAAGAACTTCGTGAATCGGGCTTTGCAGCAATCCGTTTTCAACAATGGATTTAAATTCTTCGATATTGTAGGCAATGCCTCCGCCGGTTCCGCCGAGCGTAAACGAAGGACGGATAATAATCGGAAATTTTCCGATTCCCTGCGCTACTTTTAACGCTTCTTCAACAGTGTACACAAATCCGCCGTGCGGCATTTCAAGCCCTACCTTGGACATCACTTGTTTAAACAATCGCCGGTCTTCTGCTTTTTTTATGGATTCAAGATTTGCGCCGATGAGTTCAACCTGATATTTTTTTAAAGTTCCGCGCTCCGCCAAAGCCACTGCCGTATTCAACGCTGTTTGTCCTCCCATTGTGGGAAGAATTGCATCGGGGCGTTCTTTTTCAATAATCAGTTCAACAAATTCGGGAGTTATCGGTTCAATATATGTTGCATCGGCTAATTCCGGATCCGTCATAATAGTTGCGGGATTGCTGTTGACGAGAATTATCCGGTACCCTTCGTTGCGAAGTACTTTACACGCTTGCGTTCCCGAATAATCAAATTCGCACGCCTGACCGATGACAATCGGACCGCTGCCGATGATGAGAATGGATTTTATATCTGTACGTTTAGGCAAGTTTTTTTCCTTTACAGAGAAAAACCCCCGCAGGATTTTTCCTTAGGAGGTTTTATGAATTGGTTTTGATATAATACAAAAATATTTTTTTTGTTCAAAATTTTGGCAAAGGATGAAGACGTTCTCTCCTTTTACATACCATTAAAAAGCATTTCGCAAATGGGTAATAGTCGGCTTTCCTTTTTCCATGTGAATTGAAACAACATCAAACCGACACGAAATATTGGTAATATTTCTTTCGGCGGCAAAACCTTCCGCTGTCCGCCGGATACGTTCCTGTTTCTTCGGTGTAACAAATTCTTCCGGCAAGCCGAAGCGCGCATTGTTTCTAAACTTCACTTCAATAAAAACTATTTCTTCATTTTCTTTGGCAATAAGGTCAATTTCTCCGTGGTTATAAACATAATTCCGTTCGATAATTTCAAATCCTTTTGCACGAAGAAATTGTTCGGCAGTCTCTTCCCAGTTTTTCCCGATTGCTCTCTTCGATGGTTTCTCTTTTCGAATCATAATAATTCAAGAGATTCAACGTGAAATGATTTTCGATGAATCGGCGAATAGCCGAATTTTTTAATGGCTTCAATATGCGCTATTGTTCCGTACCCTTTATGTTTGGCAAATCCGTATTCGGGAAACTGTGCATCAAGCTCCATCATTATTTCATCGCGGGTTACTTTGGCAATAATGGATGCCGCGGCAATGGAATGGGAAAGAGAATCTCCTTTTACAATATTTTCTACCGGTAATTTTTCGTGATGAAAAAAATTTCCGTCTGCCAGCACCAGCTGCGGCGTAATGTTCAGCCGGGCAAGAGCGTTGTTCATTGCCAGAACAGATGCCTGCAGAATATTAATGGTATCAATAACATTATGCTGCACAATGCCGATACCAACCGAAAGAGCTTTTTCATAAATGGAATGAAATAATTCAGCTCGTTTTTTTTCTGATAATTTTTTTGAATCGTTGACCCCTTCAATCACCATTCCTTTGGGAAAAATAACCGCCGCAGCAACAACCGGACCTGCCAGCGGACCTCTTCCCGCTTCATCAACGCCGGCAATAAATTCTTTTCCTGCGTTCCAATATTTTTGTTCGTATTCAAGCATGTTTATCCAAGATAAATTGCGAGCAATCCCGCCAGCATATCCCATTTAACAATTGTTGAAAGCCGGTTGAGATTTTTTGTTGATTGATCTTTCCAAAGCGAAAACAGAACAAACAGCAGAACGGTATTAACACCAAGATTGACCGTAACAAAATACCGTATTCCGTACATTCCGTTCATAAACGGAATTACCGTTGAACCGATAACCGCCAATAAAAAGAATGAGGCAAGAACTGCCGAGGGCTTCATTCCGTACAGCACCGGAAATGTTTTTATTTTATTTTTCGCATCCCCTTCAATATCTTCCATATCTTTTATAATCTCCCGCGGAACATTAATAAGAAAAGCAAAAACTGCCGGCATAACGGCTTTGCTGAAATTTCCCACCGCGGCGCCGCCGTAGATAAATGTTAATCCTGTTAAAAATGCCACAATAAAATTTCCTGCCAGCGGAGTTCCTTTCAGCCAATAGCTGTACATAAAAATAACGGGAAGCGCGCTTAAGGCAATAAGAAAAGCGTTCCATGACGCGTGATAACTCATAATCAAACCGGCGCCGGAAAGTCCGGCGTAAAACATATACGCATCAAATTTATCAACGGCGCCGCTGGCAATCGGACGGTGCGGTTTATTAATTTTATCAATATCTACATCAATAATATCGTTTATCACCATTCCGCCTCCGGCAATAAGCGCACCGCCGAGAGAAGAAAAAAAGATTGGAAGAAAATCGTGCGGTACCGTTCCGCCTGCGAGCAGACAGGAAACAACAATGGAAAGCGCGGTAATAATAAAGTTCACCGGACGAAGAAGAATGAGATAATTTTTTATCATAGTGAGCGGGGAAATTAAAATGAGTTTATTAATCCTACATGAATTTTTCCTTGGGAGAAGCTGTCTCCTCTTCCAAGGGCAAAACTAATATTCAAAATTCCGAGCGTTGATTCAACGTTTGTCCCGATACCGTATCCGTAAATTATCTGCTCCTGTTTGGTTATTCCCAGCAGCGCATCACTCGGCCGGACAAAATATCCTGCATCAAAAAATCCGAAGAACGACGATGCTCTTCCCGTAAGAAAACGATATTCAAGATTCATCCACACAAGCTGTGAAGCGGAAAATTGATTTTCACGATAGCCTCGCACCGAATTCGTTCCGCCGAATTGATACAAATCGCTCAATTCCAAATGTGATGAAGATATATGCCTGCCGTGAATTCCTGCCGCCAGCACCTGTCGAAAAAATGCCGGCGTAAAAACTTCAGCATCAACATTCCATCGCCGTACCGAAAATTTTCTTTCCGGCGCTAATGAGAGATACAGCGCGGGACCTTTTATGGTTTTTGTTCCCTGCTGAAATGCCGTTCCATACCGTACGCCGGAAGAAGGATTCAGAGGATTATCTCTTGTATCAAAAAATAGTTCACCGGAAATAAAATCTGTTTCACTTTCAAATACGGTAAACCGGCTCAAGTCGGCGGAAGGAATAATGGTTTCAATTGCTGCACCGAGACCGATGTTGAATTCTTCGGTAACAGCATAATCAAATTTCGTCTGAAGAATTGTTTTTATGTATGTGGAATCCTGTTTGCGCTGAAGAAATTCGAGACCGGCATTCAGCGGAATTGAAAAAATCCACGGCTCGCTGTATTGCAGTTCCAGTTCCTGCGTCTTTTCCGTTTCACGCTGCCAGCGAATTATTGTTTTACGCGCCGTACCGAAAAGATTTCTCATTCCGATAAAAATATTTCCGGTAAAATATCCGCCGGAAGAGCCGGTTGTTTGCTTCGGTACATATCCCGCAACGCCGTCAAACTGATTGCTGTTTCCTTCTTTCACTTCAACCAGCAATCCGCCGAGAAGCGAATCGGAGACAACGCCGGAAGTAATATACAACTGCGGTTCGGCAACAGCAGAAAATAATTGAAGCCGTTCAAGTCGTTTGCGAAATTTTTCAATCTTCGTCTGATTAAAAACATCTCCTTGCTGAAAACGTGCTTCCCGAAGAATAACCTCTGCCTTTGTTTGAGTGTTGCCGGTAATTTTAATTTCATTAATAAAAAATTTTGCACCTTCAGAAATTCGCAAAGAGAGATTCAGGTTGCCGGCAGAATCCGCAATGCTGATGCTGTCTGTAAAAACGGAAGCAAACGGATAGCCGATCGTTCCGTACATCGTAAGAATGGCGGCAATATCCCGCTCCAAAACAGCTTGAGAAAAAATTGCTCCTGCTTTTGTTTCAAGATGATTGAAAATTTCTTCAGAAGAAATTGCATGATTTCCGGAAAGCGAAAAAGAATGAACGTAAATTTCTTGAGACGGTGAACGCGAGAATAACAGAAGCAGAAAGAAAAGCCGCAGAGAAAAAACAGACGGCTTGCAAAATTGAGGAGCGAAAAAATATCGCGGTAGTTCTTTCAACTGAGTAATAGACTTATTCTATTTTTAAACGCTGAAGCATATCACCGATCGGCGAATCCAGCCGGTAATCGCCGAAACCGGATTCATCAATAAACAGCAGCGTGCGGTTATATTCATAATACGACCACAGCTCGTACGGTTTTGTATCAATATCAAACGGATGGCGCTCAACATTATCCGGCGCGCCGAAAAGAATAAATACCATTCCCATATCGGTTTTCCATCCCGCCTGATAATGAGAAAAATGTTCGTTGGCATACGCCACGCGCGAAAAATATTCTTCCATGTTTTCATTCCGTTTTGTATCGGGACTGGGATCCCGTTTTTTCCAAAACGCTTCAAACAGTTTTCGCTTTTCTTCTTCATTCGGCGCATCGTTCATGGCGTCAAATTCTTTTACCGTGGCAATATACCGCGTTTGTTTTACCGCCAAATCAAGATCGGTAATATTTAAAGGAACGCCGAACCAATGCACCGAGAATTTTTTTTGTTTTGCCACCGTAACAATTTCTCCGGTGGAAGAAACGGCGGATAACTCTACCGATAAGGTGTACGTTCCGACGGTGTAATTAATGCTGTCAAATTTTGTAATCAGTTGAGTCTTACTTCCTTTGGGAAGATAATGCTGCACTTGATTGAACTTTAGTTTTCCTTTCGCATCTCGTACCGTATAGCGCACCTGCAGCGATTCGCGTGCTGCGGCATGATATATTTCAAAGAAAACATAAAACGCGTTGACTTTGTCTTCAAGAGTCCCCGAAACATTCGGAACAATATTTCTTTTTTCGCCTTCTGCCGTAACGCGGTTGACCAGCATGACATCACTTATGCACAGACTGCCGGCAGAATAATTATCAACAATTAACGGACGCTGATTGACTGAAGTTTTCTTTGATTCAAGATCGCGAATCTGCGTTCGCACGGTATAACTTCCCGGAGAGATAACAACAGAACGCTGGGTAAGATTGTACGCCGATTTTTTTTGTGTCAATGAAAAATCATTCACGCGAACTTCTTCGTTCCAAAGTTTTTCCGTTATCGAAGAATGATCGCCGGCAATAATATTCACCTGAATTTCATACCGGGCGGCGTATTGATTCTGCTCTTTCACAAACTGCAGCTGATCGTACGGAACCTGGATATACAAATCAACGCGGGAAGCAGCGGAATCATCTGCCGCAAAACTCATGGCATCAACATAAAACTGCGGATAATCGAATTGCGAAAACGGTTTTCGGCTTTCTACCTGAGCATAGGATTGAGTGAAGAAAAGCGCAGTAAGGAAAAGAAAGAAAAATTTCATAATCCGCCTTTAGAGAAGTTCGGCGTACAAATCATATTCCGTTGCATCGGTAATCGTTACCGGAACAATATCGCCGATGTGAATTTCGCGCGAAGCGGCGACTGGAATGAAAACTTCATTATCAATTTCCGGCGCATCCCATTCCGTTCTGCCGGCATAATTTCCCTCTTCAATCCGCTCAATCACGGCGCTGGTGTTCATTCCAATGCGTGATTCATTTTTTTCCAACGAAACGGCACGCTGCACTTCCATAATATATTCTTTTCTTCGCTCTTTTTCTTCTTCCGGAATCGGATTTCCAAGATCGTATGCCGCCGTGTGATCTTCCTGCGAATACGTAAACGCGCCGAGGCGATCAAACCGCACATCTTTAATAAATTGCGCAAGCTCTTCAATATCTTTTTCCGTTTCATTCGGATAGCCGACAATGACCGTTGTGCGGAGCGCAATCTGCGGAATTTCTTTCCGCAGTTCTGCAAGAAGCAATTCCGTGGTGCGCCGCGTTATTCCTCTTCGCATGGATTTTAAAACATTATCTGCGGCATGCTGTACCGGCAGATCAATATATTTACAAATGGATTGATGATCCCTGATAACGGGAATAATGTCGGTCGGAAATTTTGCAGGATAGGCATACATTAAACGAATCCATCCCAATTCCTTTACGCCGGCAAGCGAAGTCAACAGCGAAGCTAATGCTCTTTTTCCGTAACGATCCATTCCATAATACGTCGTATCCTGTCCGATAAGAATTAATTCCTTCACACCTTTTTGAGTGAGACGCATGACTTCATCCATCAGCTCTTCAACCGGTTTGGAAACATGCTTTCCGCGCATCAGCGGTATAGCGCAGAACGAACAGGGATTATCACATCCTTCGGAAATTTTGAGATATGAAAAATATTTCGGCGTTGAAAGCGCCCGCTCGCCGAGAAGCGAATATTTGTATTCCGCTCCGAGTGTTCGTAAAATATTCGGCAGTTCGTTGGTGCCGAAAAAATTATCTACTTCCGGAATTTCGGTCTTCAATTCATTTCGATATCGCTGCACCAAACATCCCATCACAAACACTTTGCTTAAACTTCCGGCGGTCTTTCGCTGTACGGTTTCTAAAATCGTATCTATGGACTGGCGCTTTGCCGTGTCAATAAATCCGCAGGTATTAATAATGGCAATATCGGCATCATCAATCGTTTCGGTGACAGAAAAATCATTTCCGAGAAGCTGGCTTTGAAGTGTTTCGGAATCAACGGTATTTTTTGCACAGCCGAGTGTGATAATATGAATTTTTTCAGCGCGGGTTTTCATGTTACGATAACACCACAAAATCTATGTAAAGATATAAAATCGGTGAAACAAAAATTAAACTGTCGAAGCGGTCGAGCACGCCGCCGTGTCCCGGAATAATCGCGGAAGAATCTTTCACTCCGGCATCTCGTTTAAACAGCGATTCAACAAGATCGCCAAGCTGCCCGAACACGCCGATAAGAATTCCCATAATTACCGCTTGATGAAAAGCGAGATACGGCAGAAAAAACTTCTGTGCAACAATCATCGTTGCCACCGCGCCGAAAAATCCCCAGATCGCTCCTTCCCAGCTCTTCTTCGGACTTACGCGCGGAAATAATTTATGCTTTCCCATTGAAAGACCGCCGAAATATGCCGCCGTATCGCAGATCCAAATTGACGCAAAAATAGAAACAACCGTTGCGCCTCCCCACGAGTAGGTTGTCGTTTTTATAATCGAAGAAAGAGAGCCGTTTATCACGCCGCTCTGCATCGCCAGCACCAGCGGAAATTCATCGCCGAATAATTCCCGAATCCCGACTAACGATGAAAGAAAGAGACCGATATAGACAACGCCTAAAATTGTAAAACCGGCGTTTAGAAAAATTGAACCGGCATTTCGAAACAGTTCATAAATAAAAATTACTGTCAGCAAAATAAAAAAGATCGTCAGCAGAAGCTGCAGTTTTGTTAAAAGCGAAATTCCTTCTGCACCGAAAAATAACGGCAGCACGGAATATTGTATCTGCTCGTGAAAGAACGCCAAATGTAAAAAAAGAATTCCCGCTATACCGATGCCGGTCTGCGGCAATGCGCCTTTGGCTTTGGCAAGATTATAAAATTCTTTCAGCGAAAGAATCGCAATTCCCGCAACCAAAAGAAAAAACCAAATACTTCCGAAATATGCCGCAAGAAGAATCACCGGAATTCCGATTGCCGCAACGGCGACGCGCGAGGAAAGATTGGTAAATGTTGTTGTCATAATTTATACTGCCTGTAAAAAATCGTTCAAATCTAATTTCGCAAGAAGTTCTTTTGCCCGTAGCAGCATCTCTTTCTTCACATATAACGTCGGTTTCATCGGGCGAGAATGAAACGCCGGAAAATAAAACGCAATGGCATCAATGTTGTTGAGTTGGAGATTCTTTACCAGCAAATCCATTTCTGCCATTGTTTGGGCATAGCCGATAAGCGCGTAGCTTTCATCAACCGGCTGAGAGGGAATGTCATCGAGATCCAAATTTTCCGAAAGGTTCGTTTTTTTCATGAAGAGTCTCTGTTGTTTTATAATAGTACCACACAGTAACGCTGAAAATAATTCCGAAGAAAATAATTTTGGAGAATACGCTCCCCGGCGTATCGTTCGGCAGACCTAATGATGAAGAATCTGCCGCTTCATCAAAACCGTAAAGATACACGCCGGCCACCGACAAAGTATTATTGAAAAAATGCATCGTCATCGGAAGAACAAGCGTATTTGAACGAAAGCGCAGCAGACTTAAAAAGATGCCGATAGCAATAAGCGGAACTACCTGAAACGGGTTAAAGTGATACAATCCGAAAATAATTCCGGTAAGAAGAAAACTTTTTGTCGGCGTCATGGCAAGAGAAAAATTTTTCTGTACTAAACCGCGGAATAAAATTTCTTCACAAATTGCCGGCGTAATAGAAATAACCGCCAAAACATAGAGCAGTTCAACCGGTGATTCTGCCGCCACCAGCTGCCGGTATCCTTCTTCAATCATTTTCTTAAACATGTCAATAATTTTCTGCAGTTCCGGCGAAACGGGAATCATTGCTTGAAAATACATATAGCCGTCAAGTATCTGCAGCAGCGCAAAAAGAGCAACCGTTGATAAAATAAATTCGCCGAATGACGGGGTGCGAAACGGAAGCGCAAGTTCAAAACGTCCGTGTTGTCTTTTTAAAAGCCACAGCGTGGGAAGCAGCAAAAAAATAATCTGCGCCCCCATTGTAGCGGCGCGTAAAATCGCCGTGTCAGGATTTCGAAATCCGGCGGCAAACAGCGCCAGCCCTCCGCCGATTATTTGGTAAGATATTAAAATAACCACCAGACTAATCAACGCAAACGGAATCGGCGAATATTTCGTCTGCGTCGGAAGAAATTCCGGTTCAATAAAATTATTTTCGTTCAAGTTTTCTTCCATTAATGTTTAGCAGTTAACGTTCCGCGCAGCCCGGAATATTCCCGAAGCTCCGCATCAATTGTTCCGATAATAATTTTCGTACTGACTTTAACGGGAATTTTTCGTTCATCATCGGAAAGCCAGATTAAAATTCTACCTTCACTTTTAAATAGTCCCCCTTCTACAACCAACGGCTCAACAACAAGGCAGTCAAATGTTCCGGCGCTCACCTTTACCCGCTGTTTCCCGATATATTTTACCGCCAGAGGGTTCACTTTCCCTTTCATAAAATTCTGCATCGGAAAGCGGTCGCCCGGATTTGCCGTTGATAAATTTAACGTGCGCGTATAATAAAACGCCGACATAATATCATGCACATACGAAGAAATGGGAAAATCTCCTTCATCGGTTCGTGCAATGTGCGCGCTGTAATCGAACACGGCTTTATAATTCCGATGATATTTTCCTTCGTTCACATGCTGTTCAAAGCGCCGGGAAAAAATTCCCGCCGTGTCAAGATACGTTTCGTACTGATCGCGGACTTTAAAAAAGAAATCAAACGTCGGCGTTGAACGAACGGAAAATACAATGCGGTAGCATGTTGTATCGTTCACCACTTCGAGCGAAGGAATACTCATTTCCGCATACCCCGCAGTGATTATTCCATAATTCACATCAAACAATAATTTTTCTCCTACTCCAAACGCCGTTTGCGTCGCGGCTTTCTGGGAAAAAAGAGACGGGACAGAGAAAAAATATATTACAAAAATCAGTTGAAGATAAATTGTTCTCTTTCCAAACCGATGAGTACGAAATTTTTTATTGTTCAATGAAAAAAGATATTTTGAAATACCATCGGATAAAAATTTTCCGCATCGTTTCAACACAGCGTCAGACATATTCACGAAGTAATTCTCCCGCCGCCTCTGTAACCTGCGGAACAGTAATTTGATCCATACACACATTTGAACGACACGCCCCCCCCTGGCAGTAACGGCATTGTTGATTATCGGCAGTGAAGACTCGTTTCTTTTTTGTAAATGGTCCCCACCGCACGGCGCTGCATTGAACAATCGGCGGATAAAATGCTATCACCGGAATACCGACCATTGCCGCAATATGAAGCGGACCGGTAGAATTTGAAACAAATAATTTCGCTCGAAGATATAACGCCGCAAGTTCTTCAAGAGAAAATTCTCCTGCAAATGAAACTGCCGGCGTTTTCATTCCTCGCTGAACATTCCGCACAATTTGTTCATCTCCCGGACCTCCCGTTACAACAATCTGCAGATGATAACGGCGCGATAGTTCATCGCCAAGCGCGGAAAAATTCTCAGCTTTCCAATCGCGCGCCGAACCGCCGCTCCCCGGGTGCAGAACGGCAAACGATTGAATGTTCCTTTCTTTTAGAATATTATCAATTTTTTCTTTTGATTCATCTGAAATCGGAAAAATAAATTCCGGTTCGCCCACCGGTACAATTCCCAATGTTTTTAATAAGTTCAAATTATATTCTACTTCGTGCCGCTTTGCATCTTTCCGATGTTCATAAATGCGTTTGTTAAATAAAAAAGAATACCAGCGGTATCCCGTTCCCACCCGCACAGGGATTCGGGATAAAAATAAGAGTAACGCTAAATGAAAACGAGGGTACGGCACAATGGCAATATCAAAACGGCGCCGGCGCAGCAGCGCTCGGTAGCTGCTTCGCGGTTTTGTTTCATCCCACAAAATTACATCCGCCACTGCGGGATGATGTTCAACCAATTGACGCGTATATTCGCGCACCATAACGGAAATTTTTGCTTCGGGATAATGATACTTTAAAACTGAAAGCATCGGAAGAGATAAGACGACGTCGCCAATTCGATCTGTACGGACAAGCAAAATATTTTTGACGGACACCATTACTCCAGCGGTTCGTCGAGAATGGAAAATTGTTCCCAGCCGTGAAAATCAAAATGCCACCATTCACTTTTAATGGGAAGAAAACCGTGTCTCATCATTACCGTTTTAAGAAGAGTGCGGTTTTGTTTTTGAATTTCAGGAAGGTCTTCAAACGTCTGCCACGCCCGCTCGGTAAAATCATCATACGGCGTCGGCATCTCCAATTCATTACCGAGCGAGTCAATAATTGTAACATCAACAGCCGCCCCGCGATTATGTTTTGAACCTTTGGCAGGATTGGCAACATAATCATCATTCGGAACAATATTCCATAATTTCCATTGAATTGATAACGGACGGTAACCGTCAAATATTTTCAATCCAAGTTTTTTCACCTTCAATTCTTTTTGCACGGCAGCTAAACTCTCTGCCGCAATGCGGCGAAGCTTCGCCGTCGCCACCGGATATAAAACTTGTTTGGTGAAATTATTTTTTGTTGCGTAGCGAATATCTAAAACAAAACTTGAATCCAGCGACTTTAACGAAACCAGCAGAGTATCGGAAGGAGAAAATTTCTGTGCATACGCTGAACATCCGGCAGCAAAAAGAAAAACGATATAACAAATTCTCATTTTCATAAATTACGAAATAAATACTTTTGCAATATCTAAAAGCACAGAGGGCTCGTTCCATAACGCCGTTCGAAAAATGGCACCGAGTGTTTGTTTTTCAACCGGAAGCTGGGAAACTTTATTGCAAATTTTATTGAGTGTTTCATCGTTCAGCATTGAAGAACTATTCTTAATATTATAGAATAACTCATGCCGCCATCCAAGACGCTTCTGCCAGCGCTTTTCGTATTCTTTCAGAAACTGCAAATCATTTTTTTGAAGCGCTTCGGCGGCTGTTTGCCCGGCAAGCATTCCGCCGATCATGCCGGTAATAATTCCGCCTCCCGAAAGAGGATTAACCTGATGAGCGGCATCACCGACAAGCATTACATTGTGAGCCACAAGTTTAGGAAGAGTTTTAGCCGCCGGCACGCCGCCAGCTATATGCGTCAGCATTGCCGCATTCGAAAATCTTTTTGCAACAAATTCTTCCAAATATCGAATAGCAGCTTTCTTTTTTGCCTTTTCAACAGAAATACCAATTCCAACATTTGCCGAATTTTTTCCCTTCGGAAAAATCCATAAATATCCCTCCGGAGCAACTTCATCGCCGAGATAAAATTCTAATGTTTCCGGCTCAATAGTAATTCCGGAAAGCATCATTTGAGCGCAGCTTTCCATATCACGAATATGACAGGTGGTATCAATTCCCGCCCATTTCCCGACGCGGGATTCAACACCGTCGGCGCCGATAATTATTTTTGCTCGAATTTCCGTCTTAACATCTTTAATCAATGCGCGCACGCCAACCACGGTACTATTTTCGCGCAGCAAATCATACACGTATGCTTTTGTTACAACTTTTGCTCCTTCTTTTACCGCAAGCTTTGCAAGTTCATAATCAAAAATTCTTCGTTCTAAAACGTATCCCCAATCATCTAATTTTGGATTGATAAAATTTCCGTTGGGCGCAAACATTTTAAATTTAGTTACGGTTGATGCAATCCATCGAGTATCGGGTTCAATAAATTGAATTAATCCGCTGTGGCTTACGGCTTCGCCGCACCGAACGGGATAACCGATATCGCGGTCTTTTTCTAGAATTAAAACTTTTGCGCCGGCAGCAGCGGCATAACGCGCTGCGGTAGAACCGGATGGTCCACCGCCGACAACAATAATATCATACGTTAATTGCATTATCGTTACTTTCAGAAAGGAACCGGATCATTTAATGCTTCAAGAATTTTCGGAAGTTCTGTAATTCCCTCACGATGAAATTCTATTACTTCCCATGGACAAGCCCATACACATTTTCGACAATTTGTGCAGCGTTCTTCAATAATATTTATTTCTGCTTCTTTTAATTCAATGGCATCTTCCGGACAGACACCGACACACGCTCCGCAAAAATCGCATTTATCCGGTTTCACATAAATCATTAAATAAGGTTGCGGCGCCATTATTTTACTCCTAACAGTTCAACGTCAAAAATTAATGTGGAATTCGCAGGAATTAAACCGACTTCACGGCTTCCATATCCTAATTCCGGCGGAATAATAAAACGCGATTTTCCTCCAACTTTCATTGTCGCAACGCCGTCATCCCAACCCTGAATTACCTGTCCCACTCCGAATTGATATGTAAACGGTTCACCGCGGTCATAAGAACTGTCGAACTTTGTGCTGTCTTGAAGTTTTCCAAGATAATGAACGGTAACAATATCTCCTTCTTTTGGAGTTCTTCCTTCGCCTTGTTTTATTATTTCTACTTTTACGCCGGATTTTGTTGTAAAATTTTTTCTTTCGCAGCCGGTTAGAATTAAAAAGAAAGTGATAAGAAGAATAAGGAAAGTATTTTTCATTTAGATAATCTCGTTGAATTCAAAAAACATCTTCAAAAACGGAATAATTTTTTCTTTTGGAATGAAGTAAAGAAAATCTTCAAATAGTAACAAGACGCTCAATGACTTCATTCCATAAAAATAGCACAAAATGTATGAAGTTTTTTAAAAATACTTAAAAGATGAAGGACTTCCAAACGTTTCACATAAAAATAAAAAATCCATCTCATAAAATTATGAGATGGATTTTTTTGTATAAAAATATTACTTATTTTGAACCGAGAATTGCGTCTTTTGCAGCTTTTGCAACTTTAAATTTTACAACTTTCTTTGCAGGAATTTGTATAATTTCACCGGTTGCAGGATTTCTACCTTGACGAGCTTTTCGATCGACCAATACTAATTTTCCGATGCCGGGAATTGGAAATTGATTCGCGGCTTCTTTATACGCTAATGATGCCAATTCATCAAATAGCTGACCAACGACTTTCTTCTTTAATTCAAATTTTTTTGCAAAGTGATCAAACACTTGCGATTTCGTCATTGCTTTTCCCATTGAGGGTCTCCTTGTTATTGGTGATTGTGGTTGTTATTTATAGTAAATCCTAAAAAACTCTGCACAAATATAGATATTTCAACAAGATTATGTCAATTAAAATCTTTAAAAACACTAAGAAATTTGAAGATCGAAAATTTAGCAATTTTCTTGCCAATTCTTCAGGAACTACTATGTTTATTAATTCGTCATATATTATAATTACAGCAAGGAGGTTTTATGAAACAATTATTCATTATTATTTTTGCAATTTCGATGTTTGTTTCAGCAATTATTGCCGGAGATAAATCATCGTATAAAGGTTATTTGGTAGATCATCAATGCGGTGTAACAATGTCAAAACATCCAGAAAAAGCCTATAAAATGGGAAAAAAACATACACGCGCCTGCGGCTTAGATGAAACCTGCTCACTTCATGGTTACGGAATAATTACAGGTGAGGGAAAATATATTAAATTTGACGATAAAGGAGATAAAAAAGCACATGCTTTTTTAGAGAAGACTAAAAAGAAGAATAATATTTTGGTAGAAATTCGGGGCGAGCTGAATGATAATATTCTTACGGTAAAAGAAATTAAAGATGCTGAATAAAAAAGGCGTCATTGCTGACGCCGTAATTTTTTAATGCCAAAGAAACGCAATACCTGTAATAATAATTGCCAGAACCAGTGCATACACAGCTAAAGAAGCAGAAGGATTTTTATTTTCTTTCACTTTTGCAGAATAAATTGTTGCAAGAACAGCAACAACAATTCCGAGCAGCATTTTAATTCCAATCTTCATATGATTTACTTCGTTAAATTTGGCAACATATAAAAGCAGACCGGATAAAATTTGCGCATGGGCAAAGGATGCAAAGAAGACGGCAGCTTTCCGTTTATTCTTTTTCGAGATTAAGCCGTTAAAAATAATATCGGCAGAAATAAGAATAACCCCGGCCATACCAGCCACATGAATGACATACAGAATAAGTGAAATCATAAAAATCTCCTCTTTAGTTGTTGATTACAAGTAAATTTAACAATAATTTCATTGTGTTAGCTGTAACATAACAAAATACAAAAAAGTGCGCAAGAAACGGCAAAATTTGTAACTTATAGAGAGAAAAATATTTCTTATGTTTGAAAAAGAAATAGAAACATTTGAGAAAATAATTCGCAGCAACACCATAGCTCAGGCGCCGGTTGTAAGTTTACGAAATATTCTTGAATCAAATATTCCGCAGAATGTTAAATCATTTTTTCGCGGCGAAGTTGAATGGCTGCTCTATAAAGAGCGCGTGCTGGAAAAACGCTCGGTAAAGTTCAATTATTCGCAACAGGATATTCAACTGCTTCAAGAACAAATGGATATGCTGCTGGTTTATAATTTTTCTTTTTCTTCTCAGGAATTTTCCCGCACGCTTGAGCGCTGCATTCATTTCCTCTTCAATTATCTTTGCCGCCCGCAGTGGACTTTGGAAAGTTTTCTTTTTGAAGAAAGTTATCGAATGAATGTTCGGGAACTTGCCATTAAATTCCGCTCCTGCACGGAATACAATTATTTCTGGAAAATTCTTGAAAAGCATCTTACGCAAAAAGGAAAGAATGAATTATCCAAAGATGAATTTATTAAAATTATTCAGCGCATTGATGCCGAAGTGATTAAACAACAGTCCGCTGAAGACCTTGCGCGAATGACGGAACCGTTCTTCGCTTTTGTTAATTACATTCAGCAGTATCTCTATCCTGTCGATGATTTTACTCTTCCGGTAAAAGCATTAATGTATTTTTTTGACGATAAAAAAATATCTTCTATTGTAAGAAAACTTACGGCGTTCCGCGAACAAGGAAAAAAGGAAATTACCTACAATGAACTGGCACTGCTGATAAAAGAATCATTCATGCCGCAAAGTTTTTCATTGGAAGAAGAATTAAAACCGCAAAAGAAAGAAGATGTAAAAATCTTCGTTGATCCGGAATTTGATGCGCCGAAAATCGTTATTTCCGAACACGAACGAAAACAAATTATTCAGGCGCTCTTTCACAATGCGGAAGAAGAATTCAAATCGTTAGTAGCAAAAATTATTGAAACGGATTCCTGGGATGATGCCTCATTACAGCTCGATCATTTCTTTACCATGAATGATGTCGACCCTTTTTCCCGCGAAGCAATTATTTTTACCAATGCACTCCAAAGCTATTTTTCTAATCTCAATCAGAACGGAAGTTATTCTTAATGTTTATCGATCAGGCAACAATATATATCCGCTCCGGCGACGGCGGTAACGGAATTATTCACTGGCGGCGCGAAAAATATGTTCCCAAAGGTGGACCGGACGGAGGCAACGGCGGTAAAGGAGGAAATGTTATTTTAAAAGCCGATAAACAGTTAAACACGCTGCTCGACTTTCGATACAAAAAAAAATTTATCGCAAAAAACGGAAACCCCGGTGAAGGTTCAAACAAAGAAGGACGTTCGGCAGAACATCTTATCGTAAAAGTTCCCGCCGGAACATTGATACGAAATACAGAGACCGGAAAAATTGTTGCCGATCTTGTAAATGACGGCGACGAATTTATCGCTGCAAAAGGAGGAAAAGGAGGAAAAGGAAATTGGATGTTCCGCTCTCCCACCAATCAGGCGCCGCGCATCTGCACGCCGGGCGAGACCGGAGAAGAATTTCATCTTGAATTAGAATTAAAACTTCTGGCAGATATCGGTCTTGTCGGATTTCCTAATGCCGGAAAATCTACGCTCATTTCAAAAATATCTGCGGCAAAACCAAAAATTGCCGACTATCCGTTCACGACGCTTGTTCCGAATCTCGGAATGGTCTATTACAGAGAAAATAAAAGTTTTGTTGTGGCAGATATTCCCGGCTTAATTGAAGGAGCGCACGAAGGGAAAGGATTGGGAATTCAGTTTCTTCGCCACATTGAACGGACAAAAGCTCTTCTCTATTTAATAGACTGCACAAGCGAAACGATAAAAGAAGATTTTAAAGTTTTAGAACACGAATTAAAAGAATTCAACACTGAGCTTCCGAAGAAAAAAAGCATTATAGCCTTAACAAAGCTTGATATCGCCGAACCTGAAATTCGAAAGGCTGTTAAAAAAATAAAATTTCCGAAAGGAATTCCGGTTCATTATATTTCTGCTGCAACCGGTGAAGGCATTATAGAATTACTCGACGATATGTGGAAAATGGTTGAATATAAGTAATGAAAATACAGAGTAAAATAAATTGTGAAACAACGTAACTCAGAAAATACTTCTAAAGATTTAAATTCAAACGAAAAAGAATTCGAACAAAAACTTCGTCCCGCGGAATTTGAAGAATTTTCGGGGCAGAAAAAAATTGTCGATAATTTAAAAATATTTATCGCAGCGGCAAAAAAGCGGGGCGAATCGCTCGATCATGTTTTACTTACCGGCCCGCCGGGGCTTGGAAAAACAACCTTATCGTTTATCATTGCCAATGAAATGGGTTCGGATATTAAAATCACTTCCGGACCGGTGCTGGACAAGCCGGCAGATCTCGCGGGAATTCTTACCAACTTAAACGAAAACGATGTTTTATTTATTGATGAAATTCATCGCGTTAATGCTGTTGTGGAAGAATATCTCTATTCCGCAATGGAAGATTTTCGTCTGGATATTATGATAGATTCGGGACCCAGTGCGCGCAGCATTCAGCTTTCACTTCCAAAATTTACGCTGGTCGGTGCAACAACCCGCGCCGGATTGTTAACTGCTCCCCTTCGCGCACGATTTGGAATCAGCAATCGCTTGGACTATTATTCGCCGGAAATTCTTTTTGATATTATCATACGTTCTGCAACTATTTTAGAGATTGAAATTGATAAAGAAGGAGTAGAAGAGATTGCCAAACGTTCACGCGGAACGCCCCGCATTGCCAACCGACTGTTGAAACGCTGCCGAGATTTTGCCGAAGCGGATGCTTCGCTGAAACAATTTAAAGGAATTATTACCAAAGAAGTTGCCCGACATGCATTAAAGGCGCTTGAAGTTGACGAACACGGTTTGGATGAAATGGATAAACGTATTCTCCGCACCATTATAGAAAAATATAACGGCGGCCCCGTCGGCATCTCCACGCTTGCGGTAGCTGTGGGAGAAGAAGCAGGAACCATTGAAGAAGTGTATGAACCATATTTAATTCAGGAAGGATTTCTTCAACGCACGCCCCGCGGAAGAGAAACAACTGAATCTGCCTATAAACATTTCGGAATAAAAAATATTTCTTCGAGCCAGCAAAAATTATTTTAATATTCGTATATTGCACAAGATAATTTTTTTTAAACGATTAGAAATTTTATGGATAAAGATCTTCAATCAATAAAGGAAGTACGAGACTTATTAGTAAAAGCAAAAGAAGCACAAACAGCATTTCGCGCATATTCGCAGGAACAAGTTGACGCTATTGTTAAAGCAATGGCAGATGCCGGGTTTGCCGAAGCTGAACGGCTGGGAAGAATGGCGCATGAAGAAACCGAATTCGGGAAGCCGGAAGATAAAAAAAAGAAAAACGAATTTGCGACAAAACGGGTGTGGGAATCCATAAAAGATTTGAAAACCGTCGGCATTATCCGCGAAGATCGAGAGAAGAAAATCGTCGAAATCGGCGAGCCGATGGGAGTTGTTGCCGCATTAGTTCCTTCCACCAATCCGACTTCAACGGTAATGTTTAAAGCAATTATTTCCGTAAAAGGAAGAAACGGATTTGTGGCAAGTCCGCATCCCAAAGCAGCAAAGTGTACCGTTGAAGCGCTGCGTGTTGTCGCAGATGCGGCGTATCGTGCAGGGGCTCCATTAGGGCTGCTCGGATGTCTTTCCGTTCCGACGTTGGAAGGAACCAACGAATTGATGAAGCATAAACTCACTTCTATTATTCTTGCAACGGGAAGCAACCCGATGGTGCGCGCCGCGTACAGTTCTGGAAAACCGGCATACGGCGTCGGTTCGGGAAATGTTCCGGCATTCATTGAACGAACGGCAAACATTCCCAAAGCAGTTGCGGATATTATTTCAGGAAAACAATTTGATTACGGCGTGCTCTGTTCCACTGAATCAGGAGTGATTGTTGACGCACCGATTCGGGAACAAGTAGTTGCAGAATTTAAAAAACGAAAAGCGTATTTCGTTAACGAAGAAGAAAAAGAAAAACTTTCCAGCACAATGTTCGACATAAAAGGAGCTTTAAATCCGGGAATGGTCGGAAAATCGCCTTCCTTTATCGCTCATGCCGCGGGAATTAATGCCCCGACGGATACATCCGTATTAATTGCCGAACTTCCCGCCGTCGGCCGCGAATACAATCTTTCGCGGGAAAAACTTTCTCCGGTTCTTTCCTTCTTTACTGTTGACGGCTGGCGTGAAGGATGCCATCGCTGTATTGAAATGCTCGAGTTCGGCGGAATTGGTCATACGATGGTAATTCATTCTACCGATAACGATATAATTTTAAAATTTGCATTGGAAAAACCTGCCTGCAGAATTCTTGCAAACACTCAATCAGCATTGGGCGCTGTCGGATACACCAACGAACTTCTTCCTTCTCTTACTTTGGGTCCGGGAACATTCGGCAGGTCAATCATTTCTGAAAACGTTTCAGCGAAACATCTTATTAACATTAAACGCTTAGCGTACGAAACCAGACCGATTAATCAAGCAGAAGGATTTAGTTCAAAGAATGAAATAAAACAACCGGCAAAAGAAATTTCAAAGCCTCAGCCGGTTGAAACACAAAAATCCGCAACACCCACAAGCTGGATTGAAGAAATTGAAGAACGAATCCGCCTGAAAGCAGGAAACGCTCCGGTAACGGTAAAAGCAGAAACACATTCACCTGAACAGAATTCACAAAAAGAGTTCAGCGGAAATATTTCAAAAGAAAAAATTGATGAACTGATAAAGAAGTTCTCAAAATAAATTTACAATGAAATATTTTTTTCTATTTCTTAATCCGTTCCTTCTTTTTGCACAACTTGATACGATCTCTAAATTCACCGATATCACATCGAATACATTAATTCTAACGCCAACAGGATATACAATTCCGCAAGGCAATCTTCAATTTCAAATTCACGAATTTATAGATTATAGATTTGTTTACAGTCCAATATCCCGCCTTCAACTGAATGCAGGATATTTAGTAAAAAATAATATTGTGACTGGGGCAAAAATTCAACTGTACTAAAGCACAACATTTCTTAATGCTGTTTCAATAAATGCAGATTTTAGCGGAACAGCAAAAGCGTATATTAATAATGGGCAGTATGACTTTTTACCGAGTATTTCCGTTACCTTCGGCACCAATATATTTAAAGGCACAGTTTCACTCGGGATACAAAAGATGAAGAAAATGAAATTTGATCCCTCAACGATTGATTACAGTTTGGGAGAAGGAGCAGCCGGCGACGGTTATATTATTGAAAAAGAATATTATCGTTTTCCGGCAACAATCCAATCAGGTGTAAGTTTGTACCTAAAACAGTATAAAATGAAAATACTGTTTGAGCTTTTATATACCTATAATGGAAAGAAAAACTCTTATGCAATTAATTACCTCATCTATGGATTTAGAAAACACTGGAACGCAGCTTTTATTGATGTTGGTCTTGCAATCATCACGAACGTTGAAAAGACACTGCATTACAACAGCATTTCTTTGCCATATTTTTCTTTTGAATTGGTTCTCTTATGAAGCTTCTTCCCCGTTCATTTTACACCCGCCGCACGCTCGAAATAGCACCTGAACTTCTTGGAAAGATTTTTGTAAAAAAGGAAGGAAGAGCTTTCCTTTCCGGAAAAATTGTGGAAGTTGAAGCCTATCTGCACAACGACCCTGCCTGCCACGCTTTTCGCGGAATGACGGAACGAAACAAAGTTATGTTCAGCAGAGGAGGAGTTCTGTATGTCTATTTTACGTACGGAATGTATTTTTGTTCAAATATTGTTACGTACAAAGAAGGAAAAGGAGAAGCAGTTTTAATACGCGCCGTTGAGCCGATTGAAGGAATAAAGAAGATGATGAAGAACAGGCCGCTTCCGGAAGATGCAAAAGTTTATACTCTTACCAACGGTCCTGCAAAATTTTCGCAGGCATTTCATCTCGATAAGACAAGTTCAGGAATTGATTTATGCGGAGAGAATATATTTATTCTCGATGCCCCGCCGATTTCTCCAAAAGATATTATTACAACAACACGAATTGGAATTAATACTGCGAAAGAGAAACCATGGAGATTTTATATAAACAATAATCCGTGGATCAGCAGAAAATAAAAACTTTTGCTTCTTTCTTCTATTCTACAAACTGCAGTACACCGAATTTCTCCGGCTGATGGAAACATTTTTTCCCAAAACCTGTCGGCGACCAGGCGAGAAGTTCATCGCCGTGAAATTTCCCCGAAGCGCGATAGAGATTGAGAAAAATATTCTCGTCTCCCGCCTGCGCGTTAATACTTTTCCACGGGAGAAGAAACAGCGAACGCCAGATTTTCCGTTCAATACTGATAAATGAAATACCTTTCATACCGGAATTCCAGGAATGATCTGATTTCTCTTCCGCTAAATTTACCGCATTATCAAAAAATAATCCGTCCGGCGAAAGCTGAAATTCCCGATACTGCTTTGTTTTTTTTGCATTGCTCCCGACAAAGACTTCATAGACATCGCTCTGCGCCCACAAATTTTCGGTTTTTGAATTTTCAATTTCGGAATTTGAAATGCGAAGCTGTTCATACTTTCCGGAAAAGACAATAATAAGATATTCTTCGTTATACACGGCAGCCGCAGAAGTTTGTAAATGTTTCGGAACCGGTGTTCCGTCCGCAAATGTTAACGGCGCATCAAATTGAAGTGTATCAAGATCTTCAAATTCAAGAGCATCAAAATTTAAAAACGGCGAACGCCGGCAGAGTAATACTTTATCCATTGCGTAGTTCTCTTCTTAAATACTTTCCGGTATAAGACTGTTCAACCATGATCACTTGTTCGGGTGTTCCTTCGGCAATAATTTCTCCGCCGGCATCGCCTCCTTCAGGACCGAGATCGATAATCCAATCGGCAGTTTTAATAACATCAAGATTATGTTCAATGACAATAACGGTATTTCCTTTTTCCACAAGTTTGTTCAGTACCTCAAGAAGCATCTTCACATCATCGAAGTGCAGCCCGGTCGTCGGCTCGTCGAGAATATAGAGCGTGTTTCCCGTTCCAACCTTTGATAATTCGGTAGAAAGTTTTACGCGCTGCGCTTCACCGCCGGAAAGCGTCGTCGCCTGCTGTCCGAGATGAAGATATCCTAAACCGACATCATAAAGAGTTTTTATCTGCCGCTGCATTGTCGGGAATTCGCTGAAAAATTCAACTGCTTCCTGAACGGTCATATCCAAAACGTCTGAAATGGATTTTCCTTTATATAAAATTTCCAACGTCTCCCGGTTGTAACGTTTCCCCCGGCAGACATCGCACAGCACATACACATCGGGAAGAAAATTCATTTCAATTTTTTTAACGCCGTCTCCTTCGCACGCTTCACATCTTCCCCCTTTTACGTTAAAACTAAATCTGCCCGCTTTGTAGCCGCGAATTTTCGATTCAGGAAGTTCGGTAAAAAGATTTCGAATGTGCGTAAACAATCCTGTGTAAGTTGCCGGATTTGAGCGGGGCGTTCTTCCAATCGGCGACTGGTCGATATCAATCACCTTATCAATATGCTCAACACCGTTCAACGTTTTATAGGGCAGAACACTGATTTTTTTTTTATAAAATTTATGCGAAAGAATCGGATAAAGCGTCTCGTTAATCAACGTGGATTTTCCGGAACCGCTGACACCGGTAACACAAACCAGCGTTCCGAGCGGAATTTTCAAGTTGACATTTTTTAAATTGTTACCGCTGGCGCCGCGTATTTCAAGAAATTTTCCGTTCCCTTTTTTTCGCTGCTTTGGAGTTTCGATTTTCTTCTGAGCATTGAGATACGCTATTGTGGAAGAACGGTCGCCGTACTTTTTAGAAATTCCGTTTTGAAAATCTGTCGGAGTGCCCGAGGCGACAAGTTCTCCACCGTGCTCGCCTGCGCGCGGTCCCAAATCAATAATAAAATCCGCATTCTCCATCATTTCTTTATCATGTTCCACTACAAGAATCGTATTTCCCAAATCGCGCAAATCTTTTAAGGACTGAATCAACTTTGTGTTATCCCGCTGATGCAGCCCGATGCTTGGTTCGTCCAGAATATAGAGTACGCCGACAAGCTGTGAGCCGATTTGAGTGGCAAGGCGAATTCGCTGCGCTTCACCGCCGGAAAGAGTCCGCGCGGCGCGGTCAAGCGTTAAATATCCCAACCCGACATCAACCATAAAACCAAGCCGTTGATGAATTTCTTTTAAAATCGGCCGTGCAATTTCCATTTGCCGCGCCGTAAAGGAAATTGTTTGAAAAAAATTTTTCGCGTCACTCAACGAACGTTTTACCACATCCGTAATGGAATATCGTTTTTCAGTTTTGAAATCTTCTAATTGAATGGCGAGATTTTCTTTCTTCAATCGTCCGCCGTTACATTCCGGACACACTTTTGTGCTCATGTAACTTTCAACCCACTCGCGTATTTTCAACGATGCCGTATCGTTGTAATAATCTTGAAGCATTTTCATTACACCGTCGTAGCGGTGTTTATAAATTGTCGTTCTTCCGCCGGCATAGGTATATTCAATCGGAATTTTTTCTCCTTTTGTGCCGTACAACAATTCTTCAAACGCCGTTTTGCTGAACTCTTTAATCGGCGTCGTATAATCGTAACCATGCCGCTGAAGAACTGCTTTCACCTGACTAAACATCCAAGTCTGGCGCGGTTTCCCTAACGGCGCAATTCCTTCCTGCTGAAGAGAAAGAGAGTCATCCGGAATAATTAACGACAAATCAAACTGCTTTTTCTCGCCGAGTCCTTCACATTCCGGGCAGGCGCCGTACGTTGTATTGAATGAAAAAGAATTCGGCGCCGGTTCTTCATAACTTAATCCGCACGACGGGCAGGAGTATTTTTTACTGAACAGCAGATCCTTATTCCCGTCATTCACAATTAACACTCCTTCTCCGAATTGCAGCGCCACTTCAACGGAATCCGCTATGCGCGTGCGGATTTCTTTTTTTATCTGAATCCGATCAATGACAATTTCAATATCGTGTGTTTTGTAGCGGTCAACATTCATTCCTTTAGAAATTTCTTTTACTTCACCGTCAACCCGCACACGCAGAAATCCATCTTTAACAATTTTTTCGAATAACTCGCGGTAATGTCCTTTTCTCCCTTTCACCACCGGAGCGAGAATTTGAATTTTTGTTCCGGCGGGAAGTTTTAAAATTCCGTCAATAATTTGATCGGCGCTTTGTTTCTGTACTTTTGTTCCGCAATTAACACAGAATTGAATTCCGACACGAGCAAATAAGAGCCGGAGAAAATCATACACTTCTGTTACGGTTCCGACCGTTGAACGCGGATTAGTGCTGACAGTTTTTTGTTCAATGGAAATTGCGGGAGAAAGTCCTTCAATATAATCAACATCCGGGCGTTCCATTAAGCCGAGAAATTGGCGGGCATACGCGGAAAGCGATTCGACATAACGCCGCTGCCCTTCGGCATAAATGGTATCGAAGGCAAGCGAAGATTTTCCCGAGCCGGAAAGCCCTGTAATTACCGTGAGCGAATCGCGGGGAATTTCAACATCAATATTTTTTAGATTATGCTCACGCGCCCCTTTAATAATGAGTGAATGTTGTTCATCCGATACGGGAGATAATAATTCTGTCTTTTGAGAAGTAGTTTTTCTTTTTGCCATGGATAATTTACGACGCAGTTCAAACAAAGAAATATGTTTGAATTATTTAACAACGTAACTTTCGCGGAAGTTCAAACTGTAAGATACGAAAAGAGGAGGGGAAAATACATTGATATTTAATGAATTGTTTGTAAAATATAGCTGCGCAATCAAAAGTCCGCGGCTGTAAAAAACCTTGCTTTATTTCATGTGCTGTTTACCGCTGCTTCTGCTGTTTAAGTTCTTTTTTGAACTTTTCAATCTGTTTCTGCAACAATTTCCGCACCCCATGCATGTACTGCTTTTGCTTTGTAGGACGCGGTGAAATTATTTCACTCATATCTTCTGTAATTAATGGAACACTAAATGAGCCGTCGCTTATTTTTATATCACTTCCCTTAACAGGAGTATCTCTAAATATTTCTTTCACCGCATTCCCGTAAAATGTGCCCGCTGCAAATTGTGAATTAAAAGCCGTTAGGTTCAACGTGCCATTATACATAACATAAGTTACCACCGGATTATCATCCAAATTTTCCCAATTCGGCACATAAATTATTTGTGCAAAATTATTATTGGTAGTTCTAGAAGTATCTACCGACATCGTTCCGGTACTATAACCATTTTTATTTAAAAGTATTGCTGTAATACTGTGCACCGATGCAGATATTTTCTTAACTCCAATAATACTCATCCAAAGTTCATTTACGTCCAGGGTGGTCAATATAAATCCACCCGCACCATTACCATTTACAGGCGGATTTGCTAATGTATTGTTGGGATAAATTCCTTCAACAGAAAAGTCTCCAAGCGTTGAACTAAATGAAATTTTCCCGGCGATAGAAAATGTCGGCTCTGGTGTAACCGTAATAGGAACAGTAACTAAATTTGGTGGATTAGAATTATCTTTTATGGTAATACTTGTTGAACCGGCCGCGATACCATTGATATACATTGAATTCGAATGAAAATCTGTTACGGTTGCAATATAAGCATTGGGAAATGAAACAATAGAATCTGGTAATGTTCCACCTTTAATCCAAATAAATTTCTTTCTTCCCACACGTAGGGATAACGATGGCGGGTCCGCAAGCATAGCTTCTACGGTTACAAAAACTTTGGTTTGTAATTTTGTATTTACACTATCTTGGAAAGTAATCGTTGCAGAACCAACTTTCTTCCCGATAATAAAACCATACATAACCACTATACGTTTTCCATCTAATGTATAACTTTCACCCCGAATGTAAGCATTAACCACAGAAGAATCCGATATTGATTTTATAAAATATTTCTCAGAGCCCCCCGTTATCCTAACATTATATCCCTCATCGACGGCAACAGAAAAGGAGTTTTTAGAAACAAACAATGAAGGTTCGTTAGCAGTCGGGCTTTTTTCACAGGAAAAAATAAGCAACGTTAAATATAAAATCGGTAGGCAGAAGAATTTTTTGATAATGATCTTCATACGAAATCTCCTGTTAGATGCAGTAAAAACTACAAGTGATTTGAAGGAAAGTATTATTATATAAATCTAAAAACAAGCAATTTTATACTAACACCTTCTTACTATCAACGCCTATCCATCATCCACATTTTGTGAAACTCAATATGCGCCTGCTGATGATGCAAATCGGAATTTTCCAGCAGTACATCGTGCTCATATCCGCTGAGAATTGAATTGATGCTGACGGTTTGTTCGGTTATTGAATAGAGCAGACGCCACGATTTCATTGCAATAATATAACCATTTTCATGTTTCATAATTCTTCTATATGAATGAGGAAACGGATCATGCGATAAAATATTTTTCGCGCGTTCAAGGAGATGAATATCGTAATGTGTTTTCAGCCACTCGCCTTGTTCGCATGCAAGTGCGGAAACTATAACGGAAAATTTCTGCGCATCATTTTCCACATCTTCCAGCCAGCCGATTTCCGCATTAGGAAAAGATTCCGCATACGGCAAATACGGTTTTATATCAAGAATCGGCGTTCCATCCAACACATCGGGATTTTCAACCGTAATAAATCTTCCCTTTACATCGATAATTTTGCAAAGAGAAATCCCGATTGGGTTTGGACGATGCGGAGAGCGGGTTGCAAATACGCCGCGTTTCATTCTTCCACCGCGCGGCGGCAACACTTTCGGCTTCCAATCAGAATTTTTATGAAACCAGAAAATCAGCCAGACATATTCAAAGCCGTCCAAGTCTTCCAACGCTTGTTCATAATTCTTATGTGCGTAAAGCTCTATTGTTCCAATAATTTTTTGAGAAGTAACATTGGGCTGGCGCGGTGCGTGGTATTTTTCCTGATACGGCGTGTGAATTATACCGATAGGTGTCAGCGTAAGTTGTTGCAAACGAATTTTTTATTTTGTTAGTATCTGATAATCGAGCGGGCGACGAGGTTCGAATGCCAAAGGCATCCCTTCTCTACAAGCCGTCAGCGGGACTCGCGACTAATTTTCTTTTTCATCTTTTAGAGCGGGAGACGGGGATCGAACCCGCGACGTCAAGCTTGGGAAGCTTGCATTCTACCGCTGAATTACTCCCGCAATGCACTACAATATGAAAACTTTTTTTCCTATTTTCAATAACCAATTCAGAAACTTTTTAACGGCTGTTTACGGTTATTACAAATATCATTCACCAACAAAGCGAGGAACCCATGAAAGCCACATCACTCTTCTTCATCATTGCCCTGTTTGCGGCTGTTTCAATTTCTTCGGCACAGCAGTCGCCGCCGAAATTTATACGCATCAGTCCGCATGCTTCTGTTACGCAGACAGTCGGCATTACGGATATGACGGTTATCTATCACCGCCCCGGCGTTAAAGGACGGGAAATTTGGGGAAAAGTTGTTCCCTTTAATGAAGTCTGGCGGTCCGGCGCAAATAATGCCACCACTTTTACCTTTTCCAATGACGTAACAATTAACGGTGCGTCTTTAAAGGCAGGAACATATTCCTTCTTTACTCTGCCGGCAGAAAATGAATGGACAATTATTTTTAATTCTGCTGTTGATCAATGGGGCGCATTCAGTTACGATTCCACAAAAAATGTATTAACGTTTAAAGTAAAGCCGGAAACAGCACCGCATGAAGAATGGCTTTCATATTCATTTTCTGAATTAACAAAAAATTCTGCAAAAGTTACATTACGATGGGAAAAACTTTCGGTATCGTTTACTGTTTCAACCGATACATATTCGAATGTTATGAAAGAAGCATCTTCCGAAGCAAATAGCGGCGCCGGTGTTGCCGCAACATTTGCCCGATATTCGCTAGATACAAAAACAGACTGGGAAAACGGAATGAAAGCTGTTGATAAAGCAATTGAACTTAATCCCTCATCCGGCAATTACCAATTAAAAGCAAATTTGTATGCACAAAAAGAGATGTATAAGGAAGCAGTTGCCGCCGGCGAAACAGCAGTACAACTCGGAAAAGAACAGAATGTTAATACCGTAAATTTTGAAAAAGCTCTTATCGATTGGAAATCCAAACTTCCGGCAGCAGGAAAAAAGAAAAAATAACTTTTTAAACAGCAGCGCCCGCAAAAGCGGGCGTTCTGTTATTTTTCCAATAATTCAGAAAATATCCTATCATCAATCGTTAAACTTTCCGCCGCTTTTTCCAATCCTTCAGCTTCAGTTTTTCCTACCCCTTTCGCTGAAAACTTTGCGGAGCTTTTTATCATCGCGGATTTTTTTTCCGAAAGAGTAACAATAACATCAAGCTGACACGAATAAAGAGTTCCTGCCATTCCTTCTACTTTTATCGGGCTACCGCTTTGTGTTTCAACCTTCAGAACTAAATCGGAAGAAGGAGAAATTGTATATCCCGCTTTCGTTACGGCTTGAGTTATTTTTTTCGAAAGGTTATCGCTAATTTTTTTTGAAGAGGATTGAACCTGCAATGAAAATTTTTTATCGGAAGCGGCTGCCGTGTATTTAAATGTTACGGCAGAGGCGGCAATATTTTTTTGAAATTCCCTGCCGAGATCCGGTAACGATATCCGTGCTTGAATTCCGCCGTTGACAACAGGTTTTATTGTTGTTAACAGTGCGGCATTCCCTTGTTCATCCGTAACACCGGTACCAAGAATTGTTTTTTCGCCGTACACAAACTCCACCGGAACGCCGTTACACGGAACTTTTGACTCTCCTTGTTTTACAAAAACAGAAACCATTAACGGCATACCAAACGGCTCTCCGATTTTTCCCTTTTGGTTATCTCCCATCTTTTTCTCTATCACCACATTTGAAAGAAACGAACGAATATCGCTCTGCAATGCATTGGGATTAAAAATATATTGGGATGCAAACGGTTTTCCGGCAACCGCATTATGCAGCACTTGTTTTGCAAATAACGGTGCAATAACTTGACGAATTTGATGAATGCTTTGAATTGCTTCAACTAATCTTCCTTTGCCAAAATACTCTTTCGCCTGTTCCCGAAGATCAGCCGCCTGTTTCCAGCCGCTTTCTAATTCCGCAGCAATAGATTGACTGTACGTTATTTTATTAAGCACAGCCATCGCGTACGCTATAGCAGAAGAAGGATCAACATATGTTTCGGCAATTTCGGCTCCGGTCAGTTCATCGCTTACCACGGTGCGGGTTTGTTTCTTAAAATCTGAATACAAATCTTCATCATCATTCATTTTGTAGCTTTTGGTTACGCTGTTCATTTCCGATTGAATCTGCACGCGCAGTTGAGAAACCAAATCCGCCAATGCAGTTTTTTTTGCCGCATCTAAACCCGTAACACCGCTGCCGCTTCCAACTCCAATGAGATATGTACTTTTCGGAAAGCTCGGATGATTTTGCGTTGTGTACCAGGAAGGAGTTTGTGCAAACGAAGCTGTTGCACCGATAATAGTAAAGAGAAAGATGAATTTTTTTGCTGTTCGGCAATTTAAAATAATATTTTCCATAAACGGATGCACTCTGCGAATGAAGAAATTTCTCACTGAAATCTCCTTTCTTATTCAACACCAAGTATTACTAATTTTCTATTTAAAACAATTTGTTTTAATTTTCCTTCCGGAAATCTCTCCTTAAATTCTTTCCGCAGGCCTCTGAATAAAGAAGAGGGACTTTGTAAATCTTTATCATTAATCCACACGAGATAATCAATAGTTTTATCCGTAACAACATTTTCTTTGGTTTTATTGGCAATACTTTTTAATGATTTCGCTGCAGCATCGGCAATATCATACTTCGTATCATCGTCAAAGTTTCCGGTGATGTTAAAAATAATTTTATACTGTG
>JACFMZ010000161.1 GCA_019455105.1 Bacteroidota bacterium | reverse complement strand
AATTTTCTATGATACCGTTGTGAATAACAGCAATGGTCTTTTCATTATTGAAATGCGGATGTGCGTTGATGTTGTTCGGTTCGCCGTGAGTTGCCCAGCGCGTATGCCCAATACCGATTGTTCCGTTAAAATATTCGGCAGGAATTTCCTTTTCTAAATCCGCAACCTTTCCTGCTTTTTTTGTAATTTGTAATCCCTTGTTGTTCAATACCGCTACGCCTGCTGAATCGTATCCCCGATATTCTAACCGCTTCAAGCCGTCTAAAAGAATTGGAATAGCATTTTTTGAACCAACATACCCCACAATGCCGCACATAAAATTTCCTTTATCTAGTTAAACCAATAACCGCTAACATTCTGCCGGAATGTTTTCCATCCCTGCGGTAGGAATGATAGCGAGAATTGCTAATGGTACAATCTGAATGGATTTCAATATGCTCTTTTGGAATTTCATTTTCAAGAAGCTGTTCAAAATTTGCTTTTTTTACGTCAAGAAAATATTTTCCGTTGCCGTTCGCAAGAAAACAGGTTTTCGGAAATTGCGCCGTCACTTCTTCGCCCACTTCATAACAGCACACTCCGGCGGAAGGTCCAATAAAGACATAAATATTTTTCGGCGAAGAGTGAAAAGTCTTCCGAAGCATTTGCACTGTCTGTTCAGCGATTCTTTTTGATGTTCCCCGCCAGCCGGCATGAACAGCGGCAATAACTTTCTTTTCAGAATCATAAAACATCAGCGGCGTACAATCGGCAATACTGATTCCGAGAAATAATCCAACCGTTGAAGTAATTAGCCCGTCCGTAGCAACGGGATTTTCCACCGCTGAAATTATTTTCACTACATTGGTATGTTCCTGCTTTGGAAACGCTATCTGCTCTTTTGAAATACCGAGAAAAGAAAAAAAATGCTGTCGGTTTTCAGCGACTTGTTCCGGCACATCGCCGACATGATAACTCATATTAAAGCCGAATGGACGGTTAGAGAGAGGATAATTTGTGCTCATGCCGAAACAGAGTTCGGGAAATTGTGCAAATACTGTTGAACGGACAATTTCCATTAATACATTAATAATTGATTGTTATTGAAGATACCAACTGCTTTCCCTTTCAAGGTCATTCCATCGAACGGAGAATTTTTTGATTTCGATTTGAAGATCGATTTCTCCACTTTCCAGGAAATGTCTCGGTCTAAAAATGTGAAATTGGCTATTTCTCCTTCGGCAATGTGAATTTCTCTCCCAATAATTCTGCGGGGATTTGTGCACAGTTTTTCGATTAATTGAGAGAGCGAAAGAATTTCCGTTTCAACCAATTCCAATATGGAAAGACCGATTGCCGTTTCTAATCCGACAATGCCGAACGGCGCCTGATTGTAATCAACTTCCTTTTCATCTAGCGAATGAGGCGCATGGTCGGTGGCAATAACATCAATTGTTCCATCCCGCAATCCTTCTTTTATCGCTTCAATATCTTTTTTAGTCCGCAGCGGCGGGTTCATTTTCGTGTTGGTATCATACGAACGGACAATTTCATCGGTCAAGGTAAAATGATGCGGGGTTACTTCGGATGTTACTTTAATCCCTTTCATTTTTCCCTGCCGGACAAGTTCAACGGCGTAAGCTGTGCTCATGTGACAGACATGATACCGGCTGCCGGTATATTCTGCCAGAATAAGATCGCGGGCAATCATGATTTCTTCGGCGATGGAGGGAATGCCTTGAAGCCCGAGCTCCGTGGAAACAATTCCCTCATTCATTACACCGCCATGCGCAAGCTCTGGAATTTCACAATGCTGGAAAATCGGAACGTTATACATATTTGCATATTCCAACGCCTTCCGCATTAATCCGGCATCGAATACCGGAGCGCCGTCATCGCTTAACGCAATGGCGCCGGCTTGCACTAATTCTGCAATCGGCGCAAGAAATTTTCCTTCGCGCTTTTTGCTGACCGCACCGACAGGAAACACATCAACAATTCCGTTGTTTGCTTTCTGCGATTGAGTTTTTACAAACGTAACAATCGATTCATCATCAATGGCGGGATTGGTATTCGGCATGCAACAGACGGCAGTAAATCCGCCGTATGCAGCCGAGCGGGTGCCGGTTTCAATGGTTTCTTTATGTTCAAATCCCGGCTCGCGAAGATGAACGTGAATATCAATAAGTCCGGGAGTAATAATTTTTCCTTTTAAGGAAATTTTTTCACATTGCGGCGGCGGTGTTATTGTTTTTTTTATTGATTCAATTTTTCCGTCGGTAATAAGTATATCGAGAATTTCATCTCTGTTGGATGAAGGATCTATCAACCTTCCTTGCTGCAATAAAATTCTTTTCATTGTTTTCACCTTATTGTTGAGTTCCGAGAAGATAGAGAACTGCCATTCGAATAGCGACACCGTTTAAAACTTGTTCAAGAATTAATGAATGAGGTCCGTCCGCAACATCAGCAGACAGTTCCACATCACGATTTATCGGACCGGGATGAAGAATGGTAACCGGTTTTCCGGCGCGCTTCAACCGTTCTTCCGTAACACCAAAGAAGCGGTGATATTCACGGAGCGAAGGGAAAAAGCCTCCCGCTTCGCGTTCAAGCTGAATGCGCAGAACATTCAACGCATCAATGTTCGGCAGCACGTCATCAATATGATGATACACTTTTACGCCGAGCTTCTCAATTTCTTTTGGGATTAATGTCGCCGGTCCGCAGACGCTCACTTCGGCTCCCATTGTCTGCAAGCCGTAAATATTGGAACGGGCAACGCGGCTGTGCAGAATATCGCCGATGATGCAGACACGCAAGCCGGCAAGCTCGCCGAATTTTTCCCGAAGCGAATACATATCCAGCAGCCCCTGCGTAGGATGTTCATGCTGACCGTCTCCGGCATTTATAACATTTGCCTGAACAACATGAGTAAGAAAATGTGCCGAGCCGGCGGCATTGTGCCGGATAACTACCATATCAATTTTCATTGCTTCAATATTCCGCGCGGTATCCTTCAACGTTTCTCCTTTTGTTACGCTGGAAGCAGCCGCTGCAAAATTAAGAACATCAGCGGATAATCTTCGCTCGGCAAGTTCAAATGAAGTTCGCGTGCGGGTGGAATTTTCAAAAAAAAGATTGACAATTGTTTTTCCCTGCAGCGTCGGTACTTTTTTAATCGGGCGATTGAGGATTTCTTTGAACGACACCGCCGTGTCGAGAATGAGTTGAATATCATCCTTCGGCAGATTTTGCAGTCCGAGTAAATGTCTGGAAGAGAGTCCCATTTATTGAACGCCTCCTTCCTTTTCAATAACATAAACGCCGTCTTCACCA
>JACFMZ010000160.1 GCA_019455105.1 Bacteroidota bacterium | reverse complement strand
CGCGAGGAATATGAAATTGAAGAATTTCGAAAAGCAAGCTGGGATTATTTAAAAAAGAATCTTGTTCTTGCTAAAGCACAATCTATTATGTGGCCTCTTATGTTTGTGCTGGTCGGATTTTCACTGCTTATCACTATTTACGTCGGCGGATTGAAAGTCATTAACGGCGAAATAAGCATCGGAACGTTGACAGTATTTTTCACGTATCTTTCCATGCTTATTTGGCCCATGATTGCTTTTGGATGGGTGACGAATATGGTACAGCAGGGCGCCGCATCAATGAAACGACTGACGAATATTTTCGACATTGTTCCTGATATTCAAGATTCCGATGCAACGGATTTTTCAATTACAAACATTAACGGAAAAATTGAATTTCGCAATGTCTCCTTTAAACATAAAAACTCCGATCAAACGGTATTAAAAAATATTTCCGTAAAAATTCCGCAGGGAACAACCCTTGCAATTATCGGCTACACCGGTTCCGGAAAAAGCACGCTGGTAAATTTAATTCCGCGTTTGTACGAAGCAACCGAAGGAGAAGTGCTTATTGACGGACACGATATCCGGAAAATTCCACTGAATGTTTTACGAAAAAATATCGGCTACACGCCGCAGGAAACGTTTTTATTTTCCGATTCCATAGCAGAAAATATCCGCTACGGTAATGATGACGCCGAACGGGATTTGATTTTAGAATCTGCTGAAATTTCACAAATAGCTAAAGATGTTGCGGAATTTCCTCAACGGTTTGAAACGATCCTCGGCGAGCGGGGTATTACGCTTTCCGGCGGACAAAAACAGCGGACCAGCATTGCACGCGCTGTTTTACGAAAACCAAAAATTTTGATTCTCGATGATGCACTTTCTGCGGTTGATACAAATACCGAAGAAGAGATTCTCATCCGCCTGCGAAAAATAATGGAAGGAAGAACCAGCATTATTATTTCGCATAGAATTTCCACTGTGAAAGATGCCGATCAAATTATTGTGCTGAATAACGGAGAAATTATTGAGCAGGGAACGCATGACGAATTAATTGAACGAAACGGAACGTATGCGAATTTACATAAGAAGCAGCTGTTAGAGCGCGAACTGGAAACGTTATGAGCATTCAAGAAGATGAAATTTTAGGAAAAGCCTACGATTCGCATTTAATGCGCCGGCTTATTAAATACTTAACGCCGTACCGCGGGCAGGTGAGTTTTGCCGTCGGATTAAGTTTTGTGGTTGCCGGGCTTGAAGCTTTTCGTCCGTATCTCACAAAAATTGCCGTTGATGATTACATCAGTAAAAATGATAAAACCGGCTTACTGTATATTGTATTAATTTTTTTAGCGTTAATTCTGGTACGCGGAGCGATTCAGTATTACAGCACGTATCTGACGCAGAAAATCGGACAGTATTCTATTTACGATCTTCGCATGGAAATATTCCGGCACCTGCAGAAGCTGTCGCTCAGCTTTTATGATAAAAATCCGATCGGAAGATTAATTACGCGCGTTACCAACGATACTGAAGTGCTGAATGAAATGTTCTCTTCCGGTATTGTTATGGTCTTCAGCGATGTATTTATGATTTTCGGAATTCTCTGGTTTATGTTTACCATGAATTGGCAGCTGACGTTAATTTCGTTAAGCGTTCTGCCGATTCTTTTTTACGGAACATTTCTCTTCCGGCGAAAAGCGCGGGATGCCTACCGGGAAGTGCGCCTTCAGATTGCCCGCATCAATACTTTTATGCAGGAACATATTACCGGAATGCTGGTTGATCAAATTTTCAATCGCGAAAAAAAAGCATCCGATGAATTTTCTGTTCATAATGCCGCCCATCGTGAAGCGAATATAAAATCAATTTTGTATTACGCCATCTTTTATCCGTCGGTTGATTTAATCGGTGCCATTGCCGTGGGCTTAATTATTTGGTATGCCGGAGGGAATGCTTTAAATGGCATTGTAACAATCGGAACGGTAATGGCATTTCTGCAATTTAATGAAATGTTCTGGAGACCCATTCGCGATCTTTCCGAAAAATATAATATTATGCAAACCGCAATGGCATCATCAGAAAGAATTTTTAAATTGCTGGATGATAAAACATTTATGTACGAAACAACAGAGCCGAAGAAGCCTGATATTTTTCGAGGAGAGATAGAATTTCGCAATGTGTGGTTTGCCTATAATGATGAAGAATGGGTTTTGAAAAATGTTTCGTTTACCATTAAACCGGGCGAAGTTGCCGCTTTTGTCGGGCATACCGGCGCGGGAAAGACAACCATTACCAGTTTAATTTCCCGTTTTTATGAAATTCAAAAAGGCGAAATTCTTTTGGACGGCATTAACATTCGCGACTATGCTTTAAAGGATTTGCGGAAATATATTGCCGTTGTTTTGCAGGATGTCTTTTTATTTTCCGGAGACATTAAAGGAAATATCAGCTTAGGCAACGAAGATATTTCCATTGAAAAAATTCAGGAAGCGGCAGCCGTTGTCGGCGTTGATCGCTTTATTCAAAAACTTCCGAAGCAGTATCACGAAGAAGTAAAAGAGCGGGGCGCAACCTTATCGGTCGGGCAAAAGCAGCTGCTCTCGTTTGCCCGCGCCTTAGCCTACAATCCGCGTATTTTAATTCTCGATGAAGCAACATCGAGTATTGATACGGAATCGGAAATTCTTATTCAACATGCCATTCAAAAATTACTTACCGGAAGGACTTCTATTGTGATTGCCCACCGGCTTTCAACGGTGCAAAATGCGAATAAAATAATCGTTATGCATAAAGGAGAAGTGCGCGAGCAGGGAACACACCAGCAGCTGCTTGCCCAAGGAGGAATTTATTATAAACTTTATCAACTGCAATACAAAGAGCAGGAAGCGGCGTAATTTTTAACCGGCTTCGCCTTGCTCCTTCGTTCTGATTTTCCTACTTTGTTCAAAATATTATTTCTTATTCTCTGAAAAACACACAGTTTATTCAGAATAGTTTTTTAAAAAAATTTGGAGTATCAACATGCCTCAAAATAAAGTTATTACTCTTGAGCGCCATATTATTGAAGGCGAGCGCGCACACCCGGGCGCAACAGGTAATTTTTCCAATCTCCTTCGGGATTTAACGTTAGCCATAAAAATAATTTGGCGCGAAGTCAGCAAAGCAGGGCTGGTGAACATTCTCGGCGCTGCCGGAACGCAAAATATTCACGGCGATCAGGTGAAAAAATTAGATATGTTTGCCGATGATGTAATCTTCAAAGCTATGGATCATACAGGTCATTTGTGCGTAATGGGTTCAGAAGAGCATGAAGAGATTTTGAAAATTCCTTCAC
>JACFMZ010000020.1 GCA_019455105.1 Bacteroidota bacterium | reverse complement strand
ACAATAGGCCGGCGGGAAAGAAGCGCGCCGAGCATTATCATATTGGAAACCTGTTTCTTCCCCATCTTCGTGGCTTCCGCCGTGGCGGGAATTGTAAGAATCTCGATATCCGTGCGCGTGCTGGGAGTGATAATTGTTGATTCTTCGCAGAGCAGTAATCCGCCCGGCTTAACAGCGTTGCCGAATTTATCAAGCGACGGCTGATTTAAAATTATGCCGATATCAAATACAGTAACAATCGGTGAGCTGACTTTTGCTTCGGAAACAATAACAATACAGTTTGCCGTTCCGCCGCGCATTTCCGGTCCGTAAGAAGGCATCCAGCTTAATTCTTTCCCTTCTTTCATTGCCGAATACGCAATGAACTGTCCCATTGAAAGAACACCTTGTCCGCCGAAACCGGCAATAATAATTTCTTGTGATGAAACCATAGGTAACCTCTTGCCTTAGATAAAAATTTTATAATTACTATTCCTTCGGTACTTTCAAATCACCGAGCGGATACATCGGAAGCATATTTTTTTCCAGCCAATCATTTGCTTCAATCGGCGTCATCTTCCATCCGGAAGGACAGTTGGAAACCACTTCAATAAAACAGGTTCCCTTTTTTCGTGTTTGAAATTGAAATGCTTTTTCAATTGCCTTCTTTAATTTACGAACCGTTGCCGCGGTGTACGCCGCCTGACGTGTTACATAATACGCGCCGGGAAGCTGTGCAACAAGGTCGGTCATTTTAATCGGATATCCCATGGCGCTCTGTTCTCTTCCGAACGGCGTCGTAGAAGTTACCATGCCGAGCAATGTTGTCGGCGCCATTTGTCCGCCGGTCATTCCGTAAATTCCGTTGTTCACAAACACAATAAGAATATTTTCGCCGCGATTGACCGAATGAATTGTTTCGGCGGTACCAATGGCGGCAAGGTCGCCGTCGCCTTGATATGAAAAAACATATTTTTCCGGTAGCACGCGCCTAATACCTGTTGCCACAGCGCTGGCTCTGCCGTGTGCCGCTTCCTGCATATCAATATTCATGTAATTGTAAGCAAACACCGAACAGCCGACCGGCGCAACGCCGACTGTTTGCTCAGCAATTCCCATTTCGTTGACCACTTCCATTAACACTCTGTGAATAACACCATGCGTGCATCCCGGACAGTAATGTAACGGCGTGTCCGTTATTGTTTCCGGCTTGCTGTACACAAGTTCCATTTCATCGGGGATTGTGATTGTATTCATCATTTCTCCTTTGGTAAGAATGCTGAACGTGTACGTTTGGCATTCTTAAAAAATATTACGCGTAAATATTTTTCAATTGCTGCTTTTCAGCAATTGTTTCAATTTCTAAAAGAATCTCTTCCGGATTCGGAATTATTCCGCCCATTCTTCCTTTAAAGAAAACCGGACGTTTTCCGTTTATCGCCAGACGAACATCTTCCACCATTTGTCCCGCATTCATTTCTACGGTTAAAAATGCCGAAGCTTTTTCCGCCAATGTCGAGAGAATTTCATACGGAAACGGATATAATGTAATCGGACGAACAACGCCGACTTGTATTCCTTTTTCTTTTGCCAGATCCATCGCTTTTTGACAGATGCGCGCTGTTAATCCGTACGCAACAAGAATAATATCCGCATCCTTTGTGTTAATTTCTTCAAAGCGGATTTCCTGTTTCAGTTTCCGGTATTTATCCTGAAGCTGAAGATTAATCATTTCCATTTTGTTCGGATCAATATGAAGCGACGTAATAATATTTCGTTCACGATCTTTTGTTTTTCCTGTTGTTGCCCACGATTTTTCGGCATACGGAAGCGAGCCGTCTTTCGGCAGCAGAACTTTTTCCAGCATTTGTCCGAGCGCGCCGTCTGCAAGCACCAGTGAAGGCATGCGGTATTTTTCCGCAATATGGAATCCGAGAAAAACATGTTCCGCCATTTCCTGCACGGAAGAAGGAGCAAGAACAAACAGATGATAATCTCCGTGCCCTCCTCCTTTTGTTGCTTGAAAATAATCTGCCTGCGACGGTTGAATGGTTCCTAATCCCGGACCGCCCCGCTGTACATTCACTAATAAACAGGGAAGTTCTGCTGAGGCGATGTACGAAATTCCTTCCTGCATTAAACTAATTCCCGGACTGGACGAGCTTGTCATCACCCGGGCGCCGGCACCTGCCGCTCCGTAAATCATATTAATAGAAGCAACTTCACTTTCTGCCTGCAGCACCACAACATTTTTCCTTTTCGGCGCGTGTTCGGTAAGATATTCTAAAACTTCAGACTGAGGCGTAATAGGATAACCGAAGTATCCCTGCATGCCGGCTCGCAGTGCGGCTTCGGCAAGAGCTTCGTTCCCCTTCATTAATTTCGGTGTTGAATCATATTGGAATTGATACATGTGCTGTTCCTTTTTTAGAATTTTAAATTGGTAAATTTAAAATTATTCATTCGTCTTCATTTCGCTTGTAACAAAATTTCAACGAACAGTTATTACACAGAAGCAGAAACAATTTTGCGTACAGCGGATTTGCTCTGACGAAAAACCGTAATTGCCGAATCAGGACAGACCAATGCGCAGTTTACGCAGCCGGTGCAATTATCCTGAACTAACTCAACATAGCGGTACCCTTTCCGGTTGATATTTGAAGAAAGCGCCAAAGAATCCTGAGGGCAAGCCGCAATACAAAGCTCACACCCCTTGCATATTTCCGTTTCTATGTGAACGGTGCCGCGAATCATAAAAACCTCCTAATAATATTTACTACAGAATAAGGCAAGAATGGTGCCATCGGATTTTCTATTTCTATGCTCTCTATTAACAAATTCTAAAATTAATTTTGCCAGAAATAGGAATTTGAATTTTTATAATTCTTATGAAATGGAAAGTTTTAATAATTGGGAAAGTGAAATTTTATTGTAAAGTATTTCAACACAATAAAATTGAAGAGGAATAAACAACAAATACTACAGTGTAGAAAATTTATTTTTTTTCATAAAAAATCCCGCTCGAAGCGGGATTTGTATTAATCAGTGATACCTAATTTTTTTATATCGTCTCGAAGCTTTGCGGCTTTCTCGTAATCTTCTTTTTCAATCGCATCTTTTAATTCTGTTTGAAGCCGTTCCAGTGTTGAAGCAAATTGCTTCGCAGGATTTTCTTTCTGCAGTTCTTCAGATTCTATTGAACTCTCTTCATCATCGGCAACTACGCCGGCTTCTTCCAACACTTCTTCGTCAACAAAAATCGGCGCGCCGAACCGAACGGCTAAGGCAATAGCATCACTTGGACGGGAATCAATTTCTTCCATATTACTCATCCCTTCCACAATTAGCTTGGCATAAAATGTACCATCGCGCAGTTCGTTAATGTACACTTCGTTCAACGAAACGGCGAATGTATCAATAACATTTTTTAACAAATCATGCGTTAACGGACGCGGTGGCTTCATTCCTTCCAACTCTAACGCAATGGATTGCGCTTCAAACGCACCGATAATAATCGGCAGTTTTCGTTTTCCGTTCGACTCTTTTAAAATTAACGCATACGCACCGGCGCCGGACGGGCTTGTTGATAAACCGAGTATGTCAACTTGTACTTTTTCCACGCTTTTTCCTGTTTCACTTCTATACATCGGCAGAGAATTTGAAATCTTCCGCCGAACAATGCTGCTTTAATCTAAAAAAATATTTTTATTTTCCCATAAGTTTTTTTATTTCTGCCGTTAATGCCGGAACAACTTCAAAAGCATCGCCGACAATGCCGTAATCGGCAACGGAAAATATCGGCGCCTCTTTATCTTTATTAATGGCAACAATATATTTTG
Source organism: Bacteroidota bacterium (assembly GCA_019455105.1). Lineage (GTDB taxonomy): Bacteria > Bacteroidota > Ignavibacteria > UBA10030 > UBA8401 > JACFMZ01. The sequence continues at coordinate 27,828 of JACFMZ010000020.1, read as the reverse complement.
AAGAAGACATTCCCGCCAGATGCTGCACCGCTCCGGAAATTCCGACGGCAATATAAAGCGACGGCGCAACGGTCTTCCCTGTCTGTCCGACCTGTTCATCAATGGAACGCCATCCTGCATCTACCACCGCGCGCGACGCCCCAATGGCTCCGTCCAGTAAATCGGCAAGTTCTTCTATCATAGCAAAATTTTCGGCGCTCTTTAATCCGCGCCCGCCGGCAACAATAATATCCGCTTCGGCAACATCTTTTCTTCCGCCGGTATGCTTTACGTCTTTTACATAAGAGCCCATATCAACATCGGAAATATCTACCGAAAAAGATTCAACCGGCGCCGATGAACCGTCGGACTTTCCCGCCGAAAAAACATTCGGGCGAAGTGTAAACATTTTTATCTTGGTGGCAACGATCAGTTCCGCAAATCCTTTCCCGGCAAAAACCGGGCGCGCTGCCTTAATGGTTCCGTTTTCTACTGTGAGCGCTGTGCAATCCGATACCAATCCGGCTTCTAATTTTATTGCAACGCGAGGCGCCGCATCTTTTCCCATTGCGCTTGCCGGAAGAAGAAGAATTTCTGCGCCTTCTTTCTTTGCTGTTTCAGCAATTACTTTTGAATATGCCGTGGTGGAATATTTTTCTAATTTTTCATTTTCAACCGTAATAACTTTCGCCGCTCCGTAGCCGCCGAGCTGCGGTGCAATAGACTGTACTTTATCTCCCACGACGAGAGCAATCACTTCGGCGTTTAATTGGTCGCCGATTGTTTTTGCCGCTTTAACAACTTCAAACGCTGTTTTTTTGAATTGTGAACTGCGCTGTTCTGCAAAGGCTAAAATTTTCATTGGTGCTATTCTCCGTTAAATTACTTTTGCTTCTTCGTGAAGCAGACGAACAAGTTCTACTGCCGCTGCGGCGTCGGTGCCGACAATTTTGCCCGCTGACTTTGCCGGCGGTAAATACATTGCCGTGGTAATCACCCGCGGTTCAACCGGCGCCGGAATTTTTTCTTCAATCGGTTTTCGTTTTGCATCCATAATTCCCTTTAAAGAAGGATACCGCGGTTCGTTCAATCCTTTCTGTGCAATAATCACTGCCGGAAGTTTTACATGAACAATAACGTGTCCTCCTTCAATTTCTCGCTCCGCCGTTGCCACGCCGTCGGCAATATCAAGTTTTACCACAACAGATACCGACGGTATGCCGAGCAGTTCCCCCACAAGTCCGCCGACCTGCGCGCTGTCGTAATCAATGGATTGTTTTCCGGCAAAAATAATATCTGCTCCGTATTCTTTTGCAAAATCCGCCAGCCCTTTTGCCACGCCGAACGAATCGCGCACCGAGGCATCTTTCAATAAGACGGCTTTGTCGCATCCCATCGCCAGCGCTTTCCGCAGCGTTTCTTTATTCGCATCTCCGCCTAAGGAAACAGCCGCAACTTCGCCGCCGAATTTTTGTTTGGTTTTCAGTGCCTCTTCAACGGCAAACTCATCATACGGACTGAGCATATAATTGACGCCGGTCGGTTCAATGGAAACTCCGTCGGCGCCGATTTTCACCTTTGTTTCGGTATCAGGAACATGATTTACGAAGACAACTATTTTCATAACTCTCCTTTAATGAAAATTTCAAGCTCTTTCAATTTTAAGATTATTTTTCAATAAAAAAATTTTGTACCGCAGAAATGAACGCTTCATTTTCCGCTTTGGTTCCGGAATTTACTCGCAGTGTATTGTTCAGCATCGGGTAGGAACTGACATCGCGGATGAGAACATTTTCTGCCAGCAGTTTCTCAAAAAGCGTCTGTGCATTTTTCTTTACCTTGAAGATAAGAAAATTTGTATCTGAATGAAAGACAGTAATTTCAGAAATTTGTTTCATGCGCTCATAGAGAATATTTTTCGCCTGTTTAATACGGGTAATTCGTTCGTTAACAAGTTCCTGCCGCTGCAGAAGTTTTACTGCCGCCGCCTGTGAAAAATTATTCACGGTAAACGGAATTTTCGGTTTCATTATTTCCGCGCAGAGTGCCGGCTGGGCAAACAGGTAACCGATGCGCAGCCCCGCAAGACTGAATGCTTTTGAAAATGTCCGAAGAAGAATCAGCCGGTCATATTTTTGCAGCAGCGAAAACACCGAAGGATGATCGGAAAATTCAATATACGCTTCATCAACAAGCACAATGGCATCTGTTTCCTGCAGTACGCGTTCCACATCCCGTATCGTCATGGACTGTCCAGTCGGACTGTTCGGCGAATTGAGAATAACAAGAGAAGCGCGGCTTTTCTTCGCAGATAAAATTATTGCCTCGGTATTAAACGATAAATCACTGTTCATCGGAACCGCAACAACCGTTCCTTCCAGAATGTGAACAATTTTTTCATACAAAAAAAATGTCGGCGACGGAATAACAACGTTTGTTCCGCGCCCGACAATTGCCATAAGAATAGTGTACATCAATTCATTCGAACCGTTCGCCGCAAGAATTCCTTCCGCAGGAAATCGAAACGAATCTGCAAGAGCATGAATAAATTCCGCCGGCAGCACTTCGGGATACCGATTCCAATGAAAGGAAAAAAATTCTTCCGTCAATTCTCTCTTCAGTTCCTCCGGAAGATCAAACGGATTTTCATTCTGATTAAGCTTAATGAGATCCGGTGAAAGCGGCTTTCCTTTAACGTTGTAAGCTTCTAATTGTTGAACAGATTCTTTTATATGATGAATGAATGACATACGTTTTAAAAGTAGTTGTTATTTTTTTCTCAGCCGCAGCGATAACGCATGCGCCGATAAGCCTTCCCGGTTCGCAAACAGCGCAACATCATCGGCAACTTCTTTCATTAATCGTTCGGAATAAGAGACAACGCTTGATTTTTTGATAAAATCATCAACGGAAAGAGGAGAAGAAAACCGCGCTGTTCTTTCCGTCGGCAGAACGTGATTCGGTCCCGCAAAATAATCGCCGACCGCTACCGGAGAATAGTTGCCGAGAAAAATTGAACCCGCGTGATGAATTTTTTCCAGCACTTTTTCATTCTTCGAAGTGATTATTTCAAGATGTTCCGGCGCCAGTTTGTTTGTTAAAGAAATTCCGTGCTGAAGCGATTTCACAAGAAAAATCTTTCCCATTGTTTTCAGCGAAACAGTAAGAATTTTTTTTCGCTGCTGCGTTTCCAGCAGACGGAAAATTTCACGATTGACGTTCTGCGCCAGCGTGCTGCTTGCAGTAATTAACATCGGAACAGCGCGTTCGTCATGTTCCGCCTGCGCAAGAAGATCGGAGGCGACAAATTCCGGATTCGCCGAATCGTCGGCAAGAATTACTACCTCGCTTGGTCCGGCGAAATTATCAATCCCAACGGTGCCGAACACCATCCGTTTTGCGGTTGCCACAAAAATATTTCCGGGTCCGACAATTTTATCCACCGCAGGAACGCTCTTGGTTCCGTACGCAAGCGCAGCAACCGCCTGCGCTCCGCCGATGCGATAAACATTTGTTATGCCGAGCAGCGAAGCCGCCGCCAGCACATCTGGATGAATGTTGCCGTTTTTATCCGGCGGCGAAACCAGATGAATTTCTTTTACGCCGGCAACCTGCGCGGGAATAACATTCATTAACACCGTTGAAGGATACGCCGCTTTTCCGCCCGGCACATAGACGCCGACTTTTTCAATCGGGCGGTAACGCTGACGCAGTTCGGAACCGTATTTTACTTTTACAGTAAACGGTTTTCGTTTCTGCGCTTGATGAAAACGCTGTATGTTCGCAGCGGCTTGTTTTAAAACAGAAATAAATTTTTTATCGGCAGAGTTTACCGGCTGCCGTAGTTCTTTCGGCGTAAGTTTTATTGCCTGAAGAACGGCGCTGTCAAATTTCTTTGCATAAAATCGTAAGGCGGCATCTCCCTCATTTTTTACTCGGGAAAGAATTTCCGCTACGGCTTTTTCCACCGCACTGTTCTGCTGTTCAATAGAAATTTGAGGAATACGGGAGTTCTTTTTGCGAAGGTCAATTATTGTAAGCATGATGAATAATATACAAAAAAAGGAAACCATTTTTGAATGATTTCCCTTTCAACAAAATTTATTTTTGTAAAAATTATTTCTGCGTCAGCAGTTCTTCAATTTTGGAAATAACTTCATTCGCATCCGGCTTCACGCTGGATTGATAACGGGCAGCGACCGTTCCGTTTTTATCCACTAAAAATTTTGTAAAGTTCCAGCCGATTTCTCCCGGAAATTTTGTTTCCGATGTGAGATACTTATAGAGCGGATGAATCCCTTCGCCCTTTACAATAATTTTAGAAAACATATCAAACGTTACGCCGTAATTCCGTTCGCAGAATGACGCAATCTCCCCGTCGCTTCCCGGCTCCTGGCTTCCGAATTCATTCGCAGGAAAACCGGCAATCACAAAACCTTTCTCTTTATATTTTTCATACACTGCTTCCAGCTGTTTATACTGCGGTGTGTATCCGCAGAACGAAGCAACATTTACGAGCATTACCACTTTCCCTTTATATTCAGCAAGCGGTTTTTCTTTTCCGTCAATGGTTTTCATGGTGAACGAATAAAATTGCGGCATGGGTTTCTCCTTTGTTTCCTGCCCAAGAGCGGCAGACAGAATGATGACAGACAATAAGAAGGTTTTCATTTTTTCCCTTTATAATAAAACTCTAATCTCGCTGCTATGATAAACAAAAAATTGAAGATAAAAATTCTTTTCAGCAGGGATGAATTTAAAAAAATATTTTGTATATTCATACAGGCTTGCACGGAAGCCTGCGCCCAAAAAGAAGATTTCGCCCTGCACCCTTCTAAAGTAAATATTATTCACTACAAATTCTCTATCAATATGGGCTGTGATAGAATAAAGGAGTTTGTATGAATATCTTTCATGCACATTACCACTATCTTAAAGAATCTGCATCCATTTTGTTAAAACAATGCCTTGACGGCAACAACGATGCCGTCGAACGGTTTCACCGCCTTGCTCCGTTTGCCGGGCTGAGCAAAGAAAATAACAATTTGCTGGAAACACTGCAGTTGAAAGATGCCTTTTCCCTGCTGGCTCTTGAAAGCGGCTACGCATCATGGAATGAATTAAAATCTGCTCTCGACCATGCCGCAGAAACTTCTTCGCTGGCAGAAATTTCCGATCAGTTTTATCCGAAGGGATTTACAACCTATTGGAATATTTGGTTTGCAAAATATTCACAGGCAAAAAAAGTTCTCGTTGAAGCATTAAGCACAAAGAAAAAAATGTTTTTGCTCCCGTTCAAAAATCAATTCTTTCTTGTTGAAGAACATTTTGTAGACAGCATCGGCATTCCGCATACGCTTCCGGAATGGAAAACAATCGGTAATGATTGGGTTCATCCAAATCACGTTAAAGCATGGCTGGTGCTTAACGAGAAGTATGAAAAAGCCGCCGCAAACCGAAAATAAAAATTCATCGAGCATAGTGTTTAACTTCAACCATTACAGAGTTGCGGCTCTGTAATGGTCTTTGGAAAAAAATTAAAATAATCCTTCTACCGAAAGATACCGTTCACCCGTATCATAATTTAATGTAACAACGGTGCTGCCGGCAGGAATTTCCGGCAATTTTTTATGAACCGCCGCAAGCGATGCGCCGGAGGAAATGCCGATTAAAATTCCCTCCTCTTTTGCGGAGCGATCGGTAAATTGAAAGGCTTCTTCTTTTGAAACTTGAATCACACCGTCAATCAGTTCCATCTTCATTATGGCAGGAATAAAACCGGCGCCGAGCCCCTGCAGCGCATGCGGACCGGGAGCGCCGCCGCTTAATACCGGCGAAGCATCCGGCTCAACGGCAAACACTTTTAACTTGGGAAATTTTTGTTTTAAAATTTTTGCCGCTCCGGTAATATGTCCGCCTGTCCCGACTCCGGTAATAAGAAAATCAAGTCCGTCGGAAAAATCATTGAGAATTTCTTTTGCGGTTGTTTCTTCGTGCGCAGTAACATTTGCCGGATTTTCAAACTGCTGCGGAATCCACGAATCAGGGATTGATGCCGAAAGTTCTTTTGCTTTTTCAATAGCTCCTTTCATTCCTTTTTCGCGCGGTGTTAATTCTAACTGCGCGCCGTACGCCGTAAGAATTTTTCTCCTCTCAACGGACATTGATTCCGGCATTACAAGAATAATTTTATATCCCTTCACGGCGGCGGACATTGCCAAGGCAATTCCCGTATTGCCGGAAGTCGGTTCAATAATCACGCTGCCCGGTTTCAGCACGCCCCGATTCTCCGCATCGTTAATCATTGCAATGCCAATTCGGTCTTTAATGCTGCCGCCGGGATTGGCGCGTTCAAGTTTCAGCCAGACATGAATGGTTGAAGGAAACAATCGGTTAATTTTTACATGCGGCGTGTTGCCTATGGTTTCAAGAATATTGCGAACTTTCATTGCTGCTCTCCTTTGTAGTATTTTATTTTTGAATGTTGGATTTAAATAACAAATTCAATTCCGCCGTTTGTTTCATTCGGTGTGCGGACAAAAACTTTTGATTCGTGAACAACAAACGAATACGGCGGAATGCTTTTTGTAATCCACGAATTTCCGCCGACAATACTATCGTGTCCGATAATTGTTTCGCCGCCAAGTATGACGGCCTGAGCGTAAATAATAACATTGTCTTCAATCGCCGGATGACGTTTTGTTTTTGCCAGTGATTTTTCAACGCTCAGCGCACCGAGTGTAACGCCTTGATAAAGTTTTACATTGTTGCCGATGGTCGTTGTTTCACCAATGACAATTCCCGTTCCGTGATCAATGCAAAAGGACGTGCCGATTTCGGCTCCCGGGTGAATATCAATTCCCGTTAACTGATGCGCATATTCGCTTAACAAACGGGGAAAAATCGGTGTTTTCTGTTGGTAGAAAAAATGTGCAAGCCGGTAAATAACAATTGCCGTAAATCCTGGATAGGCAAGGATTACTTCATACAAACTTTCTGCCGCCGGATCTCCCTGATAAATAGCTTCTGCATCACGCCGTAACAGCTCATAAATATTCGGAAGTTCGCAGAAGAATGCCGAAACAATTTCTTCAGATTGTTGTTCCGATTTTTTCGGCAGCGAATTGAGTATTGCACATAATTGTTTCCGCAATTCTTCGAACTTGGCAGTAATATTCCGTGAAGAATCCGATTGAAATTCTGATGAAGGTGAAAAAAGCAGTTGAAAAATTTCATCGGAAAATGCCTGCGTTTTTCTTTTTACAGAAATTGAAAGAGTACCGGCAAAGTGATTATTCTGAAGGGTTTGCGCAAAATGTTGAAGATTTAATTGTTGTTCCATAGAAAATTAAATTTTTGCTCACTTCAACGGCAGCATGAAAATGAAGAACTCAATAGTGCAAAGGCTGCACATTGAAATGATGATGATTTAAAAAATGTAAATAAGAGAGATTAGCGACAACAACAACAGAGGCAGCATCCCTTTAAATACGATGAATCGTATCGAACGGATGTTGTAATAAAGAATTGATATTGAGAATGATGTATTTTCATTATTGCGTGCTCTAAGAAATTGAACACAGGCATTGCTAAATTAATTCCACAAATACTATTTGAATATAAAAAATCTTTACGGAAAACAAAAATCCCGAAGAATATTCTTCGGGATTTTTGCTACCGTTTCAATTTGTTAAAATGATTTTTTAGTAACGATAATGTTCCGGTTTGTACGGACCCTCGACAGCAACGCCGATGTATTCCGCCTGATCCGGCGACAGCACATCCAGTTCCACGCCGATGCGTTTTAAATGCAGGCGCGCAACTTTTTCATCGAGATGTTTCGGAAGCATATACACTTTTTTCTCGTAGCGTTCCGGATATCTCCATAATTCAATCTGCGCCAGCACTTGATTAGTAAATGAGTTGGACATAACAAACGATGGATGTCCCATAGCGCAGCCGAGATTGACGAGCCGTCCTTCGGCTAACACAATAATATCTTTCCCGTCAATGGTATATTTATCAACCTGCGGTTTAATAGTATCTTTGGTCTGTCCGTAATTTTTATTCAACCACGCCATATCAATTTCAATATCAAAATGACCGATGTTGCAGACAATCGCATTGTTCTTCATCGCTTTGAAATGGCGGTCGGTAATAATATTTTTATTTCCGGTTGTGGTTACAATAATATCCGCTTCCTTCACCGCATCGTCCATCTTCTTTACTTCGTATCCTTCCATAGCGGCTTGCAGCGCGCAAATGGGATCAATTTCCGTTACGATAACGCGGACTTTTGCTTCGCGTAAAGATTCTGCGGAACCTTTTCCAACGTCGCCGAAACCGGCAACAACAGCAACTTTTCCGGCAAGCATTAAATCCGTTGCGCGGCGAATGGCATCCACCAGCGATTCGCGGCAGCCGTATTTATTATCGAACTTCGATTTTGTTACTGAATCGTTCACATTAATCGCGGGAACGAGAAGTGTTCCGTTTTTCATTCGCTCATATAAGCGGTGAACGCCGGTTGTTGTTTCTTCCGAAAGTCCGTTAATTCCGGCGGCAAGTTCCGGATATTTATCGAAAACCATGTTCGTTAAGTCTCCGCCGTCATCAAGAATCATATTGAGCGGCTTGTTGTCTTTAAAAGCAAATAATGTCTGCTCAATGCACCAGTCGAACTCTTCGGCGTTCATTCCTTTCCACGCATACACGGGAATTCCCGCTGCGGCAATTGCCGCCGCCGCATGATCCTGCGTTGAAAAAATATTGCAGGAAGACCAGGAAACTTCCGCGCCGAGATCTTTCAAGGTTTCAATCAGCACAGCGGTTTGAATTGTCATATGCAGACATCCGGCAATGCGCGCTCCTTTTAACGGCTGCTTGCCTTTGAACTCTTCCCGGAGAGACATTAATCCCGGCATTTCATATTCTGCAAGTTTAATTTCTTTTCGTCCCCATTCTGCAAGAGACATATCTTTTACTTTATACGGAAGCTCCGGTTTTGAAATTTTCTTTACCATTGCTTCTTCCATTACGGCACTCATCATTATTTCCTAAAATAATTAATAAAAATATCTATTAGTGAATTTTACATATTCTGCCGGAATGAATTTAAAAAACATTCCGGGAAAATTTTCTATCTCGCTGCCTTTTTCATCATTGGAACGAGATCAAGCTGTTCCCACGAAAAATCTTTATCGTTGCGTCCGAAATGTCCGTAGGCAGCAGTCTTTTTGTAAATCGGTCGGAGAAGATTTAAGCGTTTAATAATTCCGCGCGGCGTCATATCAACATTCTTCACAAGAATTTTAGAAATTTCATCATCGGGAATAGCGCCGGAACCGAATGTATTAACGTAAATAGAAACCGGCTCCGCCACGCCGATGGCATACGCCACTTGAATCTGGCATTCTTCCGCAAGACCTGCCGCCACAACATTTTTTGCAAGATGGCGGGTTGCATAGGCGGCGCTTCGATCAACCTTGGTCGGATCTTTTCCTGAAAACGCTCCGCCTCCGTGCGGCGCGCGTCCGCCGTATGTATCAACAATAATTTTTCTTCCGGTTAAGCCGCTGTCGCCGTGCGGTCCGCCGATTTCGAAACGGCCGGTCGGATTGACATAAAATTTTGTTTTCTTATCAAGCAAGTGTGCCGGAATAACTTTTTTAATAACATTGGCAATCACATCATCTTTAATTTTCTTTTGAGAAACATTCGGATCGTGCTGCGTGGAAATAACCACAGTATCAACGCGGATTGGCTTGCGTCCTTCGTATTCAATCGTCACTTGAGATTTGGCATCAGGACGGAGATACGGCATCAGCTTCGGCTGTTTCTTGCGGATATCGGAAAGTTTTTTTACTAATTGATGCGAGTACATAATCGGCGCCGGCATATATTCAGGCGTTTCATTATTGGCATAGCCGAACATCATTCCCTGATCGCCTGCGCCGCCGGTATTAACACCCATAGCAATATCCGGAGATTGTGAATGAATGGCATTAAAGATACCGCACGAATCAGCATCAAATTTATATTCTGCTTTGGTATAGCCGATGCTGCGAATTGCCTCACGCACAACTTCGTGAACGTCAATATAACCGGTCGTCGTTACTTCGCCCGCAACAACAACCTGTCCCGTTGTCACCATGGTTTCGCACGCAACGCGGGAATATTTATCTTGTGCAAGAAGCGCATCCAAGATTGAATCTGAGATTTGGTCTGCCACCTTATCCGGATGCCCTTCCGATACTGATTCGGAGGTGAAAAGATACCGCATGAATTTTTTCCTTTTTTGAGTGATGAAAAATTAATTATTAAAAACTTTTTTGAACGCAGTGAACCGGTACTAATCGTATTCTAATTCGGAGGAATCGCCGATATTAATCCGCTTAAATCCTCCTTTGATAAAAGCATTGCTTCCGATAATTGAATCTTCCAGAAGCGCATTATCAACCTGCGCCTGCTCGCTGACAATAGAATTGCGAATAATCGAATCAGAAACTTTTGCTCCCTCGGCGATTGTGGCATACGGTCCGATAACGGAATTTTTTACCACCGCACTCGGAGAAATAAACACCGGCGGAATAACAACAACACTTTCATGCACGCCGTTTGTTGCCGTTTGATGAAGCAAATGATGATTTGTTTCAAGAAGTGTTTCCGGCTTTCCGCAGTCGTACCAGCCGTCAATGGTAAACGTCGTAATTTTTTCTCCCCGCTCAATCATTGCCTGCAAACCGTCCGTCAGTTGATATTCGTTTTTTGTGCGAATATCGCGTTTAATATTTTCTTTTAAACATTCAATCAACACATCGGGATGTTTGATAAAATACAAACCAACAATGGCAAGATTACTTGTCGGGGTTTCCGGCTTCTCAATCAATTGATGAATAAATCCGTCTTTCACTTCCGCAACACCGAACCGGCGCGGATCGGCGACTTCTTTTACGCCGAGCGTGGAATGTTCACTCTGAATCATTTTTCCCAAATCAACATCAAACACCGTATCGCCGAGAATAATTAAGACCGGATCTTTGGAAATTGTATGACGGGAAAGATAAATAGCATGTCCGAGTCCGAGCCGCTCTTCCTGCTCAACAAAATCTACTTTAATTGAATAGTTCGCAAGAATATAATCTTTAATCAAATCGCCGAGATAACCGACGACAATTGTTGCCGCATCAAATCCTTCGGCAATAATTTTATCCATAATATGTCCAATAATCGGCTTGCCGGCAACATTTAACAATACTTTCGGAACAGTATAGGTATGCGGACGCAAACGGCTTCCGACTCCGGCAACGGGAATTATGGCTCTCATTCGTTTCTCTTTTTATAATTTGTGAACTATGACCGTATAAAATAACCAAAATCTTACTGACTTTCAATGAAGCGTTATGACAAAGATCAATTACGGCGATAAAGCTTTCTCTTTGTTGCTCTGTAAAATTTTCTTAAGATTAAAGAAACAGAGACTCTTTTATGACACAGAATAAAAATACCCTTCATCAGTTTTTAGAAAATTTTATTTTCGAGGGAAAACGGACCGTTGTACAATCGTTACAAACCGATTCACGGAAATCTCTTCCGATTTTTCTTAATGAATTTTGGACCTCAAAACAAAGACAGGCGCATTCAATCCATGAAATTTCTTACCGCGCATGTTTTAAACCGCAGCTTCCAAAATTTTTTATTGAACGGCTGACGGCACCAGGCGACATTGTGTACGATCCGTTTACGGGAAGAGGCACAACCATTATTGAAGCCGCCCTTCTCGGCAGAAATGTTATTGCCAACGATATTAATCCGTTAAGCTCGTTACTATGCAAACCGCGCCTGCGCCCTCCGTCGATTGAAGCCATTGAAGAGCGTCTCTATTCTATTTATTCATCAAAGAAAAAATCAGATATTGATCTTTCAATGTTCTTTCATAAAAAAACACTTTCAGAAATTCTCGGCTTGCAGGAATATTTTCTTCAGAAGAAGAAAAAAGATTTTCTTGATGAATGGATTCAAATGACGGCAACCAACCGGTTAACCGGACATTCAAAAGGTTTTTTTTCTGTGTATACACTTCCGCCGAATCAGGCGCTCTCAGCAGAAAAACAAAGGAAAATTAATATCGAACGAAATCAACAGCCGGAATACCGCGACACGAAAAAACTTATTCTCAAAAAAACAAAGCAGCTGCAAAAAGATTTAACGGAAACTGACCGGGCAGCATTACAGCAAATTTCTGCGAAGGCACGTTTCTTCTCCGCTGACGCGCGCAAAACAAAAGCTATTCCGGATTCTTCCGTTCAGCTCACCGTTACTTCTCCGCCGTTTCTAGATGTTGTGCAGTATGCCGATGATAATTGGCTTCGCTGCTGGTTTAACGGAATTGACGCGGAAGCAATCGGCAAAAAAATTACTATGTCTAAAAAATTAGAAGACTGGTGCGCAGTGATGCAGAGCGTTTTTCACGAACTATATCGCATTACCAAAGCTCGCGGCTATGTTGCGTTTGAAGTCGGCGAGGTGCGCAGCGGAAAAATCCGTTTGGAAGAATTTGTTGTTGAACTCGGCATTGCCTCCGGTTTTTTTTGCGAAGGAATTATGATTAACCAACAAAACTTTACCAAGACGGCAAACATTTGGGGCGTTCATAATAACGCAAAAGGAACCAACACAAACCGGATTGTGATTTTCCAAAAACCGTAAACCGATGAAACGCTTTTTTATTTCCATCACTCAGGAAATGCTTGATGAAGCGGAGCGATTAATTCCGCAGACAAAAGTAGAGCGCACCATTGCTTCCAACATTGATACGCTGACCGGACATCTCGGAGAATTTGTCTTTGCCGAATGGTTTTTCGGCAGCTGGAAAAATCACCGCGTCGGAAAAAATAAAGGGATGGAAGATTTTCCCGATATTGAAATTAAAACTTCCGCCTTTCCTTTCTCTGAACATCTTCATCTTTTAGTGCGTGAAGATTACGCGAAAAAACGAAAGCCGAAATATTACGTGCAGATTATTCTTAATGTTGCTGCGCCGAATTCCGCTTCAATTCCTACCGGAACCAGCGCCATTCTCTGCGGATACGCTACTGCCGAAGAGATTGACAGCGCGCCGTTAAAAGATTTCGGCAGCAAATTCGGCAAAAAAGGGGGATATTTTTGCCGGCATATTTCTCTAAAAAACCTTCATTCTCTTGAAGAATTAAAGAACTATTAAAATTCTTCTGCCGGTTTTCATTCTTCAACATAAAAACGTCTTACCATTTTTTATTACAATTTTTTCCTGAAAATTCCACTGATTTACGCATAAAATTATCGATATAAAAATATTTTTCTTTTTCGTGTCCTAATCGGGCTTTAAAAAGGATATAAATAAGTATAGGGGGTACTGAAGTTTTTTAAAAAACTCTTTTAATTTTGAGGATTTGTGACTACCGAAAAAATTCAATCCAGTAAGCCTTCACATTCCAAAGAATTCAGTAAAGCAACTCTGGATAAAATCTGGAGAAAGGGAGAAAAGGAATTCGGGTTTATTTTTTTTCGCCGCGACCGGTTCGGCGTCAGCATGTCGCGCAAGCTCTTTAGAAAAAAAACAAAATACGGCTGGGAAGTAGATTATTGTATTCCGCTTGAAGAAGGCGGAACGGATACCGTTGATAATTTAATTCCCGTGCACTGGTCAAATGTAGGGCGGAAAGTTTCCGATGTGCCGGTGCAAAACAAATAAATTATGTTTACCAAAATCGTTTTGGGCATCGGCATTTGCTTAAAGCGATTGTTCACCAACAATTAAAAAAGAAAGAAGATAGTCATCCGTTGTTAGTTCGAAGATAATTTTCTTGCAGTCTGTTTCTTGCAGAGCACCATTGGTCTTCGTATCTTGACATGCACAGTTACGAACAGAATCTTACTTACAGCACACCGCATGCCTCAGAACGATAATGACCGTTTACGCTTTCTTTTGGAGACTGATTTACAAGAATTATTGTCTTCAGTACAGAATACCGTTCAAATTGTCATTAAATATTTTATTAAAACACGGTTATTTACTCTTGATGAGTACAACGATATTGTACAAAAAGTCAATGAAGAATTATGGATGCGGCTTCCGATAATCCAAAAGCAATTCGACGGCACAGTTTTAGTCCGAACCTATCTTGCCGTCGTCATTCGAAATATTTGCTTAAAAATCAGTTCCGAGAAATCGCTTGATACGCTTCTGCCCTTTCAAAATTTTGACGAACGAGTTGAAGAACAAGTTTCAGATATTCTTGCACTGGATGACGAACGGAAACGGTTTGAACATATTCTTCGGCAGTTTCATAGAGAGGAAAATAAAGTTCTGCTTTGTTTAAAATTACTGCTGCGCCTGCCGATTGCAGAACAGGATTTGAAACGTTGTTTTCCGTTTCTTCGGCAGCGCACCGTGAAAGAACTTTCTGCGCTCTACCGGGACCAACTGTATTCAATGAGCGACAATGAAATTTTTGTTCCGGTAGTACAGCATTTCTTGAAGAGCGAAAACGCTGCTTACACTGCCGATTCGCTGCGAAAATGGAGTGATAGAAGACTGCAGTCCATTATCACGCGAATGAACGGCAATCCGCCAAAACGCTTTTATACGCGGAAGACGCTGCAGCAATTGTTTGAATATTTCATTTCAAAAAATAATGAAGGAACGTAAGTAATGACACATCAATTTTTTACCAATCGCATGCATTTAACCGATGAGGGAATTGCTTTGTTCGTTGATGCAATCCGGCTGCAGAAACTTCACTCGCTGCCGGACGAAATATCGAAGCATGCCGCCGAATGCGACGAATGCGGAATGCAGATTTCCGAAATGATGGAGATTCTTTCCTCCGAACCGGCAGATACCGTGCAAAAACATCCGTGGCTCGACCGTGAAGAACCGAAACTCAAATCGGCAAATCTGATTCGGTACGGTATTGCCGCTTTCCTTATTATTTCCATCGGCGCAGGACTATTTTATTTTTCTCTGGAGAAAGAAAAAATTCAACCAACACCGGTCGTTCATCAGGAAAACACGATTCCAATTTCTGAACATCAAATAAGCGATAAGGTAACACCTGAAGCACCGAAGACAGCTCCAAAACAAGAAATGACAAAGAAGAATACTCTTGAACTTGTTGCCGATAATTTTCTTCCCTCTGAAAATCTTGAAGACCTTGTCCGCGTGCAATTTCGGTCGGCATCTATTGAAGTTCTTTCACCGCTCAGCAGCGCCACCGTAACACTGCCGATTCACTTTCAATGGAAAGCGGGCGATCTTCCGCTGACTATTACCATTCTTTCCAACCGGGAAAAAATTCTCGCTTCCGCACAAACAAAAAACGGATCGTTCACTTTTTCCAAACACATTCCTCCGGGATTGTATTATTGGAAACTGCAAACGAATGACGAGTTATTGTTCTTCGATAAATTTTTTGTAAAATAAAAGAAATCGGCTATATTTTGAAAGACTGTTACATGAACTTTTAGATAGTGCTTCTTTCCATTACATTCTGCTCTTCAAATAATATGTTTGGGAGTTGAGATTTTCTTGTTCAAGGAAAAAACACTTCCCAACATTCTGCCGTAACCTTTCTTTCTTTTGAATTTCTAATAATAATTTTTTGATAGAGATAAATTTTGTAAATTGGCTATTATTGATCGCAATTGTACCAAAAAAACTACAACACCTTTTATCAAATAAAATTCTTAATACCATTTTCTTTTACTGAGGAATGTTATGTTACCGTATGAAGAAATTATCGAACGGCTTCTGTTATCGGCGCTGCTAGGGAGCGTTATCGGTTTAGACCGGGAACGTCTTGACTGGGCGGCGGGACTTCGAACACACATGCTTGTTTCTGTCGGCTCTACCGTGTTTATGATTGCCTCCGCATTCGGCTTCTCCGATATTCTTGGAACTCCAAACGTCGTACTCGATCCGTCGCGCGTTGCCGCGCAAATCGTCAGCGGTATCGGCTTTCTCGGCGCCGGCACAATTATTTTTCGCCGAGAAGTTATTCGTGGATTAACCACCGCCGCAAGTCTTTGGACTGTTGCGGCAATCGGTTTATCCGTCGGCGGCGGTTTATACATGGCAGCGATCAGCGGAACAGCAATTGTTCTCTTTATTCTCGTCGGCATAAAACCCATTGAACGAAAATTATTTGTCAACAGAAGGCAGCAGCATTATACGCTGACAATAGAACGGAAAAGCATAACCATTTCTCAATTGGAAATGTTGGTTGAAAAAGCAGGATTAGAAATGCACAATATTTCTATTCAGCAGGGAGATGCGCCGAATAAGGAACGGATTCAGCTCACACTGGGTAGAGCAGGAAAAGAAAAATTTATTCGCTTTTCCGATGAACTGCGGGAAAACCCCGGGGTGCTCGGTATAAGCCACGACTTCCCCATTGTCTGATTGATAAAAAAATTATTCTACTCACAGCTTTCAAACAGCTGAAAGGTTTGCCGGGGAACGGTGAACGATTTTTGCAGCGGCTGGGTTGAGGTAAAATTTTTATTTATTTCTTTCCCTCCTTCCATCAACACAAAGCCGCTCCACTTAGAAGGAAACGCCGACGCTTTTTCTTTAACTAACGAAAGTTTTGCGCTGCGAAGTGAAGCGGCATACGAATTTCCTGCAAGCATCTCTTGATAAAATTTTATCATCATTGTTGCGGTGTGCTTATCGGGGATTTTCCAGAGAGAGAAAATAATATTTTGCGCGCCGGCATAAAATAATCCGCGCGTAAACGCCATCATACCTTCGCCTCCCACAAGCTTTCCGATTCCGCTTTCGCAGCTGCTCAGCACAACAAGTTTGGCGTGAAGATTCAGCGAATAAATTTCATCGGCATAGAGAATGCCGTCATCATCTACTGCTGCATGCTGCGGTTCGGAAAAAATAATTGCGGAAAGTTTTGGATTTTTTTCGTTGATAAAACTATGCGTCGCAATATGAATAATGGACGCGCGGGGAACGGCATGCTTGAAGTTTTCTTCCGTTGCATTTGAAAAAAGAAATTCTCTGCCGGATATTTTCTTTTGATTGAAAACTTTGGCAATCCCGGCAATTTCATCTTCAGAATATGTTAATGCGTTAAAATGTTTTCCATCAACAGTAACAGAACGTGTTTCAGAGAGATTATTTTCTTCAAGGTAAGAGCGATGAGCAAAAATCGGCATGCTCGTCGTATCCGGAAAGACCGGAGCAAATACCGCAAAACTTATCGGCATCGATTTTTCTTTTGAAAGCGACGACATGGTATGTAAAAATCCGGCAGAATAGGTATAACTGATTTCATGATTGAGAAGCACATACGGATAAGAAGAAAAATCATTTGTTGAATTGGGCTGCGCAGTTAATAATGCTTCAAACGGAACATAATAAAGCGCGCCGTCCGGAACGATGGTAAGTTTTTGAACTTTCTGTAATACACTGTTGACCGGTTGAAGAAGAAGCGAATATAAGTTCATCCCGCATTGTGTGTAGTCGTCCGGCGAATATGTTTTAATTCCATAGAGAAACCGAGTTATTGACTGTTCTAACGAATCCGCAGTAATTTTTTTTCCAATCAGCGATGTCTGCGTTGCGGCAAAAATTATCAGCGTGTTGTTATCAACGCTGTATTCAATCAAGGCTTCGTTCGGAGAGAGGTGCGCCGTCATTTCTTCCCGCGTGAAATTTTTTCGTGCGAATTTTATTTCATAATATTTCGGATAGTGCTGACGGTAGTACTCTTTTATATCACGAAGCTGGTCCTTTAATCGAAATATTGTTAATTCCGCCGCAATTCTCACTTTTTCTGGCACATGATGCATTGTTGTTCGCTGAATTTCATATTCCGCAAGTTCTTTTTGCAATGCTCTTTCACGGCGCAGCAGCGAATCAGGAATTTCAGCAAAGACTTTTGCCGTTCCGTCCAGTATCCCTTCTAACAGCACATTAGCTTTTCCGCGATCCGCAATAAGAAATGCCTGCTCAAGAAATGACGGAAGTTTTGTTATTTCATATATTTGAAACGCCGCCGCCGCCGCCCGGTGATACAGCTGAGCGCTTACATCCGAAAGAAACAATTTCGATTCTTCATCAAGATAGCTGCGCCGTAATGTTTCCACAAGATTCATGGCGGCGCGGTAATAGCAGAGCGAATTGTTTAACGACAGCTCTTTCTTTTTCCCGCCCGGAATGCGGGAATAGGCAGAAGCAATTCTCAGCACCACATCCAGCATTTGTTTGGTGTACAGCGGATCAACCGGTACGGCATCGTTGATGGTGTGCTCGTTCACTTCATTCCCGCATAAAAATTTCATTGCTTCATTGTAATACTGCAGTGCGGTTTCAATTTTTCCGCACTGCAATTCTACATCGCCGAAACATCGCAGAGTAAGCGCACGCGCAGGAATAGTAATTGTTTTTGCCGATCGTTGGATACTATCGGCACTTTCTAAACAGGCAAGCGCGGAATGATAATTCATCTGTTGAAGATACACTTTTGCCTTTAAGGTAAAGACCAGCGAAAGATCGATGCGTGAATCTTTTGCGCCTATCGTAGTATATACCGCTGCGGCATTATCATAATTTTCAAGCGCTTCGGCGTACCTGTGCTTCTGCTCGTACAGCTGCGCAAGAAGAAAATATTTATATCCCATTTCTGAATGACGGGGACCGTAAAACTGCGTAAGAATCTTCATCCCTTCCTGCGATAACTCCAGCGCTGTATCCAAATTGCCTAAGCGGCGATGCGCATCCCCCAGCCGCTGAAGAACGCTTCCGATAAATCCGGACGAAGTATTCGCCAGCGTTTGTTGAACGGCCAGAGCGTGTTCATAATAGTTCTTCGCTGCTTCAATATCTCCTAACTCAATCTTAATATCGCCGATAAGAATAAGCGCGTTCATTGATTCAAGACGATTCACGCGTTTTTGAATTTCGTTGGATTGCTCCAGCAGAGTAACGGCTTCATGATATCTTCCTAATTCTTTAAAAATTTGTCCTTGAATAAATAGCAAAGAAGATCGGTCCAGGGAAAGCGTGTCGTCGTTTTTATCTAAAATATCAATTCCACAATCAACATATTGAAGGGCTTTTACAAACTCCGCTCTATCTTTTGCAATAACCGCAAGTTGATATTGAGTTTTGGCTCTGCTGATAAAATATTCGCCGTGTAAAACGGTATAGAGTGAATCGGTTTGAGAAAAGGCGGCAACCGCTTCATTCATGTTATCGGTCTGCCAGTAGAATGTAGCCAGCGAAAAAAGACTTAAACAGTACCGGTCGGTTTTTCCGTACAATGAATCATTCAGCGCAAGACTTTTGCGAATGTATTGTTCTGCTTTTTCTTTATTGTGTGTACCGGTGTACACATATCCGAGCAGTGCATATAAATTTCCCTCTTCGTCGTTATGCAATGCCTTGTGTTGTAACAAGGTATCAAGGGTTGCCGTAAGAATTTGCAGAGCGCGCTCGCGCTTTATTCTTTTTAAATATTCACGGGCAATTTGTATTTGTGCCGCAGTATATCGTGTGTACTCGCTCTGTTGAAGAAATCGTTCTGCCGTATCTCTTAAAAAAATTACGGCAGAATCCGTCTCAGTGTTATTGTTCTGCAAAACACCTTCAGTGAATTTTCTGCCGGTGCTTAAACTGTCTGAATCGAAACCATGCGAATAGAGGCAGCTTTTTGCGCCAGAGGACGCAAAAAAAGTGCCTAAAATAAACCATATTCGCAGAAAATTCTTCATAAAAAAATATTTTATTTTTTTTCGGTTTTTGTGTCCTAAACGCCCTTTAAAAAGGATATAAATATATAGATACCCTAACTCAATTTTTTATCTAACAATTTATAAAAGGAGCCGTCATGTCCTCTAAAACACTTTTTTGGGTTCTATTAGCAGCGTCTATGACTTCTGTTGCCTTAACACCAAAAGCAAAAGCCACAGATCCTGGAAATACGACACAGGCTGTTTCAGATGAAAACCCCGGCGATCCGATGATACCGCCTCCGGGTTCAAAATAATTCCTACCACACAAGCTACAGCAGGTTTCCTGTTCCCCGATGGGGACCTGCTTGTTTTTAGATAATATCCTCTGAAAGTTATTGTACTCTAACAAAACTTGCAAGCCCTGAAATATTTATTGATTTCAACGGGCTGCTCACGTATTTATTATTGCGGCTCAATAATTTTCAAAATCATTCCGATATTTCCCTCTTTCTATTCTCCGTAGTTTTTTCCTATATTGCAGAAAGTTTTTTCCGTCCTTTTTTTCTCTTAGCGAATGACTATCTGGAAATTCATCTACAACATGTTTTTTGTTCCGCTCATGTGGTGTATCTTTCATCTCGGCGGAATGATAAACGGAAAAATTAAACGCGGCATTCATGGGCGAACGGATTTATTCGATACGCTGCAGCGAGGTGCTGCACTGCTGCGGGGAACTCATCGCGTTTGGTTTCATGCATCATCAATGGGAGAATTTGAACAGGCAAAACCGATCATTTCCGTTTTAAAGAAAAAATATCAGCACGTTGATATTATTGCAACATTCTTTTCTCCTTCCGGATATGATCATTCCCGCAATTATAAATTGGCCGATATTATTTCCTACATTCCGTTTGATTCTGCCGCAAATGCAGAACGCTTTATTGAAATTATCCGCCCTACGGTTGCCGTAATGGTGCGGTATGATATTTGGCCCAATATGGTTTGGGTGCTCCAAGAAAAAAAAATTCCGGTCATGATTGCCAACGCTACAATGGAAGAAAAGTCTGCGCGCTTGCTGCCGCTCATTAAATCTTTTCATACGTCGCTGTATAACAGCTTCTCACACATTCTCACTGTTTCCGAAAGAGATAAAAAAGCATTTCAGCGGTTTGGTACTACGCATCCCGTCATTGAAGCAATCGGCGACACGCGGTTCGATCAAGTGCTGATGCGAAGCAATGAAGCAGCAACAAAAGTTCTTCTGCCTCAGCACATAACCAACGGAAAAAAAATATTTATTGTCGGACAAAGCTGGGAAGAAGATGAAGAAGTTATTCTTCCCGTTCTTTTTAAATTACAAAAAATCGAACATGACCTGTTGACCATTATTGTTCCGCATGAACCAACAATTGATCATCTTGAGACGCTGGAATACCAGCTTGAAACTCATACCAGCTGTATCCGTTTTTCTCTTATCAATAATTATAATCAGGAGAAAGTTATTCTGGTAGACAGTATCGGCATTCTTGTGGCGTTGTATAAATATGCTTCTCTTGTTTACGTCGGCGGAAGTTTTCAGCAGGGAGTTCACAATGTTTTAGAACCGGCAATTTTCAGTAACCCTGTTCTCTTTGGACCAAAACATACGAACTCGCAGGAAGCTGTTGAACTGGCAAAACGCCGCGGCGCCTTTATTATTGATAATGAACGGGATTTGTACAGAATACTTCGCTCGCTTCTCGATAACTATGAAGAACGGATGTTTGCCGGCGCCATTGCCGAAGATTTTGTGCGAAAGAACTGCGGCGCAACGGTACGCTTTCTTACCTATATAGAACCATTCCTTTCTAACGTAACACCATGAACGCTGTCTATGCGAATATAGCACTGCCTGTGCCTCTTTCACAGGTATTTACCTATCGCATTCCCGATTCGCTGAACGGCGTAATTACGCGGGGCAGCGTTGTCGTGGTGCCGTTCGGAAAAAAAATTTTAACCGGCGTTGTGATTTCGCTTTCCGATGCGGCGCCGAATGTTGCGATAAAAGCCATCCGCGATATTGCCGATATTCATCTTTCGGAAAATACCATTCGCCTGGCTGAATGGATAAGCGAATATTATCTTTCGCCTCTCGGCGAGACGCTGCGTCTTTTTCTTCCTGCCGGAATCGGCAATATCAGCAAACGTGTGGTAGCGTTTGCGGAATCAGTTTCCAAAGAGAGAATTCAGGAAGAAGCAAAGCGCTCGCCGCAGCGCAAGAGATTACTGGAACTGCTGCAAACAGAATCACCGTTAACCATTCTGCAGCTGCGGAAAAAAAGCGGAATAAAAAATCTCTATTCCATCATCAGCGAATTTGAAAAAGCAGGAATTGTTCTCGTTTCAGAACAACAAAAGAAAAAAATTCCTTTTAAAAAAGAATGGATGTTTACCGTACATTCTCCGTCCGATGAAATATCCTTTCGTTCAGAAAAACAAGCTGTTCTCTGGAAACAGATTGCTTCGTTTGCCGGCGAACAACGCGCGGCTTCTATTCTAAAACTCCACAGCGCGTCGCTTTCAACACTGAAAGCATTAGCGCAAAAAGGAATCCTGTCACTCTATCAAAAAGAAGTCGAGCGAAAATCCGCGCCGGAGATTGATGAGCACACCACAAAAGGACTTTCCATTGTTCTGAACGAACACCAGCAGCAGGCGTTTCACGAAATTTCACAAGCAATAAGCAGCGGAGCTCATTCAACATTTTTACTTCACGGCATTACCGGAAGCGGAAAAACTCAGGTGTATATTGAAGCCATCCGGTATACGCTTTCGCTCGGAAAAACTGCGATGGTGCTGGTGCCGGAAATTTCTTTAACGCCGCAAACGGTAAAACGATTTCAACTGCATTTCGGAGAAAAGGTAATTTGGATGCACAGCCGCATGTCCGATGCCGGACGCTCGGAAGCGTGGCGGAGAATTCAACAGAAGCAATACGCTATCGCTATCGGTCCGCGTTCCGCACTTTTTGCACCGCTGCAAAATCTCGGATTAATTGTGGTGGATGAAGAGCACGAATCTTCTTACAAGCAGTTTGATGCCGCGCCTCGTTACAATGCGCGGGATGTTGCCGTTGTTCGAGGCGCAATGGAACATTCGGTTGTGGTACTCGGCTCGGCAACTCCTTCCATTGAATCGTATGCCAATACAACGAACGGAAAATTTCAATTGCTGACGCTTCCCGAACGCGCCGATAATGCCGTTCTTCCGCCGGTGAAAATTGTGAATATGATTGATGAGCGGAAGAAACTGTTTGCCTTGGCAAAAGCCGAAGCAAAAACAATCGGGAAAAAAGCGTTTGAAAATCTTTCGAAAAGTATTTCCGGATTTCTTGAAGAAAAAATTCGCGACCGGCTGCAAAAGAGAGAAGGAATTATTTTGCTGCAAAACCGCCGCGGCTTTGCGCCGTTTTTAGAATGTTCTGACTGCGGCTACATTGAACAGTGCGACCGATGCAGCGTTACCATGACGTATCATGCAACAAAAAAACATCTGCGGTGTCATTATTGCGGAAAAGTAAAACCGGTGCCGGCGGCTTGTCCTTCCTGCAAAGGATTTAATCTTTCTATGCAGGGTTTCGGAACGCAGCGTGTAGAACAGGAATTGAATTTACTTTTTCCCAACGCTGTTATTTTACGAATGGATATGGATTCAACAACGCGAAAAGGTTCGCATGAAAAATTATTGAAACAATTCGGCGAAGGAAAAGCAGATATCCTTCTCGGCACACAAATGGTGGCAAAGGGATTGGACTTTCCGCGCGTTACGCTGGTCGGCGTTATTTCCGCCGATACGCAAATGATGCTGCCGGATTTTCGTTCTGCAGAACGCACCTTTCAACTGCTGACGCAGGTTGCTGGACGCGCCGGAAGGAGTATTTTGCAGGGAGAAGTAATAGTGCAAACATCGCAGCCCGCACATTATTCTCTTCAGCATATTTTATATCACGACTTTATCGGATTCTATAACGAAGAACTTTTTCATCGCCGTTCGGCAAAGTATCCTCCCTTCTATAGAATTATTGTTATTGAATTTAAAGGAAGAAGCGAACAAAATGTTGAGAGCATTGCGGTGTTGTTCGGAAAATATCTTTCAGCGCTTCTTCCGTCCGATTCGCTGCTCGGTCCGTCTCAAGCGGTAATTGCAAAAGTAAAAAACGATTTTCGCTGGCATCTCGTTATTAAAGCAGACCGCACAAACGACAGTACCGGTGCAAAAGCAAAAAAAGCTGTACACGCCGCAATGGAAAACATATCACCGCAAGCGGTAAAAAGACATGTAAAAATTTCTCTTGATGTTGATCCGGCAGGAATTTTATAAAATAAAAAAGAGAGACAAAAATGCCTGCCGTAATGAAATTTATTAAAAAATTTTTTAACCGCCGAAACTTAACCCTGCAAAAGCGGTAATCAGCGTCCAAAGAACCCACACACCGCCGGTAACCATTAAACCTTTGTCGAGTGTTGTTTTCCATATTTTGGATAACCCGACTGAAACAACAAAGAGCTGCCAAAATGTAAACAGATTTACCGCCGCAAGAATAATATGCATAGTATCTTTTGGATTAAACTTTGAAACAAAAAGAGAAAGCGCCGGCTGGGCATGAAGCGAACCCATAGCAACAATCAGAATCATACTTAAAAGAGTCGTTACGACGGCGATAAACATAGAGAGACCGTACACTTCAACAACCTTCATATAACCGACAGCAGATTTAACAACAATTTTTCCGCCAACCCAATACACTAATGAATAAGCAAACACCATTACAAAAATTCCTATAACGGCGCCGACTGATCCAAAAATCATAAACATCGGCGAACCGGTTTTACTGTATTCCAATGCTTGATCCATTTGTTCCTGCGTCAATTTTCCCGCATCCACCTGCTTTTGCAGGGCATCCTGCTGCGTTACCGCCATTTCATTTTGAATAGCCGGCTGGTTAAACACCACAAGCGTAAAGATTATTGACATGACAATGGCAAGAATAACCGGAATTGCCCAATTACTGCTCTTCGGCTCAGTATCGACAATAGTTGAATACACTTCGCCGGGAGAAGAAAGAATACCGGTAAACTTATCGGAAAAAGATAGTTCCGGTGCCGCAGGCGGAGTAACAATTTCTTCAGGCATAAGAGACTCCTTTCTTATTTTAAAATTTTTTTTGAGATATTAATAAGAAACAATGCAGACGCTTTAAAATATTTTTGTTCGACGCACGATAGATAGTACACATACATAATATTAAATGCAATACTTTATAAAGCTTCTCTTGAAAAGAAAAATAAAAAGTCGTACATAGAACAATAAAAGAGAGAGAAAACTATGTTTATTTCATTTGAAGGAATTGACTGCTGCGGAAAAACTACGCAGGTGAAATTACTTACTGAACAACTGACGGAAAAATCCATAGACTATTTATTGCTGCGCGAGCCGGGCGGAACAATTATTTCCGAAGAGATACGCACCATTTTGCTCGATGCAAAAAATAAAAATATGACGCAAATAACCGAACTGCTTCTTTTTTCCGCAAGCCGCGCGCAGTTAGTCAGCGAAGTCATAAAGCCGGCGCTGCAGAAAAATTCTCTTGTTCTCTGCGACCGCTATGTTGATTCCACAACGGTTTATCAGGGATACGGCAGAGGATTAACTCTCGGCGCGGTAAAAACAATTAACCGCGTTGCCACTTTTGACGTAAAACCGGATAAAACATTTTTTCTTGATATCACCGTCAAAGAAATGGAATCCCGTCAGGCTCTCAGCAATGTAAAAAAAGATCGAATGGAATTAAATAATGATGAATTTTATTCCCGTGTGCGCGAAGGGTATTTGGAAGTAGCAAACGAAGAGCCGGAGAGGTTTGTGGTTATTGACGGCAAACAATCCATCGAAACTATCCGCGAAATAATTTGGAAAGAAGTAGAAGGAATGCTGCCGATAAAATATTAATCTGATGCCTGCCGTTTGCGGCAGACATCAATAATGCTGTTATTTCTTTAACTGCTCACGCAGAGAATCCACATCAACCCGGTCATTCATTTCCACAATCGAAGCATCCAGCGTTTTTCCGCTTCCGTCAATTGTTTCAAACGCAACATAGATACTGAGATCGCCGAGATCTACCACTCTCCCGATTCGTTTAGTCACACCGGAGGTATCTTTTATTTCATGGTAGTCAATGCCAACATCCGCAGTCATCGGTTTCCGACTGTCGGAAAATTTTAGCGTTACATTTTTAATAATAACATCGTACAGATTGCGGGTGTTATCGGGAAGATTCTCGTAATGAGAAATATCCGTCCGTTCATATGTTTTTGTAGCAATGGAATGAAATACCGAAAGCAGCGCCACACAGTTTAATTTTCGAATAAACATTTTCTCCGGGTCGTTCGGCCAGCCGCCGGATTCGATAAGAATAGTGCTGGTTCCCCATTTCTGAATATTATCGCCGAAAGCGCGAGGCTCAAAGGTGTCGTCGTATCGGGAAACGTGTCCGTCAATAAACGGTTTAAAAATTGTAACAAGTTCTGCGGCAACTTTTTTTGCCCGCATTCGAACGGCATTATCTTCTTTCGCATAATTGTACGCCGGTGTTAAAAGAGCAATGGTCGCCCATTTTCCCGTCTGCCCTACCGTATAATGCGGATCTTGATCGTGAAGATTAAAACCGATTTCCGGATTATATTTATCGCGGATGGATTTCAAAATATTTGCTTCCGGTGTCTGCAAATGCTGCGCATCGCGGTTCATATCAATTCCCTGTGACGTGCGCCGTTGAAAACGAAGCGCGCCGTCTGGATTGAGCATAGGAATAATGAGCAGCGTTGTATTTTTTAGAATGGCTTGAACTTCCGGAGATTTTTTATTGTTGTTGATATAGCTTAACAAATCCATTAATCCCATGGTTGCCGTCGGTTCATCGCCGTGCATTTGCGACCACATAAAAATTTTTGTCGTTCCCGCGCCGATTTTTAACAGCCGAATTTCTCTTCCCTCTGCCGATGTTCCAACGGTTTCAACGGAAAGAATTTCCGGCATCTGTTGGGCAAACCGGTCAATAATCTTCATCAATTCCGGATGAGAAATTCTTCGAGTGGTTATTTCCTGTACTTTATATGTTTCGTAGGAATCGTAAAGTGTTTTCGCAAACTGCTGCTGTGCGTGTAAAGATGAACTCATAAAAATAAATACAAATATTGTGAATAGTGTTTTCATAAGCATTCTGCTAAATAAAGAAAGGCGATTTTTACAAATCGCCTTTGCAAGGTAATATATTTTTTTTAATTATTCCGTAAAATTCGTTTAACGGTTATTTCACAAGCATCATCCGGTTTGTTGAAGTGTAAGTTCTTCCGTCGCTCAACGAAGCGCTTACACGATAGAAATACATGCCGCTGGAAATCGCCCTGCCAACGTTATTGACAGCGTTCCAAACAACTGCATGGTATCCGGCATCAACGCTGCCGTTAAACAAGCGGGATATTTCGTTGCCGAGAATATCGTACACAACCACGGAAACTTTTCCGTTTACCGGAAGCGTAAAACCGATTGTGGTGGACGGATTGAACGGATTCGGATAATTTTGATGAACAGAAAATTCCTTCGGCAGAGAAACATTCTCGCGCACAGAAACCACCGGCAAAATATTTATCGTATCTGCGCTTCGCGTCCAAACGGTATATGTATCGGCATTATGCGGCGGAGAAATCATAAATAATTCTTCATTGCCGTTTTCGAACAAAATAATATTTCCGGCATAATCAATTGTTAAATCTGCGCTCGCATTAATGTTTCCGCCGCCGCTTCCCGGATACAATGTCGGCTGGACAATATGTTCCGGAGCAACAAAGCCTGTGATATTTGTTAATTCCCAAATTCCTATCGTCTCATTATCATCACCTGTCATAGCACGCATGGAAACATACACCGTATCATCATCGGCACTCTGCGGATCAAGACCTGAATTAACGACAATTCCAATGGGCATACCGGTTTGAAAATCCTGCGACCAGTCCGCATCCGATCGCTGCTTAGGAAGATTAGAAGAAATATCATATCGTTCAACATATCCCGGTGCGCTTG
>JACFMZ010000159.1 GCA_019455105.1 Bacteroidota bacterium | reverse complement strand
TACCCGTATTTACGAAACGGTTTTCATCGTAAATGCAACCCTCGAAGATCCGCAAATCGAGGCAATCATTGACAAGATGAAAGATTTTCTTACCAAGAATAACGCAGAGATTCAATCTGTTGAAAAATGGGGACGCCGCCGATTAGCCTATCCCATTAAGAAAAAGAATAACGGATTTTACGTGCTGTTTGAATTTAAGGCAGCCGGTGATATTATTGCGAAACTTGAGCGGCAATATCAATTAGAAGAACAAATTATCCGCTACCTGACCGTTATGTTAGACAAGAAAGCATTAAAAGCAAAAGAAGTCGGGCAAAAAGCTCCTTCAACAGAAGCACCGGCAGCCGAAACACCCGCAACCAATGAAAAAGCGAAGGAGGCATAATTATGGAACGACGACAATTTAATCCGCGGCAACAAAATCCCAGAGAACGAGATCGAGATCAGCAAGCGAAGAAAAAGCGCGTCTGCCGGTTTACCGAAGCCGGAACAATTTATATTGATTATAAAGACGAGAAGCTTCTTCGTAAATTTGTTTCAGAACAGGGGAAAATTATACCGAAACGCATCACCGGTACCAGTGCAAAATATCAACGTCAACTTATACGCGCCATTAAGCGTGCGCGTCATCTTGCACTGCTTCCCTTTGTTGCAGATGCCGTGAAGTAATTTTGAGAGGATAATGAACATGAAAGTAATTTTAAGACAACAATATGAAAATCTCGGCAACATCGGCGATGTTGTTGATGTAAAAGACGGATACGCACGGAACTTTCTTATTCCCCGCCAAATTGTTTATCCGGCAACAGCCGGCTATTTAAAAGCACTTGAAGAAGAAAAGAAACTTCATGAGCGGCGTGAACAAAAAGTTATTAAAGAATCAGAAAAATTAGCGGCACAGCTCGGCAATGCTTCAATTACCATCACCATGAAAGTTGGAGAAGACGATAAATTATTCGGCTCGGTAACATCTCAAATGATTGCCGATGCACTAGCTGAAAAAGAGCTTTCCGTTGATAAGCGGACAATTGAACTCGAAGAACCGATTAAAACGCTGGGAATCTTTGAAGTGCCTGTTAAATTGCATTCCAAAGTTACTGCAAAAGTTAAGGTTTGGGTCGTTCGAGAGTAACGCTGTTCTCCGCCGATTCGGCATTCTTTAACCTGACCATTATCGGTCAGGTTTTTTTTTATTATATTTATAGAAATTGAATAAAGGAACTCTATTATGAAAAACTCAAAACCCCTCTGGAGCGGAAGATTTAAACAGCCCCTTTCCGATGCGGCGCTAAAATTTTCCTCTTCCATTGATTTGGATAAAGAATTATACCAAGAAGATATTCTGGGAAGTATTGCCCACGTAGAAATGCTTGCCTCATGTAAAATTATTACCCATGAAGAAGCACGAAGAATCCGTTCCGGATTGAAGGCTGTTGCCAAAGAAATTGAAACGGGTAAACTCGACTTGTCATGGGAAAAAGAAGATATTCACATGGCTGTTGAACAACGATTAATTCAAAAAATCGGCGCGGTCGGCGGTAAGCTTCATACCGGAAGAAGCCGAAATGATCAGGTGGCGTTAGATGAACGATTATATCTGCGCTCGGCAGTGTATGAAATAAAAAAAATGATTACACAATTACAGCGCGTGCTTCTCTATAAATCTGAAAAATATTTCGGAACAATTATGCCCGGCTACACTCATCTTCAGCGCGCTCAGCCGATTCTGTTATCACATCATCTGCTGGCGTATGTTTCAATGTTTCAGCGGGATTTTGAACGAATGGAAGACTGTTATAAACGCATTAACCGGCTCCCCCTCGGTGCGGCGGCGTTAGCCGGCACTTCATTTCCAATTAATCGAAATGATACGGCAAAGAAATTAGGTTTTGACGGAATCATTGAAAACAGCATTGATGCCGTCAGTGACAGAGATTATCTGCTGGAATTTATTTCAGCATGCAGTTCTATTATGATGCACATCAGCCGAATCGCTGAAGAGTTGGTGGTGTGGTCTTCTCAGGAATTTGCCTTTGCGAAGACCGATGATGCCTACACCACTGGAAGCAGCATCATGCCGCAGAAAAAAAATCCTGATATGGCAGAATTATTACGCGGTAAAACCGGACGCATCTTCGGCAACTTAATGAATCTTCTTACCATAATGAAAGGACTGCCGTTAGCCTATAACCGCGATTTACAAGAAGACAAAACACCCATGCTGGACAGCGTACATACTACCCGCGAAGCTCTTTTTATCTTGTCTCATGTTCTTGTTCATACAACTTTTGCCGAGCAACGCTTTGAGCAGGAATTAAAAAACGATTTTCTTACTGCCACTGAGCTTGCCGATTATTTAGTGCAGAAGCATGTTCCGTTCCGTCAGGCGCATGAAATTACAGGGAGTATCGTTTCCTATTGCGTTGAGCAGAAAACATCGCTCACGGTATTGACGCTGCAGGAGCTTCATTTATTTTCAACAAAGTTCGAAAAGGATATTTTTACGCTGCTCGATCCTGCGAAAAGTATTGAACATAAAAAATCTTCCGGAAGCACATCGCCGCAGGAAGTGAAAAAGCAAATTGTCTATTGGGCGAAAACATTGAAGAACAGAAAATAATATTTTCCATCTTCTTTAAAATAAAAACGCCTTGTCCTATCTTCGACAAGGCGTTTTTATTACTAACATTCGCAGTAATTAATACGTTACAGAAATCGTAACATATTGTACATTCGTCAGTCTGCCAAAATCTGAAAAAGCGTAATCGACTTTTACCGCCGTGAGATTACTAATACCGATATTGACGCCGAATCCCCAGGTTAATCCCTCTTCCGAATTGTCGTATAATAAGGATTTATATCCAATACGGGCAAAAATCATTTCGTTGTATCCAATTTCAAGACCTGAATTAATGTATTCCACATTATCATTCGGATGCGTTGCGTCAACCGAAACGGTTGCTTTAAAATTACTCGTCTGCAGCAGTTCCATAGCTAAGCCGATTCTGAACATTAACGGAATATCGTACGATTCGGTTTTATATTCCGATTCAACATTTTGAGGACCTTGTCCCTGCTTCCCTCCCGGATAACTGTTGAAGGAAATATCGTGTCCGTCAAGACGAAGCTTCGTTCCAAAATTTGAAATGCTAGCGCCAATACGCAACCCGTTGAATTGTGTTGTATAAATCGTGCCGATATCAAAAGCAAAACCATTAGAAGACATATTCCAGATATATTCGCTGATATATTTCGCTGAAATACCAATTGAAAATCTATCGGTTAATGATCTGGCAAATGAAACTCCTAACGCAAAAGAACCGGCACTCCAGCGCCGTCCATCGCCGTCGGGATTAATATCGGTTCGTACAAGATCTTCCGGAACGCGGAACGATGTTAACGATAAGCCTAAGGTGCCGACATCTTCAAGAGTAAGTGCGGAAGCGACATAGTCATAGGTCATATCCGCAAG
>JACFMZ010000158.1 GCA_019455105.1 Bacteroidota bacterium | reverse complement strand
AAATTTCCCGCCCGTAAAGTATAAAAATATATTCCGCCGGAAAGCGCGGATGCATCGAATGGTATTGTATGCACTCCGGCAGACTGATATTCGTTTACCAACGAACGAATCTCCCGCCCCATCACATCATACAGCTTTACTACAACAAACGTATCATACGGCAGCGCGTAGGTAACTGTTGTGGAAGGATTAAAAGGGTTCGGAAAGTTTTGCAATAACTGAAATTCTTTCGGAATAGATTTTTCGGGTACGACAACTTTCGTTAATTCTTCACCAAAGGCTTCTATGCCAAACCACAATGAAGGGAATTCTTTTTGATCCAGAGAGATGGTAAACAAATTTGCGGATGACGGATAGACGATCTTTTTTACACCGGCAGTATTTCCAAACACATTTAACGGAAATACATATAACGAATCCGCATACACTGCTAATGAAAGCGTAAGATTAATCGGTTCAATTTCTGTAGGAGCCGTTCCCCACATATCGTGAATTGTTGTTAACCCATCCCATACCATCGTTGTATTTTGAATACGTGTTGAAACGGATAAGAGAGACTTTCTTGAAACAGAAAGAGAATCTTCCGTCAGTGAAAGCCAGGTTATCGTTCCGAACTTATCGGCTGAGTTTAAAATTACCGGACCGATTGTGCTGTTGGTAAATTGATTTAACAAGCCGGTTACGCCGACAAATTTTTTTGTCTGCACAGAAAATAAACCGTTGGTGTTCCAAACAAGCTCTTTGGTATCGCTGGTAAATAGCGTTGAAGGAATATCCGTGAATTGAGAAAAATCCGTTGTGGCCTCGGCATGGTAGGATTCCACGCGGACACCGTGCTGAAGCGAAAGCAACGAAGGGAATAATTCAACTGCCTGCCAGGTTCCGTTATCTAACTTTGGAAATCGCTGCAGAAAATCTTTTGAATATTGAAGAGATATTAATTCCTCATATTTGGAAATCAGTCCGTTCCTATACGCAAAAGCACAGGAAGGAATCAATGAAAGTATAGCGGCATTGCGGGAGATATTAAAATAGCTGCTCTGAAAATCGCTTTCCCAATCATTAGCCGAGCCGTTATAATCAAAATATAATATTCCGTCAACATCATGAAAGGATGCATAGGAGGAAATTAATAAGACGCCTTCGGTTTGATAGCGATTGGGAAAAGGATGATTATACTCGCTGATGGTATAAGGTTTCTTGCTCATTGCAGCACCGGCCATCAATCCGGTTATCGTTCCGCCGTGTGTTGAACTGACCATCGGCGTATTGTTAATAGACCAATCCCACGATGACCACGGAACACCGGGAAACTGCGGATGATCCCAGTATGTATGATTATCAATGTAATCCATTTCTGCTTGAGCAGAAAGATCAGCCGGTCCGACATTCCAATTTGTTCCGACGATGGGAACTTGTATGCCGAGAGAATCTTTTAAGAATAATTTCATTTGAACGTAGTAATCCGTTTCTAATTTTAGGTAAAACGAAGTTAAATCTTTCACCCGCTGATCGGAGAGAGCGCTGCACTGTACATATTCATTTCTAACGATATTTTTTTCTTCTAACGATTCATCAGCAGATAATCCTGACGTGACGGGCTGTTTCATGGAAATATTATCGAACCAAAAAGTTCCGGCCTGCGCGCCGAGTGAAAATGTAAGACGAACATCACTCAATAGAGTTACATCAGCCCGAATAGTAAAGGAAAAGTTTTGCCATTCCGGTGAAAGCATTACGGCTGTTCCGCCGAGCCATGTCCACGGACTTGTTTCTTTCATAATTGAAACGGAAATTTTCCGAAGTGAATCGGCGCGGGCAGCAAATGATATTGTATAGACTGAATCTTTGTAAACCGTTAGTCCGGTTTGTTTAAATTGAATATGCCAGTCCGTTCCATCAGTATGTGTTACCGTAACCTTTCCGGAAATTGAACCGTGATACACATTGAAAATTTCGTTGTTCCACACTGTCTGTACTTCGCCGTTTTTTTCTATTTGCCACTGCGAGGCGATACCGGTTTCAAAACCGCCGTTGCGAATTTGCTCGGAGGGTTCCCGGTTTACGCTTCCAACAGACCAAGCTCGGCGAAGCGAATCGGTAGAAGAATATTTTTTTATCAGAAAATCATTCCACAAGCTGTCGAGCATTTTTACGTGACGCATTGCCAGCAGCCCTTTCTGCCGGCGTGGTTTCAGCGCGCCATCGCGCCAAAAGCGGTATAAGGAATTTTCATTTGTAAGTTCCACCATTGCCAGCACCGGATCATTTGCGAGTGATTTTCCGGTGTAAGGATTTCTGTGCGTCAACAGCTGCTTTGCATATTCTTTATGGAGTGCAAGATGCTGAGGGTCAAAATAGTTTACTCCTTTACTAAACTCCGGAAGCGAGTCATAATCCGGAATACCGTCTTGAGCGCGAAAGGTTCTGCTGACGTGCAAATTCATGTTGACAAATATGCCGTTCTGTTTCAGTTCCGAAATTAAATATTCCATACGATCCAGTGTTGTGGTATTAAGATGACGCGTGTCGCTTCCCAATTCAAAAATACTTTGCACGCTCCATGGATTATCAAGATGATGAAAACGGACGAGATTAAAACCCATCTTTCGCAAACGGCCGGCAATAAACCAAGCTTTGCTTTTAACCGGAAAGGCGGCATCGGCGGAAAAATTTGTTCCGAAAAATCGTATCGGTTTTCCGTTAATTGAAAAATGACCATTCCCATCAATCGAGTTAAAATTATTTTCAGAAATTGAGATTGCGAGGAAATGCGGAAGGAAATCTCCGGACGACGTATCCTGTGCCGGAAGGGAAAAAGAAAATCCGTCGGGAAAAGTCTGCGAAAAAGAATGTTGAATAAAGAACAAGCAGAAAATCGTCGCAGAATACATTTTGTATGTTCTTCTTTTTTTCATTATGAGAAAAAATTTATTTGTTTATTTTACCAACAGCATTCTCATTGTTTTTCTTAAAGCGCCGTACTGCAGCGTATAAAAATATACTCCTCCGCTCCATTCTCCGGTATTCAATGAGACTGTGTATAATCCGGCTGCCTGTTCTTTATTTACAAATACCGCAATTTCTTTTCCGAGAATATTATAGACTGTTAATGTTGCTTTCATTCTTTCTTCTCGTTCACCGGAAGAAGTAGTACGAGGAAGGGAATACGTTATTGTTGTTGCAGGGTTAAACGGATTTGGAAAATTTTGGAAAAGTGAAAAATCGTTAACCGGCGCAGTGTTATTTTCCACTGAAGAGATGACGCCGTTATAGACCGATTCAAAATAATTTACATTGAATCCGCCGAAATAAAATGAAAATCGAAGCGTGTGGGTGCCTTGAGTTAAATTAACATTTGCTAATGTTTGAGTTTCCCAGTTTTGCCATCCTCCTGTTTTTGTTACTGTCGTAAGAATCTGCGCATTATTATCAACCGACAAACCGATGATTCCCCCATTGTCGTTTGCGGCAACGCGAACAGAAACGGCATAATTTCCATCCTTTTCTACATCAACAGTAAACTTTAAGAATTCTCCCGTTTCAATCCAGCCGACATTGTATCCGTTTGTTTGAATATCAGAACAGGGTTGAATATCAACACCGTCATTTCGATATGAGCCGCCATTGTTCCAGGTAGT
>JACFMZ010000157.1 GCA_019455105.1 Bacteroidota bacterium | reverse complement strand
TTGTTGTTATTAATAATAATTTTCAACGGAAAGCGTTTATTGTTCCTGCCGTTGATACTACTGTTACAACCCGTGGTTTAACCATTACCTTAAAACCGGGAATTACAAAACTTGCAGAAGGAAATGTTGTTACGGTCGGCGGAAAAGATGTTATTAATCCCAATGCGTATGACGGAATTGATAATGATCTTGATGGAATAATTGATGAAAACTTTTTCCTTCATTACCGGCAGGTAAAGAAAGATCCGGCGACCGGAATTACACTGATTGATGTGCTTCGTCCGGTGGCGTTTTATAATTACAAAAAGAATCCGGTGCTTGATCCCTATTCTATGATTGATGAACGGCGCGATGATTTAATAGATAATGATAAAGATTGGAATATTCTGTTCGATGATGTTGGCAGAGACGGAATTGCTGATCCGAAAAATCCTGATTTCGGCGAGAAAGACGGATTCCCGACTTCCGGATATCTTGCCGATGGAACGGATACGGGACTTCCGGGCGAACCGAATATTGATAAAACGGACGTCGATGAATCCGACCAGATTGGATTAACAAGTTTTTATTATTATACCCCCGCCGGCGATATTGATTTAAGAAATGACGAACAATTATGGACAATTATGGAACCGGGAAATTTTTCGGTGCCGAAATCAATTCAAAACAACAGACCAATTAACGGTGAAGACGGCGATTTTGTGTATGGTTCGGGATATTTTCCGCTGGTTGCCGGAAAAACTGAACGCCTCTCGCTTGCGTTAGTGTACGGCGGAGGAAACGGCGGCTCGCGGGAAGATGATATTGCCGATTTATTAAAGCATAAAATTACCGTACAAAAAATCTACGATGCAAATTATCAATTTCCAATTGCGCCCGATCCGGCGCCGACCTTAACAGCCGTTGCCGGTGACGGGAAAGTTAAATTGTATTGGGATCGTAAATCTGAAGATGCTATTGATCCTGTTCTTCGATACAAAGATTTTCAAGGGTATAAAATATTTAAAGCTACCGACAGAGAATTTAATGATGCCTTTGATGTTACCAATGCCAACGGAATAACCAAAGGATATAAACCGATTATTCAAGTTGATAAGAATGATTCCGTTTCAGGATATTTTTATGCGCCGCCGGAAGTTTTTCAAGATCAAGAGGGCTTTACCTATTTCATGGGTAATAATACCGGATTGGTTCACGATACAGCGGATTATGATGTAATGAACGGACGCACTTATTATTACGTAATTGTAGCGTACGATAACGGTGATGCCGCTACCGGTATTATGCCTTCGCAAAATAGCTGGAAAATTACAGTGGACC
Organism: Bacteroidota bacterium; assembly: GCA_019455105.1. Classification (GTDB taxonomy): domain Bacteria; phylum Bacteroidota; class Ignavibacteria; order UBA10030; family UBA8401; genus JACFMZ01. Next base: position 2,397 of record JACFMZ010000157.1, on the reverse strand, counting down.
AAGCGGGGAGAGTTCTTTCCAGTTCTTCAAACGTTGCCATTGTAACGCCGGGTCCCAAAGTGCTGGGCTATATTCATCCAGAACAAAAGAAACCACTGACAAAAATATTTTCAGACGGGACCGGTTCTGTTTCGTATGCGGTCGTTGATGAAAATAAATTAAAGAACACCACTTACGAATTAACGTTTAATGATACTCGTGACAGCGGAATGATTGTTCCGAAGACGACGTATTATTCTGTTCGCGATTCTTCTTACTATGAAAATATCATTACTCCAACGAAGGATGATACAATTCTGACGATTCTTCCGACAAAAAATCTAGTACCCGGAACGGTTACGCTTCGCCAGCTTGATGGAACGCTTGTTCCGGATTCAAAATATATTGTGTCGTATGAGCGCGGGGCTATTAAGGCAAAAAATTCGGGAGATCTGCAGCCGAACCCGAACAGTTTAAAACAATATAAAATCCGTTATCAATATTATCCTGTTTATAAAAGTTTGAATATTCTTAATTCACCGTATGCTAAAGAAACCCGTGATGCCGATATTTTTGACGGTATGCAGTTACAATTTAAAAATGCTTGGAGCGTGAGCTTGATTGATACCTTGAGCGGTTTTACTACCGGAGATCGTTCCTATTCGTTTACTTTCAGTACGGTTGATATTCCTTCTGTGAGTTTATATGCAACAAAATATCCTTCTGATTATGATATTATTTTTTATAATACAAAAGTTGATACATCATACGGAATGGGAGACCCTTCGGCGGAAATTCCGGTGAACTTTAGAATTTGGAACAGAACCGATCACAAGTTTATAAAGTTTATGTATGATAACACGCTTGCTAATGGTAAACTTTCACCGTTAGATCAGTTGTTTTTCTTTGAACCGGATAAAAATGGTAATCTTGTTTATACATGGACAATGGTTTTTACCACACGACAGAACAGACCGGATACAGTGTATAGTTTCGGAGTTGGTGATACCATAAAACTTCGAACAACAAAACCGTTTAGAGCCGGAGATAAATTTATTTTTAAGCCGCAGCTGCCGACTATCAGCACGGCGGTGAAATCTGAAGATCTCAATGCTATCCGAGTTGTTCCTAATCCGTATGTTGTGGCTTCCATACGAGAAATTCCTCCGGTAGCCGGTTCATTTTCACGCGGTGAACGGCGCATTGAATTTCAGCATGTTCCTTCGGATGCGAAAATTTCAATCTTTACCGTGCGCGGAGATTTAGTGCGCGTGTTGCATGCCGATGGTTCAATGAGTAATGGAACAGTGAAATGGGATGTTAAATCGAGTGAAAATCTTGATGTTGCCTACGGCGTTTATTTCTATACTGTTGAATCTTCTGTTGGAGTGAAAACCGGCAAGATTGCGATTATTAAGTAATTTCCCATTGGAGTATAAACAATGAATAAAATTTTTAAACTTACTTTTCTTTTTGCCGCACTGCTGAGTGTTGGAATTTCACAATCTAAAGTCGGAACGTCGGCAGCTCCGTTTCTGGGTATGCCGATTGGCGCGCGGGCAATCGGGCTCGGCAGTGCGTATGTCGGAACCGGCAATGACGCGCTGAATTTATATTACAATCCCGGCGCTATCTCTTATTCCGGAATTTCTCAGGCAGCAATTTCGCATACAAACTGGCTGGTGAATACAAAATTTGATTGGGTTGGAGTTGTTGTTAATATGGACGGAGTCAATGCCATTGGTGTAAGTATTACGCAATTAGATTACGGCGAAGATATTGTAACAACCGATGTTATGCAAAACGGAACAGGCGAGACATGGAATGCGTCTGATATGGCAATCGGGCTTTCGTATTCAAGAAATTTAACCGATCGGTTCTCTATCGGCGGAACAGCAAAATATATTCAACAAAAAATCTGGAATTCATCGGCAAGCTCGGTGGCGCTGGATGTTGGTCTTTTATATAATACCGGATATTATGGCTTGAAAATTGGCATGAGTATTTCTAACTTTGGAGGAGATATGAGGATGGATGGGAAAGATCTCTATCGCCAAATTGACCTGGATCCTTCCAGTTCGGGAATAAATAAAACAATCGTTTCATCACTAAAAACAGAAGGTTGGCCGCTGCCGTTATTATATCGCGCCGGTATTTCTATGGACGCCGTAAAGAGCGATGAATTGCGTGTAACCATAGCGGCGGACGCGCTTCGTCCCAGCGATAATGCAGAATCGCTGAATGTGGGAGCTGAACTTGCCTGGAAAGAAATATTTTTTGTTCGCGGCGGGAAACGCCAGATGTTTTACCAAAATGGAATTGAAAATTATTCTCTCGGCGGTGGAATCCGATGGGAGTTGACTGCGGTCAATGCAATTTCCATTAATTATAGCTATCAAGATTTTAGAGTGTTCGGCG
>JACFMZ010000019.1:24376-34670 GCA_019455105.1 Bacteroidota bacterium | reverse complement strand
GTAGATAAAAACGGAAAATTAAAAGGACTGATTACTTTTAAAGATATTCAAAAGAAAAAACGTTATCCTAATTCCTGCAAGGATAAACACGGACGCTTGAGAGTCGGCGCTGCCGTTGGTGTTACGGCAGATACGCTGGACCGAGTTGATGCTCTTGTGAAAGCAGGAGTGGATGTCGTTGTTATTGATACTGCTCATGGTCATTCCAAAGGTGTGTTGGAAATGATTAAGCGGGTGAAATCAAAATTTTCTCTTGAGATAATTGCCGGAAATGTTGCAACGGCGGAAGCAACGGTTGATCTTATTAAAGCCGGCGCAGATTGCGTAAAAATCGGTATCGGTCCCGGTTCAATCTGCACAACACGAATAATTGCCGGAATCGGCGTTCCGCAGGTTACCGCGGTAATGGAATGTGCCGATGCGGCGAAAAAATATAAAATTCCGGTCATCGCCGACGGCGGAATAAAACAGACCGGCGATATTCCCAAAGCGATTGCTGCCGGCGCGGACTGCGTCATGATCGGCGGTTTGTTTGCCGGACTGCAGGAATCTCCCGGCGAAAAAGTTTTGTATGAAGGAAGAACGTACAAAATTTACCGTGGCATGGGCTCGCTTGATGCGATGAAGGAAGGGAGTAAAGACCGGTATTTTCAGGATGTGGAAGATGATATTCAAAAACTTGTTCCGGAAGGAATTGAAGGACGCGTTCCGTTCAAAGGAGAGTTAAGCTCAACAGTGTATCAAATGATCGGCGGATTGCGCGCAGCGATGGGATACTGCGGTGCGGAAAATATTTCTGCGTTGAAAGAACGGGCAAAATTTTATCGGATGACGGATGCCGGTCTTCGTGAAAGCCATCCGCATGATTTACAAATTACCAAAGAAGCGCCAAACTATCACAAATAATGCCCGACTTTCAACAACGTATAGAATTGCTTCGCGCGCACTTTGAGAAAAAAAAGATCGATGGTATTCTGACTTCGTATCTTCCTCATGTACAGTATCTTTCCGGATTTTCCGGTTCAAACGGACTGCTGTTTATCACAAGAAAAAAAGTGATTTTCTTTTCCGATTTTCGTTATAAAGAACAAAGCCGAAAAGAGGTAACCGCTGATGAAAAAATATTTTCTCAGGAAAGTCTATTTTCAGAAGCCGCAAAGAAAAATTCAAAACTGAAAATTTCCAAAATCGGATTTGAAGCGGAGTACCTTACCTGTTCGGCATTGAACAATGTTAAAGAATATTTTTTCCGCGTTAAGTTTATTCCTGTGCATGGGATTGTTGAAAAACTGCGCGCGGTAAAAACAGAGGATGAAATTGAACATCTCAAGCGTGCCATCAATATTTCCGACAGCGTATTTTCAAAAATTCTCGGAATAATAAAACCGGGAATTTCGGAAAATGATATCTCCGCCGAAATTTCTTATTGGCATCGGCGGTTTGGTGCTTCTGGTGAGGCGTTTGATACTATCGTTGCCAGCGGATTCCGTGGTGCGCTTCCGCATGGAAATGCCGGTGCGAAGAAAATTGCAAAAGGCGAATTTATTACGCTGGATTACGGCTGTGTTTATAACGGTTACCATTCCGATATGACGCGGACGATAGCCGTCGGAAGACCGACCGCCGAAATGAAAAAAGTTTATGCCGTTGTTCTTGAAGCGCAGCAGCGCGCCTGTGATTATGCAAAAGCCGGCGTTTCAACAAAATCAGTAGATGAAACAGCGCGGCAGATTATCGCGCGAAAAGGTTACGGAAAATATTTCGGGCACTCGCTCGGACATGGTATTGGTTTAGAAATTCATGAGTTGCCTCGTTTATCTTTGAAAAGCAAAGAAGTATTAATTCCCGGACATGTTATTACCATTGAGCCGGGAATTTATCTCCCCAAAAAGTTCGGCGTAAGAATTGAGGACGGTTGTGTTGTTCGTGAAAACGGAATTGAAATTCTTACCACATCACCTAAGGAATTAATTATTCTCTAATTTATGAATCAAGTTTTAGTTATTGCGTATTATTTTCCGCCGCTCGGTCTAAGCGGCGTTCAACGGACATTGAAGTTTGTGAAATATTTAAAACAATTCGGCTGGCAGCCGACTGTTCTCACGGTAGGAAACATTGCATATTTTGCAAAAGATGATTCTCTTTTAAAAGAGCTTGACGGTTTGGAAATTGATGTGATTCGCACCGATTCGCTCGATCCGAATACGGTGTTTAAAAAAGAAAATGTTGTAAAACTGCCGAAAGAGCGGACACAGAAATTTTATCGCCTGCTCACCGATCTCTTTTTTATTCCGGATAATAAAATCGGGTGGAAACGGCATGCTTTAAAAGCGGCGGATGAATTATTCCAAAAGAAAAAGTTTGATGTTGTTTTTGCCACCTCGCCGCCGCAAACAGCGTTTATTATCGGCAGAAAATTAAAAGCGAAGTATAAAATTCCGTTAGTGATTGACTACCGTGATGCGTGGGTTGATTATCCGTTTAAATGGTATCCGACCCCGATTCATAAATATTTAAATATTCGGAAAGAGCGCAAAGTGCTGCGCGCATCGGATTCTGTTATTACGGCAAGCCGGCGGGTAAAAGAAAAAATTCTCCGCCGGTATAAATTTCTGCAGTACCACGATGTGCAGCTCATACCGCAGGGTTTTGATCCTGCCGATATGAAAATTGAAGACCGAAGTCTTCTGCCGTTAACCGAAAAAATGCGGATTACCTATTCCGGCACTTTTTACGAAGACAGAACGCCGCTCTATTTTTTTGAAGCACTCGCGCTGGCGTTTAAAAATAATCCGAAACTGCGCGGAAGAATCGAAGCCTGCTTTGTCGGTGCTTTTCGCACGGAACATATTAATCTGATAAATAAACTGCAGCTTCAAGATTCGGTGAACATTCTCGGTTATCTTGAACATAAAGAAGCAGTAAAATATCTTCTTGCTTCGGATGTGTTGTGGGTAATGATGCAGGACGATCTCAGTTCGCCCGGAAAAATATTTGAGTATATCGGCGCCGGTAAAAAAATTCTCGGCTGCGTTCCGGAAGGCGCCATGCGTCAGTTGATTAAAGAAGCCAACGGTGTGTGTGTTGATCCGAAAAATGTTCAGCAGATTTCAGAGACAATTGTTTTGTTCTATCAACAGTTTGAACGAAAAGAACTGCAGGGAATTCGTCCGGATGTTACAGCGAAATATAACCGCATTCAACTGACCGGCGAGCTGGCAAAAGTATTAACGAAACATCTTGAGATTTAAAATGAACGTTCTTGTCATCGGATCAGGCGGCAGAGAGCATGCTATTATCTGGGGGCTGAAGAACAGTCCGAAAGTGAAGAAAATATTTTGTGCTCCCGGTAATGCGGGAATAGAGCAATCGGCAAAAACGATTCCGATAAAAGCCGATGATATTTACGGTTTAGCACAGTTTGCACAAACCAACGCAATTGATGTAACAATTGTTGGCAGTGAAACACCGCTGGTAAAAGGAATTGTTGATCTTTTTGAAGACCGCGGACTGAAAATATTTGGTCCTTCGCAGCGGGCGGCGCAGTTAGAGGGAAGTAAAATATTTTTAAAAAACTTTCTTCGCACGCATCATATTCCGACGGCGGCGTACGAAACGTTTTCGCTTAACGAATTCAGCAGAGCAAAAAAATATCTTTCTGAATATCAGCCGCCGTTTGTTATTAAAACAGACGGTCTTGCTGCCGGAAAGGGCGTTGCTATCTGCGGCACAATTGCCGATGCGGAAAAGACGCTGAAAGAATATTTTGAAGAGAAAATCTTTGGCGATGCCGGAACGAACGTGGTGATTGAAGAATTTCTTCAGGGAGAAGAAGCATCGGTCTTTGCTATGTGCGACGGAGAAGATTATGTTCTTCTTTCGCCGGCGCAGGATCATAAGCGAATCGGCGATAACGATACGGGAAAAAATACCGGCGGCATGGGCGCTTATGCACCGGCGCCGATTGTTACGGAAGAGGTACTACGAAAAGTTGAAAAGGAAATTATTCAACCGACATTACGCGGAATGAAAGCCGAAGGGGCGCCTTATAAAGGCTGTTTGTATGTTGGGTTGATGATACACGATGGAATTCCGAAAGTGGTTGAATTTAATGTGCGGCTGGGAGATCCGGAAACGCAGGCCGTTCTTCCGCTGATTGAAAGCGATTTGTTCGATCTTTTTTATTCCTGTGCGGCAGGAACGTTAAAAAATTATCGGCTGCAAATGAAAAAGAAATCAGCAGTGGTGGTTGTGCTTGCTTCTAAAGGCTATCCTGATCACTACGAGTCAGGAATGCCGATTACCGGACTTGAAAATATTTCCGGCAACTCCGTTGTTTTTCATGCAGGAACAAAATTTGAAAACAAAAAAATAGTTGCTGCCGGAGGAAGAGTTCTCGGCGTAACATCATTCGGAAATTCGCTGGGCGGCGCCATTGAACAGTGCTACGCTGAAATACCGAAAATACAATTTGAACATAAATATTTTAGAACCGATATCGGCAGGAAAGGATTACAAAAATAAAATGAAAATTCTCGTTACCGGCGGCGCAGGATTTATTGCGTCAAATGTTTCCGATGCGTTGATAAACGAAGGGCACAATGTTGTTATTGTTGATGACCTTTCCGGCGGAAAAATGGAAAACGTTAATCCCAAAGCAAAATTTTATAAAATGGATATTCAAGATGCTCAGGTAGAAAATATTTTTCGTGATGAAAAGATTGAGGTAATGGTTCATCATGCCGCACAGATGGATGTACGGAAATCGGTTGCCGATCCGAAGTTTGATGCGTCGGTCAATGTGCTCGGTTTTTTAAATCTGATGGAATTCGGCAGAAAATATGGATTGAAAAAAGTTATTTTTGCTTCTACCGGCGGAGCAATTTACGGCGAGCAGGATTACTTTCCGGCAGATGAAAATCATCCGAATCGCCCTCTTTCTCCTTACGGCATTACCAAATTAGTAACGGAAAAATATCTTTTCTTCTACAAAGAAGTGTACGGAATTGAACATGTCATTCTCCGCTATGCCAATATTTACGGACCGCGCCAAAGTCCGCACGGAGAAGCCGGCGTGGTGGCAATCTTCACCTCAAAAATGCTGAACGGCGAACAGCCGGTTATTAACGGCGACGGAAAGCAGACGCGTGATTATGTTTTTGTCGGCGATGTAGTGAACGCCAATCTTCTGGCGTTGCAGTATAACGGCTCAAATATTTTTAATATCGGAACAGGGATTGAAACGGATGTAAATCAGTTATTTCATCATTTGAAAACTCACACTCGTTCTTCTTGTGAAGAGCGGCATGCGCCGGCAAAGGCAGGCGAACAGATGCGAAGCGTAATTTCATCAAAGAAAATTTCCGAAGCGCTCGGCTGGAAACCGACGGTTTCCATAGAAGACGGATTGAAAATTACCGTAGAATATTTCAAATCGAAAAAATAATGCAGAGGCAGCTTCACATAGAAAAGCTTTTTTCCGGAGATCGCAGAACTATTGCGCGCACCATTACTATGGTGGAAAACAGCGCGGACGGTTCGGAAGAACTTCTTTCGGAAATTTTTAAGAAGACTGGAAATGCTTATCGCATCGGGATTACCGGACCTCCCGGCGCGGGGAAAAGCACGCTGACAAATAAACTTGCTCTCACTTATCGAAAAAAAAATCTTCGCGTAGCAATTATCGCAGTTGACCCGACCAGTCCGTTTACCGGCGGCGCTCTTCTCGGCGACCGCGTGCGAATGAGCGAATCGGAAAATGATGAAGGAATTTTTATCCGCAGCATGGCATCGCGAGGCTCGCTCGGCGGATTAAGTAAAAAAACGCGCGAAGCTGCCGATATTCTTGATGCGGCAGGATATGATATTATTCTTTTTGAAACAGTCGGTGTCGGACAATCCGAACTTGATATTGCCGGCGCAGCTGATACGACTATTGTTGTTCTCGTTCCCGAATCCGGAGACGGCATTCAGGCAATGAAAGCCGGCTTGATGGAGATTGCCGACTTTTTTGTGATGAATAAATCCGACCGTCCCGGCGCTGAGCAGGCGGTAATGTCAATTAAAATGATTCTCGGCTTCCGCCCGCATGATGAACATTCGTGGCTTGCCGATGTTGTGAAAACAACAGCGAGCGAAGGAAAGGGAATTGAGGACGTTGCTTCGTTGATAGAGAAACATCAACAGTTTCTTTCCCGCAGCGGAGAATTTGAAAAACGCCGTGCCGCCCGAATGAAACTCCGCATTGAAGAAATTGTTCAGGATAAATTCAAAACCGATTTCTGGAATTCCGAGCATACCAAAAAACTTTTGTCGGGAATTGAGCAGATTCTGAAAAAAGAAAAATCTCCGTACGAACTTGCCGATGAATTGCTGCGGAAATAATTCTTCCTTGCACTTCAAACCCGCCTTTTCTATTTTCTTCTAAAAGCAATACGCGCAAACATCGCGTTGTCTTTCGTTTATCACATCACAAAAGTGAGGATTTTGCAATGGCTGAAACTGCAGCGGCATTAAACGAACAGTCGGCAATGATTCGCCAAACGGCGAGAGAATTTGCTGAAAAGGAAATTAAACCTATTGTCATGGAGTATGATGAATCGCAGGAATTTCCCAAAGAACTATTTTCTAAATTAGGCGGGCTGGGTTTTCTCGGCATTACCTTTCCTGAAGAATACGGCGGCGCGGGACTTTCTCCGCTCGAATCCGCAATTATTATTGAAGAACTTGCTCGCGTTGATCCTTCCACGGCACTCGGCGTTGCCGCTCATAACGGACTTTGCACCAATCATATTTTTCTCTTTGCCGGCGAAGTACAAAAAAAGAAATATCTCCCCGATCTCTGTTCAGGAAAAAAACTCGGCGGATGGGGACTGACGGAAGTTTTTTCCGGAAGCGATGCCGGAGGAATGCGAACGGTTGCGGTGAAAGAAGGGAACAAATGGATACTGAACGGAAGTAAAAATTTTATTACGCACGGTTCAGTCGGCGAAACATTTGTTGTTCTTGCCGTAACCGATAAAACAAAGCAAGGCGCTATTTCCGCATTTCTTCTTGAAAAAGGAATGCCCGGTTTTTCCGTCGGGAAAAAAGAGAACAAACTTGGAATGCGATCCAGCGATACCTGCCAGTTAATTTTTGATAATGTAAGAGTGCCGGCGGAAAATTTAATCGGCAGCGAAGGAGAAGGATTTAAGCAGGCGCTGCAAATTCTCGACGGCGGAAGAATCAGTATCGGTGCGCTTTCCGTCGGGCTTGCCCAGGGGGCATTAGATGCCAGCATAAAATATGCAAAAGAACGACATCAGTTTGGAAAAACATTATCGGAATTTCAAGGAATTCAATTTAAACTTGCCGATATGGCAATGGAAATAGAAGCTGCGCGGCTTCTTGTTTATAACGCTGCGGAAATGAAAATGCGCGGAGAAAATATTACGCTTGCCGCCGCACAGGCAAAATTGTTCGCCAGCGAAACGGCGGTGCGCGCGGCAAATGAAGCGGTGCAGATTCACGGCGGTTACGGATTTATCAAAGAATTTCCCGTTGAAAAATTTTACCGCGATGTTAAATTGCTCACCATCGGCGAAGGAACCAGCGAAGTGCAGCGGATGGTTATTGCAAGAAATTTGTTGAAGTAGATAAACAGATTGTTATTAAAATTATAAATGCAGTATTATTGTCCGATAATCTAACTCAATTTAATACGCTTATGATCGGCTCAGAAGTTCAGCATAATGATGCGTTCAAGAGAAACGAAGAGTTTCATTGGAAAGCGTTACAGAATCTTGAAGCAATTGCAAAACGCATTAAACTCGGCGGCGGCGCAGAGGCATCTGCCCGTCACAAGAAAAGAGGAAAACTCACCGCGCGCGAGCGGATTACCATGCTCATAGATCCGAAATCGCAATTTTTGGAGATCGGGCTTTTTACGGCGCACGGAATGTATGAAGAGTACGGCGGCGCCCCTTCTTCAGGAACGATTTTCGGAATCGGAAAAATTCATCAGCGCGATGCAGTGATTGTGGCGAATGACGCAACGGTAAAAGCTGGCGCGTGGTTTCCAATGACAACAAAGAAAAATCTCCGCGCTCAGGAAATTGCCATTGAAAACCGTCTGCCGATTATTTATCTCGTCGATTCCGCCGGAGTCTTTCTTCCGATGCAGTCGGAAATTTTTCCGGATAAGGAACACTTCGGAAGAATTTTTCGCAACAACGCTGTCATGTCCGCCATGGGCATTACGCAGATTGCCGCAATTATGGGTCCGTGCGTTGCCGGAGGCGCCTATCTTCCCATTATGAGCGATGAAGCGATGATTGTTGATAAAACCGGTTCTGTTTTTCTTGCCGGCTCGCATTTGGTAAAAGCCGCAATCGGCGAAGAAATTGATAACGAGCAGCTCGGCGGCGCAACAGTGCATTGTGAAATCAGCGGCGTAACGGATCATAAAATGAAGAACGATGAAGAAGCCATTCAAAAAATTCGTTCCATTATTTCCAAACTCGGTCGTTTTTCAGCCGCCGGTTTTAATTACGAAAAACCGCAGCAGCCAAAATTTAATCCGAAAGAACTTTACGGAATTTTTCCGGCAGAACGTAATAAGCTGTACGATACCTACCAGATTCTTGCAAGAATTCTTGATAACAGCGAGTTGGATGAATATAAAGCCGGTTACGGAAAAACGCTTATCTGCGGCTACGCGCGCATTAACGGCTGGGCAGTCGGCGTAGTGGCAAATCAGCGCTCGGTGGTGAAAACCGCAGGCGGCGAAATGCAGGTCGGCGGAGTAATTTATTCCGACAGCGCGGATAAAGCGGCGCGATTTATTTTAAACTGTAATCAGAAAAAAATTCCCCTTCTCTTTCTTCAGGATGTAACGGGATTTATGGTGGGCAGCCGAAGCGAGCACGGCGGAATTATTAAAGACGGCGCAAAGATGGTTAACGCCGTGGCAAATTCTGTTGTTCCGAAATTTACTGTCATCACCGGAAACAGTTACGGCGCGGGAAATTATGCCATGTGCGGAAAGGCGTACGATCCCCGGCTGATTTTCGGCTGGCATTCCGCGCAAATTGCCGTGATGGGGGGGAAACAAGCAAGTGAAACACTTCTTTCCATTAAAGTGCAGGCAATGGAAAAAGGGAGAACAAAAATTTCGGATGAAGAACAAAAACAACTGCTGGAAGAAATTCAATCCAAATATGAAAGCGAACTTAATCCTCTCTTTGCAGCTTCCCGGTTATGGGTTGATGGAATTATTGATCCGCTGGAGACGCGGAATGTTGTTTCCCGCGGCATTGCTATGGCAGACTGTAATCCGAATCTGCCGGAATTTAAAACAGGCGTGCTGCAAATGTAAACGATGAATACTACCGTATGAACACTGATGATTTCTTCGCTGCCGGAATATGAAAAGATTTATGATATATCGTTCATTAGTGATGATATTTTTCTTTTTTCCGTCCGGAATTTTTTCTCAGGAAAAAGATTCTCTTTGGTTAAATGATCAATGGTATTTTTCGCCGGATGCTTCTTCGCTTATCGATTTCAATCTTCTTCTTCCCGCATTTCTTCGCGATCAGCTTCTGTTAAAGCGCTACATCCGCGATATGAGATTTTTAGAATTACAAAAAAGCTGCAACGATACGCTTGCCGTTGATGCAATTTTTGATAACGCAATGGTGCTTGCCCATGAAGATATTGCTCATGCCTTGCTAATTGCCGCGCTTGCTACAATGGATCACTTTCGGCTCGGTATAAAAATTCCGTTCGGCATCGTGCTGAATCTTCCTCTTACCACAGAATCGAAAGAAAAATTTGCCGTTCGTCATCATCATCTTCCAAAACGCATTTTGCCTGATGCCGTTGGGAAGCGGATAAAAGATAAAGACAAACTTCAGCATTTTTTTGGGTCTGCGTACTTAACGTATGTTACCGGCTCTTCCTGGCTGGCAAATCTTGCGGGAAACTTTGTCGAGTGGGGAGAAGAAGGATTTGTTGTGGATGGCGCCTGGGATGAGCGCGACCGCGCCGCTAATCGTTTCGGGCAGGAATTCGGGAAACGGCTGTTACACGGTGAAGATATTCTGCCGAGTGATGTGTTGTGGAAAAAAGGGGATTCTGTAAAAAACAACTGATTGTAAAAATTTTGTTGACTATAGCCCCACTTTTTATTATCCTCACCACACAAGTAAGGAGGCTTTATGCTTATTTCTCCATAATTATTTTTGCGCTGCTACTAAATAACCCACCCATAATTTTTTTTAAGGAGCAGTTATGAACAAACAAACAAACA
>JACFMZ010000019.1:0-24276 GCA_019455105.1 Bacteroidota bacterium | reverse complement strand
AATAAACAAACAAACAAATAAACAAACAAACAAATAAACAAACAAACAAATAAACAAACAAACAAATAAACTGATTTTCCTTGTTTTATTGGTAAAACAGCGGAAGAATTTTATTTTTCAGAATTATTAAGAGATGTTTTCCCATTATAGAATATTACTATTTTCTCCTTTTTCTCATCACTTCATACATCACCAGAGCGCCGGCAACGGAGGCATTCAGCGATTCAAAATTTCCCTTCATCGGAATCTTTACTAAAAAATCGCATTTCTCTTTTATCAACCGGCGTATTCCTTTTCCTTCATTTCCAACAATTATTGCAACGGGCATATCAAAATCCATGTCCGAATAATTTTGTTCCGCATTCATCTCTGTTCCCACAATCCACACGCCGGCATCTTTTAATTCATCAATGGTCTGTGCAATATTTGTTACGCGCGCCATCGGAAATTGTAAACTTGCTCCGGCAGAAGTTTTTACCACCGTTTCGTTTACCGGTGCGTTGTGATGTTTCGGCACAATTCCTCCGTGTGCGCCGGCACAAACAGCCGTACGGATTAATGCGCCGAGATTATGGACATCTTCAATCTCATCAAAAATAATCAGGAACGGCTTTTCATTTTTCTTTTTTGCAAGTTCCAGCAATTCGTTAATATCAGAAGAAAATTCTTTCGTTCCGATGAACGCAACAACGCCCTGAGAATTTTGATGCTGTGAATATTTTTGAAGCTGGCTGTGAGACGTAATTTTAAATGGAATATTTTTCTGCCGTGCTAATTGCAGAATGGTATCAATCGTTTCACCGCGTGCATTGTGAGCAAGAAAAATTCTTTCGAGAATTATTCCAGACTGCAGCGCATCGAGAACCGGTTTTCTTCCAACAATGACATTCATGAAAGATATTTTGCTTCTCGTTGAAATGAATTGAACGCAACCGCGCCGACGAGAATAAGAATAACGGCAATAATCTGCGCTTCACTTAACCCGAAAAGAAACCGCGGATTAAGGCGTAAAAATTCTACGCTAAACCGTTCAATGCCGGCAAGAATAAGGTAGAGAGAAAAAAGTTTTCCCGGCTGCTGAAATCGTTCTCTGTTTTTCCAAAGAATAAAAAAGAAAATGGTGCAGATAATTGTTTCATAAATCGGAGTCGGGTGGCAGAGAATATTGTTCGGAATAACACCGTTCACGCCGTATTTCTGAACAATCTCCGGAAAATCGCGAAACGCGTACGACGGCGGATAGGTGCCGTTTGAATAATCCGTTCCCCACGGCAGCGTTGTCGGAAAACCGTAATCACCGTCTCCCGCAAGATGACAGCCGATACGGGCAACGCCGTATGCCAGCATCAGCGCCGGTGAAATAGCATCGGCGAAAACAAGAAATTTTATTTTTACTTTTTTCGCATAAAAATAAATGGAAAGAGCTGCTAAAATAAAACCGCCGTAAAATGTTAGTCCGCCCGGCGAAAAGGCCATCCCGATTGGATTGGCAAGAAAGTCTCCCCAGTTTTCAAGAAGATGAAGAAGTTTTGAACCGGCAACTCCGGCGATAAGAGCAATGAGCGTAATGTTAGAGGCATATTCCGGTTTTATTTTTTTTCGTTTAAATTCTTTTACCAGTAGATAGTTTGCAAGAATAAAAGAAATTCCCATCATTAAGCCGAAACTGTAAATTTTTACGGGACCGATTTCAAAAAGGACTGGAAGCATTGTCTATAATAATATTTATATATGATTATTTTTTTCTGTGAATATCCGGTTTTTGCTGCGGCACTTCACCATCGTTTGTCCGCTGTTCTTCAAACTCATGTTCGTTAAGATAAATTTTCAGCCAGTGCTGTTTCGGCGGTGAAACGGTAAGAGAATTTTTTAATGCTTTAACCGTCAGGGTTTCCGTTGTGCCGGCAGTTTTAGAAAGCGAAAAGGTAAACGTTCCGTTAAGATTGTAATAAATTCTTACGGCTGTTGCCGCGCCGTGTGCCGGCATTTGTTTTAACGGCGCACGTAAGCCGTGCAGTTTCCATGTTAATAATTTCTTTTCAAGAAGATCCTCAACATCAAGAAGATAATGGAAATTGGCAAACTGCTTCACCGTTTCAAGAAGAAAGCGGATACCTTCTTGCTTTAAGGTCTCATCGTACACTTTATCAATTAGAAGACGGTATTCGATCTGTTCTTTATGTGATTTTTTTACAGGCATTTGTTGATATCTTGTAAAGCTGTTTTTTTGGGTTCTCAGAAATTATTTTAAAAACGGAAAATATTTTTTAGCTTCTTCTCTCTTGCATAGAACTATCGGCAGGCGTTACTGTAATTCTTTTTCCAAATCCGAAAGAAGAATTTGTTTTTGTGAATGATTCCGTAAATTTTTCAGTTGCGCCGTTCCGTTTTGCAGCTCAGTTTTTCCGATGACAACGGAAAACTCTGCATTTTGCCGGTCGGCTTCTTTCATTTGTGCTTTCAGGCTGCGCGCCAGCAGATCAATTTCAACGGCAATACCTTGCGAACGAAGTTCATTTGCTCGTTTGAAAATCCATTCGCGCGAATCATCATCTGCCGCTGCGAGAAACAGAGCGGGCGCCGGCTCCGGAAATTCGAAATGATTATTTTCTAAAATCATCATTAACCGTTCAATTCCTGCGGCAAAGCCGACGCTTGGCGTAGGTTTCCCGCCGAGTTCTTTTACCAGAAGATCGTATCTGCCGCCGCCGGCGAGCGCATCCTGCGAGCCGAGCGCGGTGCTGGTAATTTCAAAGGCGGTCTTTGTGTAGTAATCTAATCCGCGGACTAATTTTCCGTCAACCACAAAAGGAATGTTGCATGTTGAGAGAAGAGCTTTTACTCTTTCAAAATGTACGGAACATTCTTCGTTTAAATATTCGGTGATAAGAGGCATACCTGCCGTCAGCTCTTTGTCTCGTTCATCTTTCGAATCCAGCACGCGCATGGGATTTTGTTCAATACGCTTTTGACTTTCAGGAGAAAGCTTATCCGCCACTTTTAATAATTCTTTTTTCAAAAGTTCTTTGTAGCGCGGACGGCAGTCTTCATCGCCGACGGAATTAATTTTAAGCTGAAAATTTTTTAATCCGAATTTTCGATATATTTCCACGGCAAGTGAAATTATTTCTACATCAGTTTCTGCTGTCGGCGAGCCGGCAGCTTCCGCTCCGAATTGATGAAATTGGCGGAGTCTTCCTGCCTGCGGCCGTTCTTGGCGAAACATTGGACCGATATAAAATACTTTCGTTAAAGGCTGAATTTGATCGAGATTGTTTTGGATAAAAGAACGGATCACCGAAGCCGTTCCTTCAGGGCGGAGCGTAATGCTCTCTTCGCTTCTGTCCGTAAAGGAGTACATTTCTTTTCCCACAATATCGGTCAGCTCGCCGATACTTCGGGCGAAGAGAGAGGTCTGTTCAAAAATCGGCGTGCGAATTTCTTTATAATTGTAGCGGTGAAAAATATCGCGCAGCGTTCGTTCTACAAACTGCCAGCGCGCCGACTCGGCGGGCAGAATATCTTTCGTACCTTTTATTGATTTATACATTGGCAGGATAACAAATGAAAATAGAAATGAATAGACGGTAACACTTACGATTCAAAATAGAGCGCTTCTTCATTCTTAAAAATGTCTATTACTTCTTTCGGGCTCTTCGCTTCTAATAATTTTGAGCGGAATTCGGCTTTGTTCATCAATCGTGAAATTCTGCTGAGTAATTTTATATGGGGACCCACCATACTGTCTTTGCCGATGAGAAGGAAAATAAGCCGAACCGGCTGCTCATCGAGTGATTCGTAGTCAATCGGTTCTTCGGTAACGGCAAAAGCGGCAACAATATCCGATACAGCATCTGTTTTACCGTGAGGAATAGCGAACCCATTACCCACGCCGGTGGACATAATTTTTTCGCGTTCAAAAATTGCTTCGCGAACTTTTTCAATATCTTGAATGTGCGGGGAATTGTTGACGATGGCAATCATCTGATTGATGATTTCATCTTTCGACTTCCCTTTTAATTTAACGCGTACAACTGATTCATTCAGTATATCACTTATTTTCATTTTACGTTTTTACTCCGTTAAGAAAATACCATTGACAAATATACGAACTTCGATTTTTAATGTAAAGAAATGGATTCTTGTATCTTGTACTTCGATTTCAGTTTTTCCCGTCGCGCCATTCGTTAATCTGATGTTCATATTCTGTTAACAACAGATCGGCAATTTCTTTGTTTTGCGATTCGGTATGAAGATGAAAATACGGTTTTGCCCTGTCTGGCCAGATTGTAACGGTTGTTGAAGCATGATGGTCTAAAATTAACCGTATGCCGTCAATCATAATTCGTTCTTTGTTTTCTGTTTCCCGCATCAAATGCCGCATAACGCGCCCCTTTTTATCCCACGGGCAATACACCATTTTTTGATTTAAATGTAAGTGAGGAACTTGTGCGTTTAGTTGTCCGAATCGGACATCGGCTTTTGCCATCATTTCTAAAATTTTTGCTACTGAATAAATGCCGTCGCTGGCAAACATGAAATTGGTAAAAATAAATCCACCTTTTGTTCCGCCGACAAATTGAACGCCTTCTTTAGAGGCGGCGTCCATCAGTGCAAGATGGCTGTCCCGCGTTTTTACAACTTCCACACCCATATGGGAGGTAATTAAATCAATTTCACCGGAGGCGGTAACCGGTACGGCAATCTTCTTTGCTTCCGGATGTGTTGTTAAAAATAAATAGCTTACTAAGGTAAGCAGCCTATCATTATTATAAAAATTACCGTATTCGTCAACCACAAAAACTTTTTCAGCCCCCGCGTCAATTAAAAAACCGATATCGTACCGCAGCGAGGTAACGATGTGCACAAGATGATCAACAGCCGATTTGAATTCTTCTTTTGTGCGTGTTAATTTTTTTGAATCGAGATAAGCGTTTTGCGAGAGAATGTGACAATTAAACGAACCGATAATATTCGGAAAAATTGTTGAGGCAATGCCGTTTGAATAATCCACGACAAGATTAAATTGTTTTTGCGCAATGATTTTGCTGTCAATGGTGGATAAAAACCGTCGAATGTAACTCTCTTCCGTCCGCTCCGGAAAAGTAACGCCTCCCACTTCTTCATGCCGAACGCGCGGAAAGTCTTCGCCGAAAAATAACCGCTCAATGGATTTTGTTTTCCCTATCGGCAGATCTTTTCCATTCGCATCAAAGAAAATAATATCGGTAAGATTTTTATCGAACGGCGATTTTCGTGTATGAATGCCGCCGACATATTTCCCGGTGCGAAGTTCATGGCGCAGAATGGGAATGGAACTTGCTCTGAGATCTTCTACCTCAACTCCGGCGGACATCAGTCCCGTCATAATAGCGCGGTTAATCATTCGTGAAACATTATCCGCATCGCGGCTCGTCAACACATGTTTTTGTTTCCCGACTAAGGCGCCGAACGCTGCGCCGATTTTCGCGCCGAATTCAGGATTCATTTCAATATTGGAAAGACCTGTTATGCGTGCATCGGTAAAAAGATCTTTCAGCCATTTATCTTCCCACACGAGACTGTGAGTGAGCACCGCGCCGTCTTCAACTTCTTTTCCGGGCCAGAGTTTAATATTCGGCGCGAGCCGGCTTTCGTTGCCGATAACGCATTTATCGGAAATATATACGTTATCGCTTATAATTGATTGTTCACCGATTGAACACCATTTTCCGATAACGCAGGAAGTGAGCTCGGCTCCTTTTAAAATTTTTGAATCCGCCCAGATGATGGAATTGCGAATAACAGCTCCTTCTTCAATTTCAACATCATTTCCGATAACGGATTTTATGATTTTTACATTTTTCCCAATCTTACAATTTTTTCCGATAAGAACTTTCCCTTGAATATTTTCTTTTTCGGTTTCAATAATCGTTTCATCTCCTACATATGCGCTTCCGAACAATTCACCGTCGGAAACAAGTTTCACATGATCTTCCAGCGCATCTAAGTGAGCTTCCTGATATTCGTTAAGATTTCCGACATCGCGCCAGTATCCTTCGGCAACATATCCGTACAATCCAAGATCTTCCTGAAGCATTGCCGGAAAAAGATTTTTACTAAAATCGAATTCCCGTTTGTAAGGAATCATCTGCAGCACTTCCGGCTCAATAATATAGATGCCGGTGTTTATGGTGTCACTAAAGACTTCTCCCCAGGATGGTTTTTCAAGAAATCGTGTTATCTTTCCAGACCTATCGGTTATAACAACACCAAATGCTAAGGGATTTTTTGCATGGGTTAAAACCAGCGTTGCCTTGGCTTTTCTATCTTCATGAAATTCTATTGCCTTTGTTAAATCAAAATCGGTCAGCACGTCGCCGCTAATAACAATAAACCGTTCATCAAGAAAATCTGATGCATTACGCACACTTCCTGCCGTTCCATAATCCGCTTCGGATTTTCGGTATTGCATGGAAACGCCGAATTTTGCACCGTTATCAAAAAAATCAGTAATAATATCCGGCTGATAGAACAGCGTTGAAACAATATTTTTAATTCCGTGCTTTTTTAATAAATCAACAATATGCTGCATCATTGGTTTATTCATTACCGGAACCATTGGCTTGGGAATATTGCAGGTGAGCGGGCGGAGCCGGGTGCCGAAACCGCCGGACATGATGACTGCTTTCATAGAAATAATCGGATTTGGTTTCGAAAAATTAAATCTCTTAGCAAATGGTAAATAAAAATTCATTTGAGAGCAACCAAAATAAGTAGAATTTTATAAACAGAATTTCTGTTCTTTATGCAGAAGAGGTTTAAAGAAATCGTTATTGACTTTTGGAGTGAATATCGATAAATTTATATGATTTTCGCGATTTCTGTAAGGAAAAGAAGAATACCTATGTCTGTACACAAGCTGGGAATTGTTGGATTTTCTTCCCCAAAATTAAAAGAAACGGTATTTCTTGTCAGTTCAGGAATTCTCCTTTTAATTATTGGAATTTTAAGCAAAGTGCCAATGACCAGATTTTCTGCACTTGGTCTTGGCGCTTTTATTTTCTATACAGTGTACTTTCTGCGGAAAGAAAAGACTCAACCGGTTGAACACAAAACGGCAAGCACCGGCAACGCAAGCGAAACAGCCGATTTGTATGATGATTATTTTGAACCGATTCCGGCGGTGAAGAAATTTGAAAAACCGGCCGATGAGACAGCAGCACCGGCAGCCATTAACAGCAGTAAAGAATTTACCGTGGAAGAATCGACAACACAACAACAAGGTTCTCAGAATGAATTTCATGATGTTCTTCTTCATACGTTGAACATTATTAAGGAAGTTACGTTCGGTCATACGGTAGCTTTTTTTTGGGCGAACAATGAATCACAGCAGTTGGTTGTTGAAGCAAGCGCAACGGACAGTTCCATGTTCATTGCGGAAAGAAAAATATCTTACGGCAGTGATATCGTAAGCCAGATAGCTCAGGGCGGTGAAGCAAAAATTATCAATCAAATAACGGCGGAAACAGAAAAAGATGTGCTGCCGTATTATACAAGTCTGCAGGAAGTAAAAGCGTTTGTCGGAGTTCCGGTTTTTTTTGCTCCCAGAAAAACAACCGATACTCCGATTGCAATTCTTACGGTGGATAGTAAGGCAGAAGATGCGTTCGGTGAAGAGACGTATGCACAGCTCGAACATTTTACAAAATTAATTTCTTCTCTGCTCGGAAATTTTACCGAAAAATTTGATTTACAATTTGATGCGCGGATGTTTGAGCTTGCCTGTACGTTTCAGAAGAAAAGCTCTGCCGGCATTTCAACAGCAGGCATAATTAATTCGCTTCTCGACCACATAGAGCAGATACTTTCGTGGGAAACATTAAGTGTCGTTTTGTATGATGAATCACAACGGCAATGGGCTCTCGGGGCAGTAAGAGTTCGGGGAAACTATAAGTTTGTAACAGCAAAACAAGCTGTTGATTTTGAAGAGAGCTTAGTCGGAAATTGTCTTCGTACTTCGGCGTCGTATGTTGTTCATGATCTTTCAAAAAATTCCCGCGCAATTTTTTATTCATCCGAACCGGGAGAAATTCTGCATCGAGGGTCAATGGTTATCGTTCCTTTTGTTGCCGGTGCAAAATCTTACGGCGCCATAGTCGTAACGGACAGGCAGATGAATATGTTTACAGGGAAAGAGATTGCAGCAGTAGAGTATCTTGCATCCGCCGTCGCTCTTTCATTAGAGAGATTAGAATTAAATGCAATTATTGCCGAACATCTTGCCGTTGACGAGCAAACCGGAGTGGCGGCGAAAAAATTCTTTTTGCAGCGTATGGATGAAGAGCTGAGCAGGGCGAACGAACGGGAAGAAGATCTTTCTCTTGTTTTGCTTTCAATAACCAACTTCAATGATGTTGAGCAGCGATATGGTGCAGAAGGGAAAGCCGCAGCGCTGTTAAGCATTGCGCATATTCTTCGAACTTCCATACGCAGTTATGATGTTGCCGGGCGGGTTGAAGGTGATATGTTTGCTATTCTACTGGCGGATACCGCCGCCAATGATGCATTTATTTGGGCTGAAAAATTACGCTCCGCCATCAGCGCCAATGTTATTTCGGCATCGAAAAAGAATTTTTCGGTTTCCGTCACCATCGGTATAGCCGGCGCAATACAAGGAATGAAACGGGAAGAACTTTTTAAGAATGCAAATTATATTCTTGAGCAGGCGAAAAAAGCGGGCGGAAATATGGTAAGAGTTTTTTAATTAACACAATAAATATATAATGGAGTAATAATGGCAAAGACACAAGATTTTGCAAAGAAAGCTGAAAAAGCAACCAAAGATTCTGTTGCTAAATGTCCTAAATGTGGACAGCCGAAAGTTTCAATGATGTTTGTTAATTCTGTAAAAACAGACGGCGGTTCATACCGGTTCAACCGATCGATGGCTTCGGTATGCAAGTGTAACGAAAAAGAAATTTACGGTTAGTTGGTGAAGAATTTCGGCAAGGTAGTCTGCGTGGTATTAGACGGTGTCGGTATCGGCGAAGCGCCTGATGCGCACCTCTATAATGACCAAGGAACAAATACTCTCGGCAATACGGCACGTGTTACCGGCGGATTGCATATTCCGAATCTTGAAAAACTTGGCATTGGGAACATTGCCGAAATTTTCGGCGTGAAAAGAGTTGAACACCCTGCGGCAAGTTACGGACGAATGCGCGAAGTTTCTAAAGGAAAAGACAGCACAACGGGACATTGGGAAATCAGCGGCATAATTATGGATAAAGATTTTCCGTATTATCCGAACGGCTTTCCTGATGAGATGGTTAAAAAATTTCAAGAGGTAGCCGGCGTTAACGGCGTGCTTGGAAATAAAGTTGCATCGGGAACAGTAATAATAGATGAACTCGGCGATGAACATGTTCGAACCGGTTTCCCGATTCTTTATACTTCTGCCGATTCGGTCTTTCAAATTGCCGCGCATGAAGAAGTCATTCCGTTAGAACGGTTGTATGAAATCTGCGAACTGGCGAGAACAAAAGTATGTATTAACGAACATGCCGTTGGAAGAGTTATTGCACGTCCCTTTCTGGGAAGCAGCAAAAATTATAAACGTACGGCAAACCGGAGGGATTTTTCTTTAGAGCCTCCGAAAACCACCGTACTGGATTTGCTGTTTGAAAAAAATATTCCGACGGTTTCTATTGGAAAAATTGATGATTTGTTTGCCGGAAAAAGTTTGAGCGAAAAAATTCATACAACATCAAATGCCGAAGGGATTGAGCAGACGATTTCCGCGTCAAAAAAATATTCTACCGGATTTATTTTTACCAATCTTGTGGATTTTGATCAGGCATACGGACACCGTCAGGATCCGAACGGAATGAAGGAAGCGCTGGAATATTTTGACGCGCAGCTTCCGAGAATTCTTGAGACCATTAAAGAGAACGACATTCTGATTCTCACGGCAGATCATGGAAATGATCCGACCGATAATAGTACCGACCATTCCCGTGAATATGTGCCGATTCTTGCCTATTCTCCGAAAAAGAAAATCGGTGTAAATCTGCAGATTCGTGAAAGTTTTGCGGATCTCGGAAAGACAATTTCCGAATATTTTCTCGTAAATAATTCACTGCTTTCCGGAAGCAGTTTTCTTTCTTACATCGTCTAAATGGAAAAAGCAAAACACAGTATTCGCTTTGAATTAGAAGTGCAAAAAGACGGCTCTGTGCAATTCAAAAAATATGTTGATGCGCTGCAGATGAATCCGGGTGATAAGGTAACGGTAAATATTTTCGGCGGAACAATTTCAAAAGATTTGGCAAGAATTTTTGCCACCGAAGAAGAGATAGAAATCATCGGAACAACGCAATATGAAGACCGCGAAAATATTATTACCTTTTTGTCGTCTCAAGGCACGTTAACGGATGCAAAAGATTTCCGAAAGCGGATAGAAAAGATTCTTCGGTGAAACAGAAAAAAATTATTATCGACAGTGATGTGCTGTTTGAACATCTTGTTACCCGGCAGCCGGAATCGTTGTTGCGGAAAGTTTTAAAGTATTATTTTTGCTATACAACAGTTTTTAATGCCGTAGAATTATTTTCGGCAGCACAAACAAAAAAAGAGCTTGAAGCGGTCGGTAAGGCAATGCAGGCAATAAAAATTTTAGGCTTGCATGCAAAAAGTTCTAAAAATATCGCCGGTATTGTGGCGGAATTTCAAAAGAAAAAAAAGTCGGAACTTGCATCGCTTATTGCCGGAGTTTGTATGGAAAGCAGGCTTCCGCTTCTTTCTCTTAATCCGAAGAGATTTGCCGCGGTAAAAGGATTAAAAATTATTTCAGCCCAACAAATGCTAAAGGAGCTTCGCTAAATGATTCTTGGAAAAGTCATCGGAACGGTATGGGCTACACGCAAAGATGAAAATCTTGTCGGCTTGTCGCTCCAAATTGTCCGCCATGTTGATTTGAATTATAAAATGAAAGATCAATTTGTCGTGGCGGTGAATACCGTTCAAGCGGGAGTCGGCGATGTGGTTCTTGTTGCCACGGGAAGTTCTGCGCGTCAAACCGTGCAGACAAAAAATAAGCCGGTTGATGCCGTTATTATGGCGGTCGTTGATAAGTTGGATGTGTCGGAATAATGTTTCTCGCCGTCGTCATTGGAACAGTGTGGGCAACGCGCAAAGATGAACACTTGCAGGGTCTCAAAATGCAGTTCATTCAGCCGATTGATTCTTCGCGACGAAATGTCGGTTCGCCGATTGTTGCCGTTGATACCGTCGGTGCGGGAGCCGGCGAAACAGTTTTTTATATTACTGCCGCTGAAGCCGTCATTCCGCTTCCCGTTGATATGGCGCCGGTTGATGCGAGCATTGTCGGCATTGTGGATAGAATAGATAAAGAAAATTAATAGACAATTATTTCGTGATTCATTAAAGCACGTAACGAGGTAAAATACTAAATGGTAAAAATCACCAAACAATATACAAACAGAGAAAGTCAATCATTAGATAAATATCTTCAAGAGATCGGAAAAGTTGATCTTCTAACTCCGGATGAAGAAATTGATCTTGCAAAAAAAATCAAAAAAGGAGATCAAAAATCTTTAGAAAAATTAACGAAAGCAAATCTGCGTTTCGTGGTATCGGTTGCGAAGCAATATCAAAATCAGGGACTCTCGCTCGGCGATTTAATTAACGAAGGAAATCTCGGACTTATTAAAGCGGCAAAGCGTTTTGACGAGACGCGCGGATTTAAATTTATTTCATATGCCGTCTGGTGGATTCGGCAGTCAATTCTTCAGGCGCTGGCGGAGCAATCGCGAATTGTTCGCCTTCCCTTAAACCGCGTCGGTGCTTTGAATAAAATCGGGAAAGCCTTCAGCCAGTTGGAGCAGGAATTTGAACGCGAGCCGAGCGCCAGCGAACTTGCCGAAGAGCTTGATATGTCTGTTTTTGAAGTTGCCGATACGTTGAAAATTTCCGGACGGCATCTTTCGGTTGATGCACCGTTTGCACAGGGCGAAGACAACCGTCTGCTTGATGTTATTCAGGATGAGCGTCAGCCGTCGCCGGATTCCATTCTGATGGAAGAATCTTTGAAGGAAGAAGTGCGGCGCGCGCTTGCTACGTTAAGTCCGCGTGAAGCGGAAGTTATTCGCTTGTATTTCGGTTTAGGGAAAGGCGTAATAAAAATTGATGAGTTTGCGGCAAAGTTTAATCTTACGGTGGAGCAGATTAAAGGAATAAAATCCGAGACCGGAAAGAAGAATGCCGATCTTGCCGCTAAATATAATACTTCTTCTGATGTTATTCGTGAAATTCGGGATGAAGAAGTCGGTCATTCATTAACGCTGGAAGAAATCGGAGAAAAATTCAATCTCACCCGCGAGCGTGTCCGCCAGATTAAAGAAAAAGCAATCCGCCGTCTGCGTCATGCTTCGCGCAGTAAAAACCTTCGCGCTTATCTTGGATAGAAAACTTTTTCGACATAGTGAAAAGCCCCTTCTTCTTTCGAGTCGGGGCTTTTTATTTTTTATTTTGCTCTTCGGTATGCTGCTTTCAAGCTGCAGTTCGTCCGATCCAAGATTTGTTTCAAAGGATGTTCCTTTTCAACATCATCGGGAGCAGAAAAAAAAAGGAAGCATACGTTTTTCCAGTAAAGAAGCAGAAGAAGAGCAGGCGGAAGATGATAAAAAAGTAAATATTCCTGAAGCGGTTGCACGATTCAGTTCAAAGAAAAAAGAACCGGCACCGAAGAAAACCGAGAAAGACATTAAACAAACTCCGGCAGCAAAAGAACCATTCAACAATCAAAAAATGATGGACGCCATTCTTGCGTGGATGGGAACACCGTATGAGTACGGCGGCGAATCGCGAAGCGGAATTGATTGCTCGGCATTTACGCGGGAAATGTTTAAGCAGACAGCCGGTATCGAGCTTCCGAGATCGACCGATCAGCAGGTGAAAATCGGTTCGCCGGTTCAAAAAGATGATTTACTCTTCGGCGATTTAATTTTTTTTAATACTACCGGACAAAATCCGTCGCATGTGGGGATTTATATCGGCGACGATATGTTTGCCCACGCCAGTGTTTCCGCCGGCGTAACACTCTCTTCAATGTATTCTTCGTACTATAAAAAACGCTATACCGAAGCGCGCAGAGTATTAAAATAATTCGAGTAATTTTTCGTTAAGGAAAAAATATTTACATTATAGTGTTGCGTTAATAGTTATTCGGCAACATTATTGAATGGACGTCTGCTGCGGGCAGGCAAATTATCGCATGAAAGATTTTTATTGTCATTCAAAAAAATGGAGCAGCACGTGGCTTTACTTCCCATATATTTATACGGCACCGAAGTACTTAAAAAAGAAGCACAACGTATTATCGAAATAACCGATGCAGATGTTGCATTAGTACAGAATATGTTTGAAACAATGCACGAAGCAAACGGAATCGGCCTGGCGGCGAATCAAATCGGTTTATTGAAACAGATACTTGTCGTGGATATTTCTGATACCGAAGCGGGAAAGGGGACCAAACCGCTTTTAGTGATTAATCCGGAAATTGTTGACGAAGAAGGCGAAGTGGAATTTGAAGAAGGATGTTTAAGTATTCCGGATATTCGCGAAAAAGTATGGCGCCCGGAAAGTATTCGTCTGCGGTTTCAGGATATCAATCTGAAAGTGCATGAAAAAGATTTCGACGGATTATTTTCGCGCGTGCTGCAGCATGAAATTGATCACTTAAACGGTATTCTCTTTACCGATTATCTCAGCGGAACAAAAAAAACGCTTCTGAAAAGCCGATTGAAAAAAATCTCTAAAGGAGATATTGAAACTTCGTACGAAGTTGTGCCGGTAGAAACGAAACCAAAAACAAAAAGCGCGAAATCGAAAAGAAAATGAATATTGTTTTTATGGGAACGCCGGAGTTTGCCGTTCCATCCCTTCAAATTCTTCTTGCCAATAACTACAACGTTTCTGCTGTTGTTACGGCGCCGGATAAGCCCCGCGGAAGAGGACAGCAGGTTTCGTTTACACCGATAAAAACTTTTGCCCTGCAGCATAAAATTCATGTTCTTCAGCCGGAAAAATTGAACGATGAAAAATTTCTTCAGCCGCTGAAACAGCTTCACCCTGATCTCTTTGTAGTTGTGGCTTTTCGCATTCTGCCGAAGGAAGTCTATACAATTCCATCACGCGGCGCTTTTAATCTGCATGCTTCACTGCTTCCGAAATACCGCGGTGCGGCGCCGATTAACTGGGCAATTATCAACGGAGAAAAGGAAAGCGGAGTTACATCATTTTTTTTGCAGGAAAAAGTTGATACGGGAAATATTATTCTTCAGGCGCGCACCGCAGTTCGTCCTGAGATGAATGCCGGAGAATTACATGATGTGCTTTCGGAGATTGGAGCGGAAATTGTTTTGCAGACCGTGCGCCTTATTGAACTCGGCAGAGCAAATCCGCGTGCGCAGGAAAACGAGCTGGCATCGCCGGCGCCGAAAATCTTTAAGGAAACCTGCCGCATCGATTGGAATCAGCCGAGCGAAAAAATTCATAACCTTATTCGCGGGCTTTCACCGTATCCGGCTGCATGGACGATGTTGGAAGGAAAACAGATAAAAATATTTCAATCAAAAATTTTTCACAATCGGTTTCCAATAGAAAATATTTCTGCAGGCGAAATTGCCATAACGGAAAATTCGCTGCTGGTCAAGACAAAAGATTCCGCACTTGAAATTCTTGAAATTCAGCAGGAAGGGAAAAAGAGAATGAGCGTTGAAGATTTTTTGCGGGGATTTAAATTTACCTCAGCAAAGCGATTTATGTAATCGTAATTATTTTTTTTACCGTTCTTTAAAGAAAAAAGATTTCCGGTTTATTGCACGGCAATAACAATTGCTCCCGCCGCAATCAGCCCGATGCCGACCCACTGTGCAAACGTTATTTGCTCGCCTAAAAATATTAACCCGAAGAGTGCTACAAAAACCACACTCAATTTATCTATCGGCGCTACTTGTGAAGCGTTGCCGAGTTTCAGCGCGCGAAAATATGCTATCCACGATGCGCCGGTTGCAATTCCCGAAAGGATAAGAAAGAAAATGCTTTTCTGCGAAAGAGTATGAAGCGGTTGAAACTGGTTGGTAAAAAATAAAATCATTGTCAGCACAACAAAAATAACGATTGTTCGTATAAATGTAGCAAAGTCGGAATTAATTCCGGCGATTCCTATCTTCGCAAAAATTGCCGTGAATGCCGCAAAGAGAGCGGAAAGGAATGCCCAAAACTGCCAAAGGTTAAAAAAATTTTTCATTGCTGCTCCTTTTGGATGATGAATTATTTTCCTGCTGTATATTTTCTTATGTCAACTTTTTCTACGGTTACCATTGCGCCGCAGCGTGCTTCTTCAAGCAGCGTATCTATAATAGGAAGGAACTGTTCAATTTTTTCCGCCGTATCAACAATTTCAATAATCATCGGAAGATCTTCGGAAAGGTCGAGAAGCGAAACTTTATGAATGACGCTTCGGGCGCCGAATCCTTCTACGCCGCGAAGCACTGTTGCGCCGGCAAGATGTTCTTCGCGCGCACGCTTTACTATGGTATCATACAACTGCATATGGTGATGTTTATCCGTTTCACCGATAAAAATTCTGACAAGTTTTCCTTCGCCGGTAAGTTTCATAAAATTTCCTCTTAAAAAAATGTTTTCACTGCACGAACGTTTCCTATGCTAAAAAAATTTATACGGAAAAAATAAAAAATATTTTTCAACTAATTTTTCCAACAATAATTCCCAGCCATGTAGCAAGCAGGCAAAGAAAAATGCTGCCGATAATGTTTATGCCTGCTTGAAAAATATTCCCTTCCTGCAGAAGCGCAATCGTTTCATAACTGAATGATGAAAATGTTGTAAATCCGCCGAGCACGCCGATAACCAGAAACAAGCGAAGCTCCGGCTGAACGAGAAAGCGCTCTTCAAAAAATTTCGAAAGAAATCCGATAAGAAAACAGCCAAAAATATTCACGCTCAGCGTTCCAAGCGGGAAGGAATTGTTCTTTGCCAACCGGTGAATGTACTGTGATGCCGCAAAACGTAAAATACTGCCCAAAAATCCGCCGATTCCAATCCATAAGAGTTTTATCATTTCGGTACTTTCCTAAAGTGTTTCTTTAATTCTCCATTAATTCTTCATTGCAAAAACAGAGGGAATGGAGTATATTGATACAAAATTCAGTTAAATTTTTATTAATCGCAACGGTTTTTGATGGGAAAAGTAATCGCAATAGCAAACCAAAAGGGGGGCGTGGGAAAGACCACCACTGCGGTTAATCTTGCGGCATCACTGGCGGCAACGGAACATGAAACGCTGCTGATAGATATTGATCCGCAGGCGAACGCCACCAGCGGTGTCGGGTTTGACAGTAAAACGCTTCGGAAAACTGCCTATGAAGTTATGATCGGCGAATTGCCGGCGCATGAAGCAATTCTGAAATCTTCTATGCCGTTTCTTTCTCTTATTCCTTCCCATATTAATCTTGTCGGTTCGGAAATTGAAATGGTGAATGAAGAACACCGCGAGAATAAATTACGGACGGCATTGAATGATATTCGTTCGAACTATGAATTTATTATTATTGATTGTCCTCCTTCGCTGAGTTTAATTACACTGAATGCATTAACGGCGGCGGATTCGGTTCTCATTCCCGTGCAGTGCGAATATTATGCGCTGGAAGGATTGGGACAGCTGCTGAATACCATTAACATGGTGAAAAAAGCATTCAACTCCGCTTTGGATATTGAAGGAGTGTTGATGACCATGTATGATTCGCGTTTACGGTTATCGAATCAAATTGTTGATGAAGTTAAAAAATATTTCGGCGAAAAAGTTTTTAACGTTATAATTACGCGAAATGTTCGGTTAAGCGAAGCGCCCAGTTTCGGCAAACCAATTTTGCTCTATGATGCAGTTTCTTCCGGCAGCAAGAATTATATGGATTTAGCGCAGGAAATTTTAAAAAATTATCAGAAACAAACCGCTCAGCATCGCTCGGCTTCCGTGCATTCAACGCCGCGAACATCGGTGCAGTAAGAAATTATGTCGGACTTTAAATCAAAATCTGTTTTAGGTAAAGGATTAAGCGCGCTCATTCCGCGAATACCCGATACGGCGCGTACGGATGTCTCTGCCGATACACCCGCAAGAGATACCACGCAAAGCGGCACGACAACAGAAATTGAAATTTCAAAAATCAGCCCCAATCCGTTTCAGCCCCGCATGGATTTTGATAACCGCGCGCTGGAAGAACTGAAGCGCTCAATTCAGCAAAACGGAATTATTCAGCCGATTACGGTGCGAAAATTGGCAGCCGGAACATATGAATTAATTTCCGGCGAACGACGCGTGCGTGCCAGCCAGGAGTTAGGAAGAAAGACCATTCCCGCGTACATTCTCAATGTTTCCAGCGATGCAGAAATGCTTGAGCTTGGATTGATTGAAAATCTTCAACGTGAAAATTTAAATCCTATAGAAGTCGGGTTATCATTTAAGCGGTTGATTGAGGAGTGTAAATTAACGCAGGAGCAGGTTGCAGAAAAAGTCGGCAAAGAGCGCTCGACAATTACCAACTTTCTGCGGCTTTTGAAGCTGCCGGAAAAAATTCAGAACGGTGTTCGGGATAATAAAATTTCCATGGGGCATGCGCGCGCGCTGCTCGGCGCTGAAAGCGAAAAAGTGCAGCTGAAATTATATCAAAAAATTGTCGAAGACGGCTGGTCGGTGCGAAAGATTGAAGATGTTGTGAAAGGTTCGGACGGAAAATTGCCGAAGAAAAAATCTTCCTCCGGAGGCGCGCACGGAATGAAAGGAAGTTCCGCGTTTCAATCCATTGAAACAAAAATGCGGCATAAATTCGGCACCAAAGTAACGGTGAGAAAAAACAATATCGGCGGCGGTGAAATTGCCATTGAATATTACACTCCCGATGATCTTGACCGAATTATTGAACTGCTCGACTCATAAATCTTTTTTCCTAACGAATATTTCCATACCTTATATCAGCTTCACAATCATCAGTAACGCAACATTCAATTCAAAAATTATCACACCATGAAAACAATCATTAAAACCGATAAAGCTCCGCTGCCGATTGGTCCGTATAATCAAGCGGTTGCCGTGCAGGGTCAACTGCTGTTTACCGCCGGGCAAATTGCGCTTGATGCTGTTTCCGGACGGATGGTCGGAACAACCATACAGGAGCAGACAAAGCAGGTTTGCGAAAATCTGAAAGCTATTCTTCACGCAAGCCATTCCGATTTGAAGCATGTGGTAAAGACCACCGTATTTCTAAAAAATTTTAATGACTTTGCCGCCATGAATGAAATCTACGGAAATTATTTCGGCGAAGCGGCGCCGGCACGCTCAACCGTAGAAGTTGTCCGGCTTCCTAAAGATGCACTGGTAGAAATTGAAGTGGTTGCTTTAATTGTCTAATGCGACGCTTCGTGCTGTATAGTATTCTGTGCTGCTGGTCGTTTGCCGCGGCACAATCTTTTTCATCCTTCAGAGGAAATCATCCTCAATTTGAACAACCGATTCACCAGCCGGTATTTCTTCGCGTTATGAACGATTCGACACGCTTGCTAAATATCAATGAAGATTCGCTGATTGCCGCACAGCTCTCACCGGTGGATACTACTATTCCTCAATCAAAATCCACAACAATTGCCATGCTGTCGTCAATGCTTCTTCCCGGTGCAGGACAACTCTATAATGGTTCGTACTGGAAAGCGCCGATTATTTGG
The DNA here is from genome assembly GCA_019455105.1 of Bacteroidota bacterium. GTDB lineage: Bacteria > Bacteroidota > Ignavibacteria > UBA10030 > UBA8401 > JACFMZ01. Next base: position 5,472 of record JACFMZ010000019.1, on the reverse strand, counting down.
GGATTAGGATATTATTACATTTCAGTCTATCGAAATCAAAATACATTGTATAAGGAATATCGAACACGATACGACACAACAATAACCGTTTCAAATCCGCAGGGAAATCTTTCGGAAAAAAATGTGCGGGATTTTTATCACAAGCAGCGTGATAATTTCGGATGGTATTTTGCCATTTTATATGCCGTAAATATTCTTGATGCGTATGTTGATGCCGCGTTATATAATTTTGAAGTCAGTCCGAATTTACATGGAACAACAGATTTTCGCGCAACAGTGAGGGTACCATTACGATGAAAAAAATAGTTTACCGAAAAAATTTCCCTGCTCGTAGAGAAATTTTTTATTTTTTTCTTCTCACAATTTTACGAGAATATTTATTATGAAATAAGAGGTACATATGAAAATACGACCAGAAGACGCACTGGAATATCACAGTTCCGGGCGCAAAGGAAAGCTTGAGATTTCTCTGACCAAACCGTGTGCAACTCAACGCGACCTTTCTCTTGCTTACACGCCGGGTGTAGCCGTTCCCTGCCTTGCTATTAACAAAAATCCCGAAGATGTTTATCAATATACCGCCAAAGGAAATTTAGTTGCCGTTGTTTCCAACGGAACGGCAGTGCTCGGTCTTGGCGATATCGGACCGGAAGCGGGAAAACCGGTGATGGAAGGAAAAGCGCTGCTGTTCAAACGTTTTTCCGATATTGATGTGTTTGATATTGAAATAAAAGGAAAAGATACAAAAGATATTATTAAATGTGTGCAAATGCTGGAGCCGACATTCGGCGGAATAAATTTGGAAGATATTAAAGCGCCGGAATGTTTTGAAATTGAACAGGAACTTCGCCGCACAATGAATATTCCTGTGTTTCATGATGATCAGCACGGAACGGCAATTATTTCCGCCGCCGGTTTATTAAATGCGCTGGAAATTGCCGGTAAAGATATTGCCAAAGTAAAAGTGGTGTATAACGGCGCCGGCGCTTCGGCGATGGCGTGCGCTAAACTTCATATGCTGCTGGGAATAAAAAAAGAAAATGTCATTATGTGCGACAGCAAAGGAGTGTTATACAAAGGGCGCACCGAAGGAATGAATAAATACAAAGAAGAATTTGTTGCGGAAACCAATGCGCGCACGCTTGCTGATGCAATGAAAGGCGCCGATGTCTTTTTCGGTTTATCGGTAAAAGATTCGGTAACAAAAGAGATGGTAAAATCCATGGCGCCGAAGGCAATTATTTTTGCCATGGCAAATCCCGATCCGGAAATTTCGCCGGAAGATGCGTTAAGCGTGCGAAGTGATATTATTATGGCAACAGGAAGATCCGATTATCCCAATCAAGTGAACAACGTTCTCGGATTTCCGTTTATCTTTCGCGGCGCGCTGGATGTGCGGGCAACAACCATTAATGAAGAAATGAAAATTGCCGCCGCCCGCGCTCTGGCGCAGTTGGCGAAAGAAGATGTTCCGGATTCGGTGATTAAGGCATACGGAGGCGATCCGATTCTTTTCGGGAAAGACTACATTATTCCCAAACCGCTCGATCCTCGCGTGCTGCGCTGGGTAGCGCCGGCGGTAGCCAAAGCCGCTGTGGAAACAGGTGTTGCAAAACAACCGATTACCGATTGGGAAAAATATGCCGAACAGCTGGAAGAACGTCTCGGCCGTTCAAAACAATTTATGAATTTTGTTTTTCATAAAGCCAAACAAAAGAAACAGCGCATTGTTTTTCCCGAAGGCGATGAAGTAAAAATTCTCCGCGCCGCCCAAATTCTTATTGATGAAGATTTAGCGTCGCCTATTTTGGTCGGGCAAAAAGACCGGATTGAAAAATTAATAAAAGAAAATCATCTGGAATTTGAAGGCAAAGCAGAAATTATTGATCCGAAAACATATCCTCATCGCGAAAAGTTTGTTGAAGAGATGTATAAACTTCGGCAGCGAAAAGGAGCAACAAAGTTCTATGCAGAAAAATCAATGAATCACCGCTTCTATTTTTCTATGATGATGGTTCGGCTGGGATATGCGGACGGTGTTATCGGCGGATTGACGACAACCTATCCTGATACTATTCGTCCGGCGCTGCAAATTATCGGCATGAAGCAGGGATTGAAAAAAGTTGCCGGGATGTATGCGGTGATTGCCAAGAAAGGTACTTTTTTCTTTTCCGATACTACCGTAAATATTGACCCCGATGCCGAAACGCTTGCAGAGATTGCTCTTCTTTCCGCGCAGACGGCAAAGCGCTTTGATGTAGAACCGCGTATCGGCATGTTATCATTCAGCAATTTTGGTTCAAGCATTCATCCCGAATCGGATAAAGTCCGCAAAGCGATTGATATTTTTAAGAAGAAAAATTCCGAATTTATTATTGACGGCGAACTACAGGCAGATATTGCTGTATCCACCGAGATGCTGGAAAAAGAATATCCGTTCAGCGCGTTAAAACAAGCGGCAAATATTTTAATTTTTCCGGAATTAAATTCGGCGAATATTTCGTATAAGCTGATGGGAAGAATCGGCGAAGCAGAACTTATTGGTCCGATTTTAATGGGAATGGCTAAACCGGTTCATGTGCTCCAGCATTTTGCGGAAGTTACCGATATTGTTAATATGAGCGCCATTTGCGCCGCTGAGGCAATAGATAGTAAATAAAGAAATACTTTAAGCGGTATTAAAAAGGGACAGAAAATAACGATTTTGTCCCTTTTTTTATTATTATCAAAGCAATATTTTGTATTACAACCGCTAAACTTAACGCCACTGTTGTGTGTCGAACTATTGCAACAATTTTTAAAGGAATTTATGAAGAAAAAAATAACATACAGTATTATTGCAGTAATACTTATTGCTGCCGCAGGATTTTATTTTCTTGGAAATAGTAAATCGTCAGAAATAAACTATCGCTTTGAGAAAGTAACGCGAGGCGATATTCAAATTTCAGTTTCTGCAACCGGTACTTTGAGCGCCGTAAAAACCGTTCTGGTCGGAACGCAGGTTTCGGGAATTATTCAAAAATTATATGTGGATTTTAATGACCGGGTGCATGCCGGACAGGTTATTGCACAAATTGATCCGACTTTTCTTGAAGCTTCGGTAAAAGATGCTGAAGCCAGCCTTCAACGGACTCAGGCACAGTTGAATAAAAGCAAAAGAAATTTCGAGCGTGTAAAAACATTAATGGATAAAAATCTTGCCGCGCAGGCAGATTATGACGCCGCACTCGCCGATTATGAATCTTCCGAAGCGCAAAACAAGCAAGCCGACGCACAGTTAGATAGGGCAAAAATTAATCTTCGCTACGCAACCATTAAAGCGCCGATTGACGGCGTGGTAATTTCCCGCGCGGTGGATGTGGGACAGACGGTTGCGGCAAGTCTTTCCGCACCGACAATTTTTACCATTGCAAACGATTTAACAAAAATGCAGGTGCAGGCAAGTGTTGATGAAGCCGATATCGGAAAAGTTCAGGTCGGTCAGGATGTAACGTTTACCGTTGATGCGTATGCCGATCAGGTCTTTAAAGGAAAAGTTCGGCAGGTTCGATTGGATCCGGTAACATCTCAAAATGTTGTCAGTTACATTGTAATAATTGATGTGCCGAATGAAGAATTAAAATTAATGCCGGGAATGACGGCGACCGTAACAATTTTGGTAACAAAAAAAGAATCTGTTCTTAAAGTCCCGACTATTGCTCTGCGTTTCACTCCGCCGCAGGATCAAATTGAAGTTAAAAAAGATACGTCTGCAAATGGTAACGGAGGAGCAGAAGATTCAGTCCGCGCAGAGCGGCGAAAACAATGGACGCAGAACGGAGGCGGATTCAGCGGAGGCGGAAATTTCAATCCGCAGGATATGGAACGGCGAATGGCGGCGCGCGGTATCGGCAGATTGTGGATTTTAAATTCTCATAAAAAATTAGAATCTGTTATGGTCCGCACAGGACTTTCCGACGGAACCTTTACGGAAATTGTCCGCGGAAAAATTGAAGAAGGAGGAGAAATTGTTGTTGGAACAATTGTTCAGCGTCCTGAATCTGCCGGCGGATCTCCGTTCCAACAGCAGCGCAGCGGCGGCAGGCCGAGATTTTAAATGAGAATAAAATTTTTCTTTGCACTATGACAAAAAAAATAATTGAAGTAAAAAACATTCACAAAACATACATCATGGGCGATGTTGAGGTTCATGCCCTGCGCGGAGTTTCATTAGAAATTGAGCAGGGTGAATTTGTCGCTATCATGGGGGCATCGGGTTCCGGGAAATCGACCTTTATGAATATACTCGGCTGTCTTGATGTTCCTTCCAAAGGAGAATATTTTCTTGACGGCGTTGAAGTGGGTAAATTAAATAAAGATGAACTTGCGGGTATTCGAAATCAAAAAATCGGTTTTGTCTTTCAAGGGTTTAATCTGCTTTCACGAACTTCTGCGCTGGAAAATGTTGAGCTGCCGATGTTCTATAATAATGTTACCAATACTTACCGGCAGGAAAAAGCGCTTGAAGCGCTTCGCATTGTCGGTTTAGCGGAGCGGTCGCATCACATGCCGAATCAGCTTTCCGGCGGACAGCAGCAGCGGGTTGCCATTGCCCGTTCATTAGTCAATAATCCGTCTATTATTCTTGCCGATGAACCGACGGGAAACCTCGACAGTCGGACAAGCATTGAAGTAATGGAAATATTTCAACAGCTCAACGAAAAAGGAATTACTATTATTCTCGTAACGCATGAAAATGATATTGCGGAATATGCGACACGGAACGTTATTTTCAAAGACGGAAAAATACAGAAAGATTTTTCCGTCGGCAAACGGCGCATTGCAACAGAAGAAATAAAAAATTATCCCGCATTAGTTGATGAAGGGGAAGCGGTATGAATGTTTTGAATATTTTAAAAGTAGCAATGCGTTCGCTCGGCAGAAATAAAATGCGTTCGTTTCTCACCATGCTCGGTATTATTATCGGTGTCGGCGCGGTTATTACGATGATGGCGGTCGGAACCGGCGCACAGGCAAACATTCAGGCACAAATTGCAACCTTGGGAACAAATGTGCTGTTAATTTTTCCGGGATCCACTAATCAAGGAGGCGTGCGGGGCGGAATGGGAACAATGCAGTCGTTAACGCCGGAAGATTTTGAAGCGCTGCGAACGCAATGCCCTTCCGTTGCAAGAATGACGCCGCAGGTTCGGGCGATGGCGCAGATTATTTACAGCGAACAAAATTGGCGTACTTCTGTTATCGGTGCAACGCCGGAATATTTTGATATTCGCAGCTGGCCTCTGAGCAGCGGACAATATTTTACCGAAGCGGATGTGAAAAATGCATCAAAAGTGTGCGTGGTAGGGCAGACTATTGTTGATAATTTATTTAACGGCGGTGATCCGGTGGGGACGGTTATTCGTATTCGAAATATGCCGTTTAAAATTGTCGGCGTTTTAACTCCCAAAGGACAGTCTGCACAGGGAACGG
>JACFMZ010000156.1 GCA_019455105.1 Bacteroidota bacterium | reverse complement strand
GTTAGGCACGCCGCCAGCGTTCGTCCTGAGCCAGGATCAAACTCTCCGTTGTAAAATTAAAAATTTTAATCAACTAAAAGAATTTGAAATTATAAATTTTGAAACGTTAAATCTTATTGACCTTTAGAGCCGTGCACACAAATTTTCAAAGAACATTTTCCGCGTAATGCGGGCTACAAATATAACAACTTTTTCTTCTTTTGTCAAGCTGACTTTGTTTTTTATTTTACTAAAATCGCTTAACATAGAGCAATAAATATAATCAAATTATATACAGATGTCAATCTTTTTTAAAGAAAAAAAACTTCTTTTTAGAAAATAACTATATCTCTATTTTCCAGTCTCGTAACTGCTTGAGAAATGTGTTGTTTGTTAAATCATATTGAATCGGTGTAATTGAAATATTCCCATCGAGAATCACCTTTTGATCGCTGTCTTCTTCATTGTCAAGTTCAATTAATTCTCCTTTTAGCCAGAAATATTCTCTATTATCAGGGTCGCGTCTTGATTCAAATTCATTATCCCAAAATGATTTTCCCTGCCTGGTAATTACCACTTTTTTTATATCCTTTTTTTGAAGCGGCGGAACATTAACATTCAACAGCGTTCCCTTGGGAAGCCCCTTTTCCAACACTAGACGAGACAATTGTTTTGAAAAATCCGCTGCCGTTGAAAAATCCGCTGTCGTATCAAACGATGTTAAGGAAATTGCGAACGAAGGAATGCCGAGAATTGTTCCTTCTGTGGCTGCGGAAACTGTTCCCGAATATATGACACTTATTGCCGTATTGGAGCCATGGTTAATTCCTGAAACAATAAGATCCGGTTTTTTTTCAAGAAGGTGATGGGCGGCTAATTTTATGCAGTCGGCAGGCGTGCCGTCAACAGCATAACCGAAAAATTTTTCATCACGCTTATATTCCTTTACCCGCAGCGGTCTATGAACGGTAATAGCATGACCAACGGCGCTTTGCTGCGTTTCGGGTGCAACAACTATAACATTGGCAAGTTCGCTTAACGCTTTTACCAGTGAATGAATGCCGGCAGAATCAATTCCGTCATCATTTGAAACTAAAATTGTTTTTTCTTTTTTTATCTCCATAACTTTACCTTGACTAACGAATGATTAATTTATATATTTGGTAACATTTGATCGCGGGGTGGAGCAATTGGTAGCTCGTCGGGCTCATAACCCGAAGGTTCTAGGTTCAAGTCCTAGCCCCGCTACTAAACCAAAGTAAACAGACATCATTTCCGGTGTCTGTTTTTGTTTTTAAACAGTGCATTCTGTTTAACATAACTTAAGTTTTATCCACATTGATTTTATACAATTTCGACATTACAAGCATATTTATTTTAGGGTTTCTTCGCTCAATCTATGAAAATATTTATTTGTATGCGAAGTATTATCATCCGACTTAAAGATAAATCTCTTTCACACATCATCACCAAGTTTTGCCAAGCCTGCCGAAGCTATGTAGGTTTTTGCAGCACCGGAAGTTTTTAATACTCCGGCAATTTCTTGAATTGTGGCTCCAGTAGTAATTACATCATCAACGATTAAAATTGCTTTCCCTTGAACGGCGTCAGTGTTCCGTACGGCAAATGCACTATCCACATTCAGTTTTCGCTCTTCTGCATTTAATTTTGTTTGTGTTTGCGTGTATCGAATGCGTTCAACAATTTTTTCTTTAACGGGAACAGCAGTAACCGAAGAAACACCGTACGCAATACGTTCCGCCTGGTTATATCCTCGGTCGCGGAGTTTTTTCAAGTTGAGAGGAACGGGAATAATACAATCAAATTCCGTTTGAATTTCTTTAAGATAAGCGCCGAGATTTTTCCCCAGTGCAACGCCGAACGAACGGATTTCCTGATATTTAAGATTGTGCGCCAGTGTTTGGAAAACGCCGTTCTTTTCAAAATAATACAGAGGATAAAAGCCATCGACAATTCCGGCATCATGAAATCTCTGCTCCATTATTTTGTATGTATAATCATTCTTTTCTACTCTGCGAAGTGTTGTCCAGCATGAAGCGCATAACCGTTCTTCTCCATCTTCCATATTCTTTCCGCAATGAAAACATTTTGTGGTAAAAACAAAATCACGAAGAGGATATATAAAAGTTGAAAGTAAATTCATTTTTTTAGCCGTTCAATTTCGTCGCGAAGCTGCGCCGCCCGTTCAAATTCCAAATCCTGTGCGGCTTTGTGCATTTCCTTTGTTAATTCTTCCAGCAGGTCAGCTTTTTGTTCTTTAGAAAGATATTTCACAACCGTTTCCGCAACTAAGGGAAGCCGTTCGCGCTCTCTTCTCTGTTCGCGTTCGGCGGAAACATCCGCTACTGCGGTCGAGGCAATAATTTCATCAAACGATTTATAAATTGTCTTCGGCGTAATCTGATGTTCTTTGTTGTAGGCAATCTGTTTTTCGCGTCGGCGTTCAGTTTCATCAATAGTTTTTCTCATGGAATCCGTAATCTTATCGCCGTACATAATTACCATTCCGTTAGCATTGCGGGCAGTTCTTCCCGCCGTTTGAATCAGCGAGCGCTCCGAGCGCAAAAATCCTTCTTTATCCGCATCAAGAATGGCAACAAGTGAAACTTCCGGAAGGTCTAATCCTTCGCGCAATAAATTAACGCCGACGATAACATCGCTGTAACCGAGACGAAGATTGCGGAGAACATCCACTCGCGAAAGTGCATCGACTTCCGAATGAATGTATTGAACCTTTATTCCGATATTGACAAGATATTCCGTTAAATCTTCCGCCATTCTTTTCGTTAAGGTTGTAACTAGCACGCGCTCTTTTGCTTCGGTCCGCTTTCGTATTTCCACAATAAGATCATCAATCTGATTTTTTATCGGACGCACTATAATAACAGGATCGAGTAAACCGGTCGGTCGAATAACCTGTTCAACAAATACGCCTTTGGATTTTTCCAATTCATAATTTCCCGGCGTCGCGCTGACGAAGATAACCTGATTCACCATCTCTTCCCACTCTTCAAATTTCAGCGGACGGTTATCCAATGCTGAAGGGAGGCGGAATCCATGCTCAACCAGCGTTACTTTTCTGCTTCTGTCGCCGTGATACATTGCGCCGATCTGCGGAACCGTAACATGTGATTCATCAATAACAAGCAGATAATCATCGGAAAAATAATCAAACAAACAGTAGGGGCGCGAACCGGGCGGACGACCGGCAAGAGGACGGGAATAATTTTCAATACCGTTGCAGTACCCGACTTCACGCATCATTTCAAGATCAAAACGGGTCCGCATTTCCAGCCGTTGCGCTTCGAGAAGCTTGTTCTGGGAATGGAGTTCCTGCAGCCTCTCTTTAAGTTCGTCCTGAATACTCCTGACTGCCGCCTCCAGCCTGGCCTTGCTGGTCACATAATGCTTCGCGGGCCAGATGGTAACACTCTCGAGATCACGCAGAATCCGCCCGGTCAGGGGTTCGAATTCGGAGATCCGTTCGACCTCATCTCCGAACAGTTCGACCCGGATCGGGGTGTCCCCATATCCCGGAAAAATATCTACGACATCGCCTTTGACCCGGAAGGCCCCTCGATGAAAATCGACATCTTTTCGTGCGTACTGAAGTGCAACCAGTTTTCGGAGTATGGCGGTGCGGTCTGAAAAACCTCCCAGAGTAATGGGGAGATAGGTGTCCAGATATTCGATGGGAGCGCCCAGGCCATAGATCGATGAAACAGAAGCAACCACAATGGTATCTCTTCTTTCGATCAGACTGGTGGTGGATGACAGCCGCAACCGTTCGATCTCATCGTTCACATCGGTTTCTTTCTCGATGTAGGTGTCGGTGGTGGGCACATACGCCTCAGGCTGGTAGTAATCGTAG